>JAKEIB010000329.1 GCA_022614705.1 Planctomycetota bacterium | reverse complement strand
GTCGTTGAATCGTTCTTCGTGGGCCAAGGTCCAGCGACTTTGCCCGGCGGCATTGCAAGTCGCCAGCAAACCGCCAACTTGGTCGCTCGGCTCTCGCAACGTGACACCGAATGGGCCCGACAGCAAGTGAAGCCCGCGCTGGGGAATTGGTGCAATGGTTACGTGACAATCCGCGGAACGTGGTGCGAGCCGTTGTCACCGGAACTGATCCGCTGGCTCAACCGGCGGCTCAAGGACGTGAAAACGGTGAGGGATGAAACCGTAGCCGGGGTCTGTGACCCCGGCTGAATTCGCAACCGCCGGCCTCACCGAGGCCGGCTACAGACAACATCGCAGAATGATACACGACAGCTTTCGCAACCGGCCCGGCCTCTTGGTAAGTGTTCGCAGCGCTGCCGAAGCGCTCGCCGCGCTCGACGGTGGCGCCGACTTCATCGACGTGAAGGAACCCGATCGGGGCTCGCTCGGCGCCGCCGACCCCGCCACGATTGCCGAAGTTGTTCGCGCTGTGAATGGCCGCGCGACTGTAACCGCCGCTGTGGGCGAATTGCTCGAAATCGAAGGATTAACGTCGCCGTCAATTCCCGCCGGTGTTTCGTTGTTCAAAATCGGCTTGGCGCGCTGCCGAAACATCGCGAAGTGGCCATCACGCTGGCGCCACGCCATTGCCGCGCTATCGGATCGCGATATGGCTACCAACGCCAGTCCAGTAGCCGTCGTGTATGCCGACTGGCGGACGGCTGATGCACCGGCGCCGGAGAACATATTGCGAGCGGCGGTCGATATTGGCTGTCCTGCCCTGCTCATCGACACCTGGGATAAATCCTCCGGCACGTTATTCGACCATTGGCCAATCGAAGAGCTCGGTCCTTTCCTTCAACTCATTCGGCGACACGGGCTATGCATCGTGTTGGCCGGCTCGCTATCCGGTGACGGTTTCGCGGCGGCAGTGCGGCTCGGTCCCGACCTGGTGGCCGTTCGTGCGGCGGCATGCTCCGCTGGGCGCGGCGGCACCGTGACACGGGAACGGGTGCATGCCCTGCGGCAGGCAATGACCGCGGCCGAAGGCGCACCGAATGCATATCCCGCGCCAAATCGCAAAGTGCAATTGCCGATGAATAGGCGGCCCGTGACCTTTCCGCTGGCCAAAGATTTTTCTTGACAAAGCGAGTGAATGTCGGATACTCGAATGGTCGTCGGCCACTCCTTGTTCCGGGCCGAGGTTTCTTCGCGTCACGTTTTGGGGGTAGGTATCGTGTTGAAGAACGTATTGGATGCGATTCGAGACGGAGATTGGTTTTTCGAGCCTGAGGAGGTCGAGCCGAACCGGTATCAGGCGACATCGGCCATTCCAGGTACACCGGAGAAATTGGATATCCTCGCGGCTCGGGTCCGCGCAGGCTTGCCGCTGTGGCACGAAGCCGACAGAGCCGACTACGAGGAGCCGGGAAGCGAATAATCTGATGATGTTCGATGCTCGATGTCGGATGTTGGATGATCGATATACAAAATCCAGAATCGAACATCCAGAATCGAACAATAGGATTCATCATGCCCAAATTCGGCGTCCGCGTTCCACACCAGTTGACGCAGCAGGAGGCGCATTCGCGGCTTGAGCGGTTCGCCGAGGTGCTGCAAGACAAATTCAAGGATCAGGTCCGTGACTTGCAGCAATCGTGGGAGGGCGAGACGCTTCGTTTTCAGTTCAAGACCTACGGCATTCCACTCGACGGCGGAATCACCGTCACCGACGAGGAGCTGAATCTCGCCGGCGACTTGCCCTTCTCCGCCATGATGTTTCGCGGCAAGATCGAATCCGCAATCCGCGAGCAGCTCGAACGACTCGTAGCATCGTAGTCAATCGCTTGCGTCTTCTCGAGGAACGATCCTAAGCAACTCACCCTCGCGGCGAAAATCCAACCCAGCAGGCCGCAAAAGCGCGTCGAGCAATTCCTCCTGTTCCACGTCCTCCACGGCAAACGACACGCGCTCGTCGAGCGATAGCCCAGCCGCGCGAATCGACGCTTCGTCGACTTCGATCGGCCATTTCAATCGCTGCGTCAGTTCGCGCAGCACTGCCCTCACCGGTTGCTCCCTGACGCGCAGTGTGTAAACCTGCTTCGTTTCCCGAGGCGACTGCGCCGGTCGCGGCCGCGCCACGCTCGGCGGAACTTCCGCTTGCGGTTTAGCGTCCGTCAATGGGCCCTCAATCGGCACAATTTCCACGACACGCTCCCGAGCATCGATTTCAAACATCAAATCGAAACCGATCAATAGCACGGTCAGCTGCTCGGCCAACGTTAGCTCGGGCAAACTTCCCGCCGGCCAGAGGTCGTGGGGAATTCGTGTCGCGTTCTCGATGCGCCATCCGTGCTGCTCGACCAGCGACGTCACGAGCCCGCGCGGTTCAGTCAGCCGCGGCCAGCTCAGTTCCCCTCTTTGCTCGAGCGGAGCCCGCCTATTGCCGGCCAATCGCTTCACGTCTCCCGTTCGTCGGGCAATCAGACTACCAAACCGATCGGC
>JAKEIB010000328.1 GCA_022614705.1 Planctomycetota bacterium | reverse complement strand
CACGTCGAATAGGCGCCTACGCTCATGGCGCGCGCCTTGTCCCATGATATTATGTACTTGTCCAGGCCAATGTTGCAGATTTATTGCGATGGGCCATATTAGGGTCTTGGACTGATTGCGGTCAATAGGCGGTAAGGTTCGCTCGATTAGCAGTCGCCTCAGCAGTTTTGCTTGGCGGCGAATCGCCGTTGGCATTCGTCGCCACAACTCGATATTCATACAATGTGTCCGAACTCGCGGTGTTATCCGTGTAGCTGGTTGTAGCTAGACCAGACGCAATGGTTGTAAAGTTGGTCTCCGTGTCCGGCTGACGACGTTGCACCGAATAGCTTGTTGCAGCGCTGACTGATTCCGAACTGACCTGGATACTTGTTGCACCCGTTGCAGCCGCAGAAATCTCACCCGGAGCATTCGGAGGAGCTATCTTGCCAAAATTCTTCCGCCATAAAACGTAGTCTGCGGCATCGACGAATCCGTCCGCATTGCCATCTACCGGCGAGTCACCAGGCTGGCCAAAGTTTGCTCGCCATTCGTTGAAGTCATTGTTATCAACTACGCCGCTCTGGTCGTAGTCGCCCGGAATAGCGACGGCTAGCATGTGTCGAGCTTCAAGCTGCTCGAATCGAATGCGGCGTGTATAAGTGGATCGCATGAGTCTGTTCCAAATCGGTGCTACGTTTTCGATCCCGACTCGTAGGACATTAACCCAAACGCGCTACCCGACTGCGCTACGGCCCGAACTGTTGGTTTGCGATGCCCGCCGTTGCGGCGGGCGGCGCTTGATTGAGTATCGCAGAACGCGCGTCGGTGGGCAACCGTGAACGGCGCGAGACGAATGGTGTTCTTCGTTGGCCCGGCGTGCGAGTCACGGCGAAAGCGTTTATAATCCGGCCCAGGCGACCAGGCGCGCGGCGCTGGTTTGAGGACGTCGTTGGGAGCAACATATTGATGGAACATTTTGCCGATCGATTGGCTGAGGCGGTACGTCGCGCGGGGAACCCGGTGTGCGTGGGGTTTGATCCGCGGTGGGAGATGCTGCCGAATCAGTTTCACAATCACAGCGATGCCTCGTTCACAATCAAGGCCGAGGCCTACGCGCGGTTTTGCAATGAGGTCAGCGACGTGGTCGCGCCGCTCGTGCCGATCGTGAAAGTGCAGGCGGCGTTCTTTGAGGAGCTTGGGCCGGTCGGGATGGACGCAATCGGCCGCGTGATCGCGCATGCCCAGCAGCGCGGATTGCTCGTGATTCTGGACGGCAAGCGGAACGACATCGGCAGCACGGCCGAAGCTTACGCGCGCGGTTACCTTGGCCGCGAGAGCGCGTGGCGCGCCGATGCGCTCACGGTCAGCCCTTATCTTGGCGACGACAGCCTGGCGCCGTTTGTCGACATCGCATCGGAGCGCGGCAGCGGCTTGTTCGTGCTTGTGAAGACGTCGAACCCGGGCGGGCGGATGTTGCAGGACCTCGAGTGCAATGGACGCACCCTGTATGCTTGCGTGGCGGAACATGTCGAGATGCTGGCTTCGAAGTCGGCCGGCGCATGTGGGTACGGATGCGTGGGGGCGGTAGTGGGCGCCACATATCCCGAGCAACTGGTGGAGCTTCGTCGCTCGATGCCGCACACGTGGTTCCTCGTTCCGGGCTTTGGCAGCCAGGGCGGCACGGCGGCCGACGTGGCAGTGGCATTCGATTCGAAAGGCCTGGGTGCAATCGTCAACAACTCGCGGGGCATCATTTTCGCACACCAGCGCCGCGAATTCGCGCAGCAGTTCGGCGCGTCGCGGTGGCAAGATGCGGTAGACGCGGCGACTCGGGAAATGATCGTGCAATTGGTGAACGCGGCAAGTTCCTGACAAGCTGCGACCGCTATTTAAACGGCGTTCCAATGTGTGTTTTGAACAGGAGGAAACAGAGGTAACAGAGCATAAGGATATGAAATTCTCTGTTCTCTCTGTTTTCTCCTGTTCAAAGACTCGCTCGAGCTTGCTCTTCGAACCGATGCGGATTGCAAGCCGCCGGGTTGGCACTTTTCGCACCACTCTTGCTCTTGTTGGTAGTGAGCGTACGCTCATTCCTGCGGCGGTCTGTCCGCTGCCGTGGTGCGGACGAACGTAATCGAGTGTTGGGACAAGTTGGCATTGGGTTTGCTTTGTGAGAGACGCCGGCGCCGAAATTGCGCGCAGCGCGGTGGAGTTTCGGCGGGGATGAACGCCGCCGCTCGCTTGAAATATTTCGTCGCTTGGTGCGTTTAACAGGTCGTATGGCCCGAAGGAGTTGAAGATGAAGAAAATGTACATGTGTGGAATGGTTGCCGTTGCGATGGCCGTTTCGCCGGTGGTCAGCAGTTTTGGACAGCAATCGACACCATCGACACCGCCGCCTGCGACGGATTACACACCGTCGGCTCCAGGAACGACGGAGGCGGGACCAGGTACCGAACCGCCTCCCGCGCCGGCGGCCAGTATCGAGCCTGGGCAAGAAATCGTGGCACCGAGCATTCGCGTCGAGCGAGCACCCAGTGCTCCGTTTCCAGCGCCGTCGGGTCGGCCCGCGATGCCGCGCGATGAGCAGCTTCGCGGCGGACAAGCGGCGATTGCCGGCGGGCAGCGGGGTGAGCTCGGCGTGTGGCTTGTGGAAAGCGGCGGACCAGGCGTGGAAATTCGCCGGGTGACATCGGGCAGCGCGGCCGACCAGGCTGGCCTGCAATCGGGCGACGTGATTCTGCAGATCAACGGCCGCGGCGCATCGTCGCCGCATGGCGTCGCCCAGACGATCCGCGAAATGTTGGCTGGCCAGACGGCCGTCGTCGAATTTTGGCGCGACGGGCAATCGAACGAGTTGGAAATCGTGTTGCAGCCTGTGCGCGAACAGTACGAAGTTGCCTTTCGCGGGGACGACTCGTTGGCTGAAATGTCCGTCATGAATCGCGCAGGCGGCGATCTTGAATCGCGAACGATGCGGCTCGAGCAGCAACTTGCGGCGGTGATACAAGAGCTGCGACATCTCCGCCAAGAGATGGCGCAAATTCGCACCAGCGGAAGCGCGCCGACTGCGATTAGCGGCGGTGGAATTGGCACAACGACGACCGAAACCACGCCTGACCCGTTCGGCCAACCCGCGGCGGGAACGGCAACGACTACCACCGGCACGACAACGACGGAGTCGGCGACGACTGCACCGGCCGCGGCTGCCACGCCCGCCGATCCGTTCGGCGAAACGGCCACCGAGCCGACGACAACACCAGCGACAGAGCCGGCTGCCGAACCCGCCACGGAGCCAGCGACCGAACCGGCCGCCGAGGATGACGAATTGTTCGGCAGCTCGACGACGGAGGAGCCCGCCGCGACGGAGACCGAATCGGCAACCGAGGAGGCTACGCCGGCCGAAGGCGAAGCAGCCACGGAAGAAGCGCCGGCGGAAACCGAATCGGGTTCGGATGACGTGTTTGAATAGGTCCATTTACCCTCGCCCTGCCCTCTCCGAGTGGGGACGATTATTAGTTGCGGCCGGCGTCGAGAAGGCTCGACGCCGGCCGTTTTTCGGCGCCTTTTTGGGTCGTGCATTGTGCACACTCTCCGGGGCACGCTTGGCGCATAATTCCCGTTTTCTCAAGCGCCACGCATTTTTGCACCGCGCCTTCCGCATACTCGGTTGCTAACTCGTTGCGGGGTGTAGCGTTACATTTTGCACGGCGCTCGGGGGTCCCATTGCGGGCGTGCAAAACTCCTCGATATTGCACGAATCGACACGTGTAATCACCTGGACCAAGGGCACCAGATGGCTGGAACGGCGCGCAAAACTCGGTGAATTTACGTCAATAGAAGCTGTTAGCTCTTAGCGTTTCATCGAGCGACGACAGCGCAAGCGGTCACGGGCCATTTCGCGTCGAAGGGCTTGCGATTAGCGCACTTTTCGAGTTGCCAAAGAACCAGCGGTAGCTCTCTTCCTACCATAACTGCCGAACGATTTCAGCAACGATATTTGGCCACCGCGCGGGGGAGGGGGAGGCGAGAGAGGAGGAAACGGGGAGACCTTCGGTCGGCGCGGGTGCGGTGTCGGGAGGCCCGCGCACAACTAAGGATCCGCGCACAACTCAGCGTTCCAAGTTAGCCTGTGGGTCGGACAGAAAGCGCACAATTTCTTCGCTCGCCGGCTGCGCTTGGCCATGGCAGTTTTTCGCGTTGTCTCGCGCCATTGAGAGCGCGGTTCGGCCCTTGTCGTCCACAAGTTCGGTATCGGCTCCACGCGATACGAGATACTTCACGAGCAGCGGATTGCAGTTGGAGACGGCCCGATGTAGTGCGGTCCAGATGTGATGGTGCTTTAAATGGCATCTTGCGTTGATGTCCGCGCCCAATTCAAGGAGCAGCTCAATCGCCGGGATCGCCGACGGGTCATCGCCGATCCACGGGACGATTTGCCAAACAGTCCGATAGATCGTTGGCTCTTGACCAGGAATGCCATTCAACGGCGCGCCCGCTTCAACTAACGCTCGCACGCATTCCTGCCAGTTGCCTTTGCGATTCAATATGCTTAGGGCGATCGGACTTGCTGATGTCACGGGTAGATAATTCAAGTGCGCCCCGGCCTCGATGGCTTGGCGCGTCTTGACTGGGTCGCCTTCCTTAAGCGCTGCCCAAAGTTCGTCGGTGG
Source organism: Planctomycetota bacterium (assembly GCA_022614705.1). Taxonomy (GTDB): domain Bacteria; phylum Planctomycetota; class Planctomycetia; order Pirellulales; family Lacipirellulaceae; genus JABDGM01. Next base: position 261 of record JAKEIB010000328.1, on the reverse strand, counting down.
GTGGATGGTCGCCGACTAATAGCGGCCAGTACTCCACGACACACACCTCGCGAACGGATTTAACGTCCAGCTCCCGGTTGTCGAGGGCGTAGAGGCGAAGCTTGGCATCTTTTTGCGAAATGCCGAGGCGCATGTCCTGCACCTGAAAATGCTCCAGGAGTGAGTTATGGCTCATCCGAAAAAATCTGCAACACAACAACGGAAGAAGATGCCGCGAATTAGCGAAGGGTTATTGGACATACGTGTGAGCTTGCTTTGGGT
>JAKEIB010000327.1 GCA_022614705.1 Planctomycetota bacterium | reverse complement strand
TGCAATTCCTCGCCACCTAGTGTACGCTTGTACCCGTAACAGGAAATGACCGCCCGCGCGTGTTGCTGCTGGAAGAGCTCTCGCCGGTACGGCGCCGCAACTGATTCATCCCATGCATAGGTTTGCTACCTCCCTCATGCGCGATACAGCTCTGCGGCGCTGGTGTCCGGCCCATTGGCCGGCAGGCCCCACGAAGGGCGGTTGGGTTTAAGATCCAGCGTGCGCTCGTCCGCGGCCGCCGACCATGCCGGTGATGCCTGGTCGGATCATTGTCGGTCGCTACGCCCCGCCGCTCGATCGTCGGCCCTGTGGGCCCATCATTTCTTTTTTTGACAAACCAGACACATCAGGCACAAGGAGAAACATGTAAACGCCGCGAAAAAGGTGGCAGCCACCTTTTGTGCAAAGCACCCGTTCGGGCCGTTCCGGCAAAAGCTGGCTGTCACCTTTTTTGCGGCGGCTCTGCCTGGGGCTGACTAGCGAATTCGACGGCCTCCATTGGTTCTTTGACAACTTGATTGATAGCCCATTATTCACGGACCGTGATTGGCGCTCGGGGTGCGCGCTCACACAGCGCTCATCAAGAACCGCACTTTCGGGCGAAGCCTCCACACTGTCGCAATTCCGCGACAGATGGCCAAAACCCCAGGGGGAAGTTTTGGCAATCTACGCGATTCCCCGAGAAAAACGCCAATGACAAATGTTGCAAAACCCCTCGACGACGCGCGCCCACGCCCCCGCCAGGCTTCTGGGTGCCTCACCATATGTTTTGTGTCGGCTCGTTCGCTTTGTACCGAATTTGCGGTCCATGCGGCTCGCATTCGGGAAAACCCCTGCTCGGACGGAGTTCAACCTCGCACCGTCCCCTTTCGGCGAAGTGACCTAGACTTTTTGCAAGGTCCATTGTCTTGGGAATTGCCAATTGCAAGTGTCAGCGGAAACGTTTCGATGCAGTTGGCGAGTTTCACCAGCCGCCGGGGGCTGTCCATCGGTTCGCAAGTTAAAAAGGTTCGCCGCCCATGAATAAACCTCGACGCACAAAGCATTTCGTCGACACGCACGTACAAGGTTCGTTGGCCCGCAGGATCATTCTGCACTGGTTGATATTTCTGGCGGTCGCGGCGTTGGTGGCATTCCTGTTGCAGGTGCTGTCGAACCCATTCCGACCGCTGACGGCCCACGCGCAAGACATGTGGTGGACGCACGGTCCGTTCTTGCTCGTGCTTACGTTTCTCTTGCCGGTGTTCGTGGTCGATACGATCAAGCTCAGCCACCGCTTCGCGGGCCCGATTCATAACCTGCGGCGCGCTCTCCACGGCATCGTTTCAGGCGAGAAGCCGCGCAAGCTGAAATTCCGCAAGCGCGACTTCTGGCACGAGCTGGCCGATGATTACAACGCCATGTTGGCGAAATTGGAATTGATCGAGGATGAGAAGGACGTCAACAGCAAAGAGCCTGTCGCATCGAAGAACTAGTCTGCGAACAGGACTATCCAGAACATTCAACGCACCATTGGCAAAATTGTATGAACCTCCTGAGGAAAGCTGCGAATTGGATTGGCGGTGTTCGACGACCGCGTCGGGGAACGAAGTCCCGCGGCGTCGCCGCGACCGAGCTCGCCGTGTGCCTGCCGATCGTCGTGCTGATCGTGATTGCCACCATTGAAGCCTGCTCGGCGATATTTCTGAAGCAGTCGCTGACGGTTGCAGCGTACGAAGGAGTTCGCACCGCACTGGCGGAACGGCAGGTTTCGGGCAGCGTGCAGAAAGCGTGCGATCAAATCCTGACCGATCGCAAAGTGCGCGGGAGCACGGTCACGATCAGCCCGGCCAACATTGCCGCGTTGCAGCCGGGTGACTTCGTCAACGTGACGGTTTCCGCGCCATGCGACTCGAATTCCGTCGTGCCTACGACATTCTATCGAGGCCGGACGCTTACGGCGACGGCGTCGATGATGGTGGAAAACTAAAAAATTGTAGCTGGCCTCTGTGAGGCCGACTTGTTCGCATCAGCCGGGGTCACAGACCCCAGCTACAAGTTGCTCACTCATCACCCACGAGAGTACAACACTCATGAACCGCAAGATTCGCCGAACGAGCCGCCGCGCTGCGATGCTCGTTTTGATCGCGTTCTGCTTGCCGTTGTGCATTATCATGGCTGCCTTCGCGGTCGACGTGGCATGGATGCAGCTCGTGCGCACGGAATTGCGAACAGCTACCGATGCCGCCGCCCGTGCCGGCGCGAAGGAGCTGAGTCTCGCGCAGAACGAAACCGCCGCCCGGCAACGTGCCAAGCAGGCAGCGCTTCGCAATGAAGTTGCCGGCGCGCCGCTGCAACTGGCCGACCAAGACATCGTGATTGGTTCTTCGACGCAGGCTAGCGCCACGTCGCGATTCAACTTCGCCGCCAATTCCACCAAACCAAACGCGGTGCGCGTCTTTGGCCGGCGTACCAACGGCTCGCTGGGCGGACCAGTGGACCTGATGTTTGCCGGCGTGTTGGGTGTAACCGACTTCGAGCCAGAACATGTGGCCGCCTCAACACAGCTCGACCGCGACATTTGCCTCGTCGTTGATCGTTCAGGTTCGATGATGTGGGTCCTGAGCGGAGGATCGGTACTCCCGAGAGGAGCGCCCAACTGCGGTCCGCCTCACCCGACCCTGAGCCGCTGGGGTGCGCTGGCAATCGCCTTGGAATCGTTTCTGGTCGAACTGGATAAGACGAAGCAAAACGAAAACGTCGCCCTGGTGAGCTACTCGAGCAACACCACGGAATGCGGCAATACATATAAGATTTCCACGATCGACGCGGACCTGTCGGGCGATTATTCGCCTGTCCGCAGCAACATGGCGCGCATGAGCAGCAAGCCGGTCAAGGGCCGGACCGCCATTTCCGCCGGCATCGACGACGGCATCAAGGTGCTGACCGGCTCGAAAGTCCGGCCGTTCGCCGTGCGGACGATGGTGCTGATGACCGACGGCATTCACAACACGGGTCCCGAGCCGATCCTTTCGGCGCAAGTTGCCGCCCAGAAAGATATCGTGATTCACACGGTCACGTTCAGCGCCGACGCCGATATTCCACGCATGAAGGCGGTTGCCGCGGCGACAGGCGGCCTCCACTTCCATGCGGATGACCAAGTCCAACTCGTGTCGGCGTTCCGAAAAATCGCGGCAACGCTGCCCGTGATGCTTACCGAGTAGTGCAAGGTTCAAGAGTCGAGAGCGAGAGCCAGAAATGCGGATTACGTCGCACAAACGTTGCCAGCAAAGACGCGGCGCCACGGCGGTGGAGTTTGCGCTCACCGCGCCCGTGTTCTTCATATTCCTGTTGGCGGCGTTCGAGTTTGGCTGGCTGAATGTGGTTCGACACACGGCCGACAATGCGGCCTATGAAGCGGCTCGCACCGCGATCGTGCCCGGCGCCACCTCGGCCGAAGCGCGCACGATGGCCAATCGATTGCTGAACATCGTCGGTACGCGCGGCGCCACCGTCACCATCAGCCCGGACCCGGTAACAACCGACACCGAGGCGGTGACTGTGAACATTCAAATTCCGATGAATCAAAACGGCCTGATCGCCCCGCGGTTCACGAGCAAAACGACAATCACCGCGTCGTCGACGCTGCGGACCGAACGGCCCGAGTGAACGGGCGGCGTGAGAACACTAAGCCACAAGCGGCGAGCATCATGACAGTGATGCAGCTTGGTTCGGGAACGCCAGTTGAATTGTTGCCGCCGGTGCCACCGCCGGGTAACGACATACCGAAGTTATTCCGCCAGTCGAGGTACTGTTGTGGCGTGCCGCCCATTTTGCGCCACCACACGTAGTCAGCCGCGTCGACCGTGCCGTCCGCGTTGAAGTCGCCCGCCAGACCGAGTCCCAGGACGGTTAACACAACGTCGTTGGCGTTGTAATCCACGCCCCATTGAAAGCCTACCGGGAGCAGCAAATTGTCGAACTCGCCGACCACGCCCTCGCCGGCCGTGAGAATGGTAAACATCGCGCCCACGCCTGGCGTGAAGCCAAGCAGGTCGACTTCAAGCGTACCGGCCAAGAATGCGAAGCGATCGATCGCGAGGCGATCGTACTGCGTGATGGCCGTCGTGCCGGAAAGGTCGATCGCCAGCGTTCCGCCCCCCTGCTGCGACAAGTCGCCGTCGATCGTTAACAGGCCGATGGGGTCGCCGGGCTCGATGCGGCCGCTCAAGTTGCGGACCGGACTCTGGACGGGCCCGGTGCCGGCGAACACCTCGCCCTCACCTGCGAGTACGCCACCGTCGATGTTCACAAACTGCGTGTCAAGTTTTCCGCCGGCCAACTCAATGCGACCGCCTTCTTTGATTAACGCTTCGCCGAACGTGGTGAGGGTTGCACCGGCGTTCACAAGGACCGTCATGTCGGCGGTAGGCGTTCCCGAGACGGTCAGCCGGAAAACGGTCGAATTCACCGACACAACGGCCGTCTGGTCGCTGCCGGATACGTTGGCGACGGTGGCGTCCCACATCATGTCGGGCGTTCCCGCGGCGCTCCAATTACCTGCTGTGGCCCAATTGCCGCTGGCGGATGTCGTGCTCCAACTGTGAGCTTGAGTAACTGGATCGCTGATGTACAGGCGAGGCGGAGCGCCGCCTCCGGGACTGGCGGCCGGGTTGGCATCAATCACAATGTCTCGCCCGTTGAAAAGATGCATTCCGAGAATGCCATCGACGACGTTGGCTGGATCGTTGGGGTTGGGCAGGTCCAGCACCGCGACCGGCACGTTCTGCAGAGTGAACGAGCCGCCCACGGTATCGATGTTCAGCTCATCCAAGTAGAACCCTGGAACACCACTGGTAACTCCGCCGGCGCCCTCCACTTCCAGAAAGAAATCCGGCTGATCGAATTCGACGTCGAAACCCAGACGAGCGGCGGTGACTTCGGAAACGACGGTCAAATCGGCGCCGGTATCGAACAAGAATTCCTTGTCCTGGAGAAAACGCGTGCCATTGGTGGCGTCGATTTCAACAAACATTGCGCCGTTTTCAATCACTGAGGGTGACAGCGGGTTGTCGTGAAAATCGCCGCTGAAGATATCGAGATTCTGCACGTAAAGCGGACCTTGGATAAAGCCGGCGGATGGACGAATCCGCAAATTGGTTCGCCGCGTAATTCCCTGCTCATCACCGGTTCCCAAGTCCACAAGCTCGATATCCGGCGTGCGGACCGTGCGGCCCTGCAGTTCGAAGATTTGCGGGGCGCTGTTGCGGATGGCGATGGCATGGTGCGCGGCCATCGGGAGCCCAATGATATTTGGCAGCGTCCACTCGGCAGGCGCCTCGAGCAATGAAAAGCTTGTTTGGCCGCGGAACTCCGATGTGACGGACGTATTCATCGTCAAAGCGGCGCCGGCGCCGGTGCGATCGCCCAGGCCAGCCGCGTACACGCCCAGCGGATCGTTGATTCGCAGCGAGAGCGAGCCGGACGCGCCGAAAATCGTCTGAAAATTTGTTCCCTGCAATCCCTCGGCCTGAATGCTGAAGCCAGTGCCGCTAGCCGCCGCTTGGGTAAGGATGTGCGTCGCCGCGCCGGTATCCAAGATGGCGAGATCGAAATACGCGGAGCTGCCGGGCCCCAGCGGCGGGCTGCCCCAGCTATAGGCCGGGTCGGCGATGAAAAATGTGCCGGTTGGGTCGGTGTCGAAGGTCTCGAACTCCTTGGTGAGCCCGATGCCGACAAACGGAATGAAGCCACCCAGCGAAGTCGCGGCGGCGCAGCGTGAAGCTAACATGAGTGCGCAGAGCAGCGCGCCCAATAACCCCGCGTAGTACCGACGACTTGCGTTCATGCCTCTTCCCCATTTCCAAGCCTAGGCGGAGCCGGAGCTTAGGTCAACAATTTCGCCTGTTTGACGCAGCCACAAGTCAGGGCGGAGAGACAGGGAGACAAGGAGAAGGGGAGGCGAGGAGACTCGTGATTTCATGCCTATCGTGTTCCTCGGGCCCGAACTTGTCATTCCGAGGCTCGGCGAGGAATCTGGGTCGGATCCTTCGGTCGCAGAGCCTCCCTCAGGATGACACTAATCCAAAACGCACGCTGCACGTTTTCATTTCCCCACCGCGGGTCGGCCGATGCTGTGGTACACGAAGCCGAGTCGCCGCATGTTCCCAGGCTCGTAGAGGTTGCGGCCGTCGAAGACGACGGGGAAGCGCATCCGGGCGATCATCTCCTTGAAGTCGGGCCGCTGGTAGTCGCCCCATTCGGTCATGATGGCCAGGGCGTCGGCCTTGTCGATCGCCTCCAGGGGTTTGCTGCAGTAGACCAGTTTGTCGCCATAAACTTGGCGGACGTTTTCCATAGCTTCGGGGTCGTGAACCCGCACCACGGCGCCTTGCGAGAGCAGCCATTCAATGAGCACCAGCGCCGGTGCTTCGCGAATGTCGTCGGTCCGCGGCTTGAACGCCAGACCCCAAACGGCAATCGTCTTGCCGCGCAAGTTGCCGCCGAAATGGGCGTGGATTTTTTCGATGGTGACTCGCTTCTGATGTTCGTTCACCTCGTCGACCGCACGCATCACGCGCGGCTCGACGCCGAGCTCCTCGGCCATCTTCACCAGCGCTCGAATATCCTTCGGAAAGCAGCTTCCACCGTAGCCAACGCCGGGGAACAGGAATGCGAAGCCGATCCGGCTGTCGTGGCCGATGCCGCGGCGGACGTCGTTGATGTCGGCGCCCATCCGCTCGCAGAGATTGGCCATCTCGTTGATGAAGCTGATCTTGGTCGAAAGCAGCGCGTTGGCCACGTACTTGGTGAGCTCCGCGCTTTCCGGCGACATCACGAGGAACGGCTTTTCGGTCCGCAAGAACGGCTTGTACAACTCGTGCAACACGTCGCCGACTTCCTGGCGCCGGACGCCGACAACGACTCGGTCCGGCTTGATGAAGTCCTCGATTGCCGAGCCTTCCTTCAAGAACTCCGGATTGCTAGCGACGTCGCAGTCGCGGCCCGTGACTTCTTTGAGCCGCGCGAATATCTTCGAACACGTGCCGACCGGCACGGTGCTCTTCGTGACGACAACCGCGTCGGGCCGCAAGTGGGGCGCGATGCTATCGACGACTTTCCAGAGTGCGGTCAGATCGGCGGCGCCGCCGCCCGCTTGCGGCGTGCCGATCGCCAGGTACACGATCTCGGCGGCGCTTACCGCGCCCGACAAATCGGTGGTGAAGCGCAGCCGTTCGGCGGCCTGGTTTTCGTGGACCATCTCGGCCAGGCCCGGCTCGTAGATGGGAATTACACCCTGACTGAGCAGGTCGGTCTTGGCCTGATCGATGTCGACGCACGCGACATCGTTGCCGCTGTCGGCGAAACACGTTCCGGTCACCAGGCCGACATAGCCCGTGCCGATGACTGCGATTTTCATGACTACCTGGAATAACGGGTGATGCGGCTCTGGTGTAAAGCCCTGGGAAAACCTCCATCATAAACGAGATTCGCCGACCGTCGAGCGGACGGCTGATTCGGCGTTCACGACACATCAAGTGCCGACTTAAGTGCCTCGTCCACTTCTCTGAGTAGCTCCAAAGACAAACGGCCAATCTGACGCACGATATCTTGCTGCCGCACCGTATAGAGATTGCAGCATTTCACAACCGAGACTCCGTGCAAGCCGGACGTGCGCCCTGACGGATTACTTGGGTCGACAAGTACTTATGGCTCATCCGAAAAAATCTGCAACACAACAACGGAAGAAGATGCCGCGAATTAGCGAAGGGTTATTGGACATACGTGTGAGCTTGCTTTGGGTG
>JAKEIB010000326.1 GCA_022614705.1 Planctomycetota bacterium | reverse complement strand
CGCTCGATTTCGTCAGACCCTACAAAATCAAGAGCCCGCGTTTGTTTGCTAGCACCAAATAACCCTGCAATTCCCGGGGTTTAGTTTCCGGACAGCCTCTAAGTGAGTAGGTGAATACTTTCGGTACTGACTCACTGACTCACCGACTTACCTTCGTCAACTATTTAGCTCGATTGCCCGGATGATTTCGTCCAGATTGTTTTCCACCTGCACGGCCCGGTTGGCGAACGCGGCGCGGGTTACGCCGCGGCTGCCGAGTACGCGGTTGAACTCGGCTTGATCGTGCGTGTGGTAGGCGACGGTCGCCGTGGGGTCTTTCAATTGATGGCCGGTGAGGATGCACACCACGCGCTCGGTCGGCGCGATGACGCCTTCCGCGCGGAGCAATTTGGCACCAGCGACGCTGGCAGCGCTGGCTGGTTCGCAGCCCACGCCGTTGGCGCCGACTTGCGCTTTGGCATCGAGCATCTGCTGGTCGGTCACCTCGCGCACTACGCCGTTGCAGCACTCGAGCGCCCGCAGGCACTTATAGAGATTCACGGGGCGATTAATTTCGATCGCGCTGGCGATGGTCGACGCGCGGCGATTCGCGTCATCGAGCTCGGCATAGTAGTTGTTGACGATGCTCGCGTCAGGCCGGCCGTTGTTCCAACGTAGGCCACGGCCCTCGACCAACTCATACAGCGTGTTCGCTCCCGCCGCGTTGATCACGGCCAAGCGCGGAATGCGATCGATCAGGCCAAGTTGATGCAGCTCATAAAACGCCTTGCCGAACGCGCTGCTGTTGCCCAGGTTGCCGCCCGGCACGACGATCCAATCCGGCACTTCCCAGCGCATCGCTTCCAGCACGCGGAACATGATTGTCTTCTGTCCTTCGAGCCGGAACGGATTGACGCTGTTGACGAGGTAGATGCCCTGCTTCGTGCTCACTTGCTGCACGCGATGCATGGCGTCGTCGAAGTCGCCGGCGATCTGGATCGTGAGCGCGCCATAGTCGAGCGCTTGCGAGAGCTTGCCGTAGGAAATCTTGCCGGAGCCGATGAAAATGATGGCCTGCATCAGCTTGCTAACGCCGCAGTAGAGCGCGAGCGACGCGCTGGTGTTGCCGGTGGACGCACACGCGGCGCGACGCGCGCCGATGGTGTGGGCGTGTGTGAAGGCGGCGGTCATGCCGTTGTCTTTGAAGCTGCCCGAGGGGTTCATTCCCTCGTACTGCAGCAGCAAGTTGCCCGGCCGTACGCCCACGAAGCGTGCGACGCCATCGGAGGGGTGCAAAAGTGTTTGTCCCTCGCCGATCGTGATGATCTTGTTCGTCGGCGCGAACGGCAGCAGGTCAACGAATCGCCACACACCGCTGAAGCACAGCGGCTCGTTGCGACGGCTCCATTTTTCCTCGAAGGATTGCAGCGAACTGGGAACCGGCAGCGAGTCCCAATCGTAGTCGACGTCGAGCAGCGAGCCGCAGGCGTCGCAACTAGTGCGCACGTCGGCAACGTCGTACGTCGCGGCGCAGTCGGGCATCACGCAGCGTTGAAACGCCAGGTCGGTTTTGGTTTTCACCGTCGATGCCATGCGTCGGCCTTTGGCAATTCGTATCCGGAAATGGTGGCACGCCCTCCAGTCGGCAAAGGGCGTGGCGGAACCCAACTCACCACGCCCATCGAAGACTCTGGGCGTGCCACCCAAGTTCGATGTGCGACGACCCAAACGAGCGCGCAAAACGCTCCCCGCAGCCACGAGTCCTTGGCTGCGAACGTCGGCGATCGTTGCTTGTAATATTAAAGTTCTACCGCCGAAGAACTTATGAGTCAGTCTACTGCGCGAGTCCCTTTGCCGCAACTCGGCTGGAGCGGCGCTCGGTAAAACCAACTGCTAGACAACCGCCCATATTTGTACCTAGAATAACGAGTCTTCGCTGTGCGGACGGCAATCGCGCGGCGAAGCGTTTCAACGCCTTGGGAGAACAACCATGAAGAAGACCGATATGCTCGCGTACAGGGAGAAGCTCCACGCAATTCGCTCGCGTCTGCGCGGCGACGTCACGGCCATGGCCGAGGTCGCGCTGCGGAAGAGTGGCATGGAAGGCAGCGACAGCAACGCCATGCCGATTCACATGGCGGAGCTGGGCAGTGACAATTTCGAGCAGGAGTTTACTCTGGGCCTGATGGAGGCCGACGAAGGCATGCTCGGTCACATTGAGTCCGCACTGGAGCGTATCGAACGTGGCAGCTACGGCCGCTGCGTTCAATGCGACGGTGCGATCCCCAAGGCGCGGCTGAACGCGATTCCCTACACGCCGGTGTGCATCAAGTGCGCCGAGCAGCAGGAAAACCAATAAGCAGAAGCAGCTGAATTCGCGAGAATTCAGCCTTTACCTCGCTGTTCTGAATTCTTGCGAATTCAGCTACAGTAAGTGCCATGGATCGCGTATCGCCCAAGCGCTACATTCTGTTCGTGGTTCCGGCCGTCGTGGGATTGGCGGCCGACCTGGCGACAAAGGCCTGGCTTTTTTCGTGGCCGGAGCTTCGCGCGGGGCGAGTCTATTGGCTGTGGCAGGACCACGCGGGGTTTCAACTTAGTTTGAATGAAGGCGCCCTATTCGGCCTGGGCCAGGGCAAGGTCTGGTTGTTCGCGGCGCTGAGCGTTGCGGCAGCTATTGCGATCCCCGTGTGGCTCTTCTGGTTTCGCGCGGCGCGCGATGCGTGGCTCACATTCGCGCTCGGCTGCGTGACGGGCGGCGTCCTGGGAAATCTCTTCGATCGCCTGGGACTGCACGGTGAAGTTTGGCCGCCGAGTGATCCGCGCGCCGGTGAAACAGCGCACGCGGTGCGCGATTGGATCCTGGTGCAGATCAATAATCAGTGGACCTGGCCAAACTTCAACATCGCCGACTCGCTGCTGGTGACGGGGGCCGCACTTATGTTCTTGCACGCGCTAATCCACCCGAACACACTCTCCAGCGAGGTCGCGCGCGAAAAGGCAACGCCGCGCACTCCTGCTTCATGAAACGTGCGCTACTCGGTGACCGAACGGCTGCCGGTCGGTGAAAAGCCAATTGGGCGGCCCTTTGGCAATGGGCGGATCGCAGTTTGAAAACCAAGCTCGCGCAGGCTGCGCTTCATCTCGCGCAGTCGATCGTAGTTGCCTGGGTACGTCCAGATTGTGATGGTCGTCCGAGTCGGATCGACTTGCCCGAGGCGCTCACGAAGTTCCGAACCCGGCGCAAGCGCCTCAATGGCCGGCTCGCCGACAGGCGTATTGACGGGCAGCAAGTAGAAACCTTGGAACTCGGCCGCCTGGCCGGACGTGACCACGCCATTGCGGCCGCGGGCCACGAAACCCGTTTTTGCAAACGCATACTGGAGCCGAAAACCGTTCATCGGACCGATCGTCCGGATCATTTGATCTTCCTGCTTGAGTCGCCACGAGTTTTGGCTGAAGTCGTCGTACATTTGTTTCGTAAGCTCGTCGGCGGGCAGGTAGGCGACGTGATCATCGGCCAATTGAATGTGAATTTCCTTTCCCGTCACCGCCTTGGCGATCGGCGTCGGCTCGCACTTGATCTCTTCAACCTCGGAATCCTCCGCGAGCAGAGCAACTTGCTCGCGCGTCAGCGCGTCAAGTTTAAGTTGCGCCTCCGTCAGATCGCGACGCAGGTCAAAGTCGCGTTGATCGTTCGTGCTGAGCTTCTCGCGTCGCGCCGCAATTTCCTGTTTGACTTCCGCGACGGTCTCGGCGATCCATTGCCGCTCTTGCTCGCGCAGCAATGCATCGCTGTGGCTATCGTATGAACGGCGAACGAGTTCGTGGACGTCGCGCTCGTCGCTTACCGCCGCTCGGTAGGCTTCTCGCACCTGCTCCTCGTTGATCGCTGGCAGGGTTTTCGTGCCTGCCGCGGCGCCGGCCGCGGTTGCGGCGGCCTTCGAGGAGCGCATCCCCATGACCATCACGAGCAGAATGAGGATGCCAACGATATTGGTCACCACATCGAGAAATGAATCCTGGCCAATCATTTCATCGGCATTGTCTTCAGCGCGTCGCACGAGAATCACCTTGGGCTGGATTGTTCGCGGTGGCGGGAAGCTTGACTTCGATGTCGCTGTTCTTCAGCAGGCGGGCCATGTCCTCGGCGCGTCGTCCGCCGTCGGGGCCGACTTGGATTTCAAGCACAGGCTTCCAATACAGGTTGTCGCCGGCGATGCCCCAGGCCTCGACCTGGTTCTCGACAGCTTCGACAAACTCATCCATCGATTCCACGGTGTCGCGTTTGAATGGAATCGTTTTGCCGACGGGACCCGATCTCGCGGAACGCGATTCGTCGGACAGGATACCGATGTGGTCTCCGCGCACCACGATGCGAATCGTGCGGCGGACCGCGACGGCACGCACGTTTGCGCGCGGCGCCTTCCAATTCACTCCGGCCGATTTGCTCGAATCGGATTCGCGCTGATGGTGGACATGCACGTCGTTGGGCGATCCGCCCATTGCGACCGAGGCTTGGGCTCCCGACGTCGTGCTAAAGCCCGCGCCTTCTTCGGGCATCGATGAGCTCGGCGTCCCGCCTGCCGACGAGTCGGCCGCGTTGCTCTGGCCCTGTCGCGGGCCGGCCGCTTGCATTTGGGTGCCCCCACCGGAGTTGTCGGCGTCGCCGTGCGACGTTCCGCCCGGCTGCGATGCGTCGGCGCTTTCAGCGCCGGCATCGCCATTGCCAGTTCCGCGGTCGCCAGACCCGCCGGCGCCGCCGTTACCTGCGGAGGTGCCATATCGATTGCCGCCGCTGACCGAGTTGTCGGGGGCGGGGACGCCCCGGCTCGCTGAGCCCACACTTGTCGCCGAGTCGCTCGGCCCGGTACCGCTTGCCGAAGGAACGAAGATCGACTGCCCCGAGCTTGTGCCGCCTCCGCCGCTGCCACCGCCGAGGCCGCGACCAAAGTTCAAACCCAGCTCATCGTCGGCCTCGTCGTCGTACTCGAATCGTCCGGAGGATCCGAGTTCCGGATTGCGATACGCGCGCGGCGCGGCGGCCGCCAGTAATTCCTGTCGCGCTCGCGCTTGGTCTAACGCTTGCTGCTCGACATTCGCCAACACGGGATCGGGAACTCCGTAGTTTAGTTCCCAGTGAGATTCGACCGGTTCGAATCCGAAGTCGAAATCGGCCGCCTCGATGGCGCGCCGCGCGAGGCCGAATAGATCGGCGCCTTCGGGGCGAATCAACAACATCGGGTAGGGTTCGGTGTCGCGATCCGTGCCTTCGTCGGGGTGGGTTTGTATGTAGTGGTCGCGGGCCGCGCGAAGCGCGGATGCCAGAGCATTACCCGACCCCAACGGCGGCCGCAGATCTTCACGCCGGATGACGACGCCTTCGGGCTGCAGGACCAATCCTTCCTTGCAGCACTCGACGTAAATCGGCCGACGAAGAGTGCCGTTGGGACCTTCGTACGGGACCAGCGCATACGCGCGCTTGCGCGGCGCGGCACTGTTCTTAAGCTGTTCGATCGCAGTTTGCTTTTCCGCGATCAATTGATGGAGCCGATTGCGTTCCCGTTCAGCCTGCTTTCGATCGTCGTAGTGCTCTTGATCCAGGGCATCGAGCTCCTCGCCGGCCAGGACAAGCTTCTGCAGCTCATCCTGCAGGCTGCGCATGTGGTTTTCCAATTGGCTAAGACGAAGCTGGTCTTCACGCAGTCTTTTCTCAGCCTCGCCGCGAACCTGCTTGAGCCGTTTTGTGTACTGTTCGAGCTTGTCGAGCTCGGCGCGGGCATCGGGGTTTTCCTCAGCGGCGACTGCCTGCTGCCGCGCCTGCGCCCGTTGCAAGGCGGCGTTTCGCGCCGATCGGCTCACTGCCACGAGCACAACCAGTAGCGCGCCCATCGTGCAGAGAAGCACCGCGAGGAATGGGAACAGCGAGACCGACGCCGAGTTGTCTGGTGGTTTGCGTCGGCTCATGGCAGTAGGAGTACGTTAGCCTTTCTAGGCTGACTGCGTTGGAAAAAGTCAGGCTGGAAAGCCTAACGTACGCCAGGGCTCACGCCGCTTGACTGGCGTCGCCGCCGGTGACGTCTCGAGTTCGTGTCGTGAACGGATAGTGACCGAGCCGTGCGCCGAGCAGTTGAATGGCGGCCGAAAGGTTGAGCGCCATCTCCTCGAAGTTGTGTGCTTTGCCGACGGCGGCCAGGTTCCGCGTGAGCGATTCTTCGAGCCGCGTGATTTGGCCCGTGGCGTCGACGACCTTCAACAGCACGTCGCTTTGACGAACGAGCTGTTCCTGTTGACGGACCGTGGCGCCGGCCGCTTCAACGAGCGCGACTTGCATTTCCTTGAGCAAGTGTTCGCTCTGTCGTATGAGGTTTTCCTGCCGCTCGGCGGCCTCGACCATACTCCTGCCGAGCGCGGCCTCGACTTCGGAGAGATGCTGGCGGTTTTCGTCGGCCAGCTCCTTTTCGCACTTAATGAGCACGTCGCCGTGGCGCTCCAAGGCTTCGACCAATAGCTCGCCGAGTTTTTCCAAGCCGTCACGCAGTCGGCCGACGGTTTCCTGCGCGCCGCGGTCGAGCATCTCGACTTGCTTGTCGGTGCTGGCCTGGATGCGGTCGGCGTGCTTGAGCGCGTTCTGGCCGAGCACGCGGGCGTGTTGTTCCAGGTTGTCGCGAATGGCGGTCGAAAGTGAATCCTTCACGATGTGGCCGGCGGCCATGCTCACGTCGGCCCATTGTTGATGCGTTTCGTCGATGGCTGACTTCCACACTTCGGCCTGTCGAGCGGCCAGCGCTTCCACCGCTTCAAGGACCTGCTCCGACATGCGGCGGATGGTCGCCACGTTTGGATCGTTGGGCGTCGCTGAAACTTGGAATCGGCCGACAAGCTCTTCGGCGACTTTCGCGTCGACGCCGGCCAACACACGGTCTTCCACGCGTTCGACCCAGGCCTTGGTGAACATCAGGATCATCGTGAGCGCGAGCGCTTCTGCGGTGGTGTCGAACGCAACGCCCAGCCCGTGCGTGACCTCCGACATCGACTCTTCCAAGGCGTCGGGAGTCAAGCTGGCAATGGCCATTGTGATGCCAATAACCGTGCCCAAAAATCCGAGGATTGGAATTGCCCAGATGATGATCCGCAGCACCGCGTAACCGGCGTTCATCTGCAGCGAGTCCATTTCTTCTAAATGGCGAAGGTATGGGTCGAGCTCGTCGGCGGAGCCTTTGCGGCGGACGAATTGAATCGCCTCACTGAGACGGCGCACTAAATAGGTTTGCTGCAATCGATGCGACAACTCAGAGAGCTGGTTCAGCAAACCATCACAATCGTCGACACGCTGCCCACTAACGGGCCACACACCGAGCGAAACCATCGGCATCGAGTTCATTTGGCCGCGCAAATTGCTCGCGCGGATCACAAGCATGGCCATGCCAATGAAGAAGAACGCGGCCTCGACCATGTTGACGGGATGGCCGGCCGTATACCGCCAGAGGAGCGGGCTATTGATCGTGCCCACGTACAGCATCGCGAAGAAATTCGCGGTCAGGACGACGCCCCAGAGCAACGGCTGCCGCAGCAGCCATTCTCCGACGACGAATTGCTCGTCGTCGTCGCGATTTTGCAGCAGATCGAAGATGCCTAAGCACAGGCCGACGGCGCCGGCTAAACGCAGCACTGTGATGAGCAAGTCGACATCGCTCGATAGTGTGAGGTCGTCGGGATCGCGCAGCACGATCGGCAGGAATGCGGCCCAAGTGAACAGGCAGGCGACGAGGATCGAGATCGTACCGCGCGGGCCTTTTCCCACCAGGGCGTTGAAGCCGACTAGCGCGGCAACGATCGCCGTCATGGCGAGTCCAAGATAAGTCAGTGCGCTCGCGTCCATCGTGGTGTGCTTTCGATACTGTGTTGTGGAATTTCGCGCTGGCAGCTAGCGGTTGTCGGCTGCCCGATTGCAGTGCGCGCAGCGTCCAATCGTCGGGCCATGTTTCCTTGTCCCTCAAAATCGACCTAATCGTCAAAGTTTATGAGGCAAAGTCGAAGGTGGCGGGAGAAGTTTCGCCAATCGGAAGAGTCGGAGGAATCGGCACAGAATTGCAAAGGTTCACCGCGGCGGTGACGATAATCTCAGCATGCTCGCGGCTGTGTGACGATTTGGAGTGTACCGCTGCTCGCGGCGACTGCAGCGACTTGTTGAGTGAGGGAAGCATTGCTTGCTTCCCTTCGATTACGTCGTTCGACGAAGGGCGGCGTGGTGGGAAGTTGGGCCAATGCTTGGTGCGCCGCAAGCAGTGGCACACTCAAGCACACGAAAGCCGAGAGCTACGATCGCGAATTCCCAGGGGGGCCCAGTCCGGTGCCGGCTCACGCGAGCTGCCCGGACTGCTTTTTTGCGCGCGGGGGTGCCATGGCCACTGCTTTGAGTGGCCATGCTTGCATTGTGAACCACATGCCCACGCAGAGCCGTGGGCATGGCACCCCCACACCACCATCGCGTGCCTTATCGTAACGGCACGCGATCGCACCCCGCTGTAACAGCATGTGCGTACTTCGTGGCGTCGCTGATGCCGGCTCGATGAAACGCCAGGCGGCGTTCCGCGCATTTGTTGCAGCCGCCGCAATGCAATCCATCTGCGGGCGACAGGCAGGAGAACGTCAGCTCCAGCGGCAGGTGTCGGCCTAATTCCATCACGCGACTCTTCGCCAGACGATCGAATGGCCGTGCGATCGTGATGTTCGCATCCGCGGCCAGGCGAATCATTGATTCAAATCGTGCGAAGAACTCGGGCCTTGCATCATCGAACGGATTGTTGGCCAATGTCGCCATCGCCAGGTGTTCGATGCCGTGCATGACGCACCATAGCACCGGCTTGATCAAGAGAAGTGGATTGCGTCCTGGCAGATACACGGCTTCGTCCGGTGTCGCCTCGTCGGGCACATCGTTGCCGGTGAAGCTCCAATGGTTGCCGTAGAGGTCCTCCAGGGGCATGTCCAACACGACAAGCTCCATTAGGCTGGGCCGAGCGACAGCGGTCAGATACCGCTCGATGGCGAGCAGTTCACAGCTTTGCCACACGCAGTCGGTGCGCACGTAAATCGGCACGACTCGCCAGCCGCGGTCAAGAAGCTGGTCGAGCAAAACGGCACTGTCCACCCCGCCGCTGAGCAATAGTCCGGTCGTCCGTTGGTGAGTAACGGTCATGGTAGATGGCCTTGAGCGGACGTAGCGACGTCCGATTTTGCCGGCCGACGGAGGGCTACCGAATAATTGGAAGCAATCTTCGTGCCGGGCGTGAAATATTGTAGTCTTCGGCGATGAAAGGTGTATAATGAAAATCGGCGGGCAGGGCAAATTTGGCGCGGCAAACCTCGCGCCCGCGACCGTTCGGAACAGGCATCCAATCTAAATCGTTAAGCGGCGCTCTCGATTTTCGAGGTCTGATTCTCATGGGTGCTATACCCATCGGCACGATAGCTTTCGTCACGAGCCAACATTCGCGAATCGCGATGCGGCGGATGTCAAAATACGTCTTCGCGCTGTTGGTTTTCGCGCTGTCGGGAGTTTTCAGCACGTCGGCACATGCGGTCGTCGTCGGCCCCGTGAATGATACGAACGTCAACCCGGCGGATTACGTTCCGGCCGCGGGCCTGCCGGATTGGGATGAAGGCGACCCCGGCTGGAGAAACGTCACGCAAAGTGGATCGAATTTCGCGTACCTGGGGGACAACTGGGTGCTGACCGCGCGCCACATTAGCGCGGGCACGGCCACATTCGACACCGGAAGCTTCGCGCCAGTTACCGGCCAGAACTTCATCATCAGCAATCCGCCTGCGTCGATGGCAGGCGGCGCTTCGCTCACAACTCAAACCGATCTGCGTTTGTTCCGCATTAGCGGGACGCCTAACTTGCCGGCACTGACCGTCGCATCGGAATCACCGCTCTCGTCCGGCAATTCGGGTTCGCAAATCATGTTCATTGGTCAGGGCCGCTTGCGCGCGACGAACGAGACGCAGTGGTCGATGAATTTGAACAACCCCCCCCCGAATTGGACTACCGCTGAAGTTACGTCGGGCGGCAATGTTCACGGCTACAAAACGCTTGCCAACACGCGCTCCAAGCGCTTCGGCACGAATCGCCTGGCTGATCCCTCCAGCAGCGAGTTCGGCAGCAACACGTTTACCACGATCCTTAGCAGCACGACGGCCGTATTGCCTCTGGAAACCGCCGACGGCATCACGCGCGATGTGATTTCAATGGTGACGCGGTTCGATCGAACAAACAACGGCGTGTTGCCGTTCGAAGCTCAGGCCGTCGGCGAAGACTCGGGCGGCGCCGTATTCTACAATCGCGGCACCGCCCAGAATCCGGATTGGGTTTTGGCCGGCATCGTCAACGCCACACTGATCTACGGAAATCAACCACGGACGTACGCAGTTTATGGAAATAGCACGACGTTTGCCGACCTCTCGTACTACAATCAGCCGTATAAATTGAGCATCTGCGACATCATGAAGACGTGCGGAAACTATTCCATCATGGGCGACGTGAACTTGGACGGTCTGGTGACCGGCAACGGCACGGGACTCGCATCCGACGACGATGTGTCGGCGTTTGTCGAAGGTTGGGGCTTCAACAACCTGGCCGGGCGCGGCGACTACGATTCGTGGACGAACGGCGATCTTAATTTGGACGGCCAGACCAACGTCTCTGACTTTCTATTGCTGCGCGGCGCGTTGAACGCGCCGATCGCAAGCGGCGCGATGCAGGCCCTTTTTGGCGCGGGCGTGCCCGAGCCGTCGTCCGCCATGCTGGCGATGCTCGCCGCGGCATCCCTGGCATTCAGAAGGCGTCGCCGCGCGGGCCGCTAAGCGGTCTGCAATGCGTGTGTGTGGGAGGCGTCTCCGACGCCGATTCCGCTCGATATTGGAAACCGCAATCGGCGTCGGAGACGCCTCCTACAATCAAGTCTTGAACGGCTTCGCCGTGTCGTCGGCCTTTGCTCGATTGGTCCGCGGCAGTATTATGTGGCCTTGCTGATTCACAGCGTATTGCGGTGGCGGTCATCTGCACCTGCTTAGCGGCTGGCCTCATAGAGGACAGCTACAGTTTGTCGGCCTCATAGAGGCCGGCTAGAGTGATTTCTTCTTATGTCGTCATTCGATGCTCGTCGCAAGAAACTGCGCACGCTGGTTCGGCAAGCCGAGGCCGATGCGCTGCTGGTCACGAACTTCACGAACGTGACGTACCTCACCGGCTTCACGGGCGACGACAGCTACCTGCTGGCGACACTCGACGACGAAAAGCTTGTCACCGATCCGCGCTACACCACGCAGCTCGAAGAGGAGTGCCCCGGCCTGGCGCTGGAGATTCGTCCGCCGGGCGTCACCATGCTCAAGGCCGTGACGAAGGTCGTGAAGCGGGCGAAGATCGAGCGGCTTGGAATCGAAGGCAGCTCGGCCACGGTTTCGCTCCAACAATCGCTCGCCAAGGCACTGCCGAATGTGAAGATTGTCGTCACGGAGAATTTGGTCGAGCGGCTTCGCATCGTGAAGGATAAAGACGAAGTCGATGCGACGCGCGTGGCATGCCAGCAGGCGCGGCGGGCGTTCGACGTCGTCCGCGCGAGCCTTACGCCCAGCATGACGGAGCTCGACGTGGCGGCCGAGCTGGAGTACCAAGCTCGAAGGTTTGGCGCGAAGTCGCTAAGCTTTCCGGCGATCGTCGCGGTCGGCCCGCGCGCCGCACTGCCGCATGCGAGGCCGACTTCTCGCCGCTTGAGCGAGGGCGACTTCGCGCTCATCGATTGGGGCGTGAACTCGGGCCTCTACATGAGCGACTTGACGCGTATCATCGTCACCGGTAAAATCTCGCCCAAACTACGGAAGATATATGGAGTTGTGCTCAAAGCGCAGCTTGCCGCGATCGATGCCATTCGACCCGGCATGACGGGTGAACAAGTCGACCGCGTTGCGCGACGAATCATCACTCGCTCCGGGTTGGGGAAGTTGTTCGGACACGGCCTGGGGCATGGCACCGGGCTGGAGATTCACGAAGCGCCACGACTTGCGGTCGGTCAAAAGACCAAGCTGCGGCCTGGCATGATCGTCACGGTCGAGCCGGGCGTGTACGTACCAGGGTGGGGCGGTGTGAGGATTGAAGACGACGTGCTGGTGACTCGCACGGGAAGCGAGGTTCTCTCCGACGTGCCGAAGCAACTTGAGGATTGCGCGTTGGCGTCGTGATCGGCCAAGCGCCATTGAACCACCAAGGACGCCAAGATCGCCAAGGTCGGATGGAGTCGGACGCTGTATTGGCAGGCTTGGTTTTGTGCTTGTTCTTGGTGAACTTGGCGTTCTTGGCGGTTAAACTGAACAGCTGATACCCTACCCTTTATGGAGACGGGAATGACGGGTAATTCGGGTTCGATTCCCGGTGACGTGTTTGACGTGCGGAAGGTGCGCAAGTTCATCGAGCTGATGAACGAGCACGACCTATCCGAGATCGATCTGCGGCAAGGCGACCAGCGTATTCGCTTGCGCCGCGGCCCGGAGATGGTCACCGTCGCCGCGACTCCGGCGATGCCGTCCGGCGGAGCGCCGACCGCACTTGGTTCTTCCACGGCGGGAGAAAAGAGGAGCGGCGAAGCGATCGTCGACGACAGCAAGGCGCTGTTCATCCGCAGCCCGATGATCGGCACGTTCTACGCTGCGGCAAATCCCGATTCGCCGCCCTTCGTGAAAGTCGGCGATCGCGTCGGGCCGGATACCACGGTGTGCATCGTCGAGGCGATGAAAGTCTTCAACGAAATACCGGCCGAATGCTCCGGCCGCATCGCCGCCGTGCTTGCTCAAGCGGGCGAGCCGGTGGAGTTCAACCAGCCGCTTTTCCGCGTGGAACCAAATTAGGGTTCGGGGTTCAGGGTTCAGGGTTCAGTATCGCAACCTGAACCCTGAACCCTGAACCCTGAACCCCATTCCCGCCCATGTACCAACGAATTCTTGTAGCGAACCGCGGTGAAATTGCATTGCGGATCATCCGGGCGTGCAAGGAGCTGGGCGTCGAGACGGTAGCCATTTTTAGCGAAGGGGATCGGGGGGCCCGTTACCTTGATTTGGCGGATGAGGCGTACTGCGTCGGACCTGCCAAGGCGTCCGACAGCTACCTGAAGATCGCCAACGTGATCAGCGCGGCGGAAGTGGGCAACGTGCAGGCCATTCATCCAGGTTACGGCTTTCTGGCCGAGAACGCGCACTTCAACGAGATTTGCCGCAGCTGCAAGATCGATTTCATCGGCCCTAGTCCGGAGGCGATGGCCCGACTGGGCGACAAGAACGCGGCCCGCGAACTCGCGCGCGAGACGAATGTACCCGTGGTGCCCGGCAGCGATGGCATCATTTCGACGGAGGAGGAAGCCCTTCGTTTCGCGCACGACGTCGGCTTTCCGGTGCTCATCAAAGCAGTGGCCGGTGGAGGCGGGCGGGGCATGCGCGTGGCGTCGAACGACCTCGCGCTCAAGTCGGCGCTGCAGCAAGCGCGGGCCGAGGCAGAGGCGGCGTTCGGCAACGGCGACGTGTATCTGGAGAAATACATCGAGCACCCGCGTCACGTCGAGGTGCAGGTGCTGGCCGATAATCACGGTAATGTCGTGCATCTTTGGGAGCGCGATTGCAGCGTGCAGCGACGACACCAGAAGCTAATCGAAGAGAGCCCGAGCACGAGCATTTCGCCAGAGACTCGTTCCGCAATGTGCGACGCCGCGCGCCGCCTCATTCAAACGGCGAATTACACGAACGCGGCCACGGTGGAATTCATCGTCGACAAAACGGGCAATTTCTATTTCATTGAGGTGAACGCCCGCATCCAGGTCGAACATCCGGTGACGGAAATGGTCACAGGGATCGACCTCATCAAGTCGCAAATTCGCGTGGCCGCCGGCGAACGCTTGCCTTGGTCGCAGACGGATATTCCGCAGCGCGGGGCGGCGATCGAGTGCCGGATCAACGCGGAGAATCCGCGTCGCAACTTCCAGCCATCACCCGGAAAGATCGAGCAGCTCATCGCTCCTGGTGGGTTCGGCGTGCGGTTCGATTCACATGCCCACAGCGGCTACGTCGTGCCGCCCTACTACGATTCGATGATCGGCAAGCTGATCGTGCACCAGGCCACGCGCGCCGACGCGATCGCCGCCATGCAGCGGGCGCTCTCGGAGCTGCACGTCGCGGGTATTGAAACGACGGTGCCCATTCACCAGGAAATTCTCAGCCATTCGGCCTTCGTCGAAGGCCGCATCGACACGACGTTCGTCGAACGGACGTTGCTGGCCGAATAGTCACACGTGTCATTCTGAGCGAAGCGCCAACGTTTGTCATTCCGAGCGCAGCGCAGCGAGGAATCTTGTTGAACCGACGTAGATCCTTCGGTCGCAGAGCCTTCCTCAGGATGACACTTGGGGGCCGCGCCTCCTCAAGGTGACACCGGCACGATCGCGGGGTATCCTTTGTCCGATGCGCAGGTACTATGTTTATATCATGACGAACAAGTCCCGCTCGTTATACACGGGTGTCACGAACGACCTGGAGCGCCGGGTATTCGAGCACAAGCACAAGTTAATCCCGGGCTTCACAAGCAAATACAATATTACACAACTTGTATGGTTCGAGGATTTCGACGACATCATGCAGGCGATTGAGGGAGAAAAGCGCATCAAGGGTTGGCGTCGATCGAAGAAAATCGCGCTGATCGAAAGCAAAAACTCGAATTGGAGAGACTTAGCGCAGGATTGGTTCGTCGCCGGGTCGCCGGCAGGCAACGTAGATCCTTCGGTCGCAAAGCCTTCCTCAGGATGACATTATCGCGTCGCCACGCCGATGGCCGCGTGCGGCCATCCCGAGCATCGCGACGATAGCGCCGAATGCCAGTAGCGTACCGCTCGCCGGCTCCGGGATCATCTGCGACGCCGAACCGGCATAGATATCGAAATTCGCCGCAAATTGGGGTGGAGGCACTAGTTGAGCAATTCGGCCTTTGCCGCCGTAAAAGCCGAGCCACTCGATGTTGGAAATCGGCGCTCCGCCGTTGGCGGGGCCTTGCGCGACGATTTGAAGAAACGGCTTCAGGCCAGGGGTTTGAAAATCCACGCTGCCAATCGCGGCAAATATCTCGCCCAACGCGGTGTTCACTTGCAGACCAACCGGCTCGTCGTCGGTGGGAGGAGTGCTGTCGACCACCGAGTCACCGTTGGTGTCGCTGTAGGCTTCCCAGCCGAAGATGGGAAAACCTGGGTTCTGAGTGTCAAATTCGCTTGGGTTGATATTGGTCGCGCTGAGCAATGAGGCGCCCGTTAAGCGGAAGCCGAGCTCGAGAGCCAAGGGGGTGCCGTCAGGTGCGAGCGAAAAATCTGGGCCAACATCGATCCTCCACACCCAATTGCCGGACTGAATCCCCTCCGGGACGACCGACAATGTTGGCGCGGCGAAAACGGGCGATACGGGAATAAACAACAATACGGTTGTTACAAACCTCTTCCAAGTCATTAGCGTCCTCATCAAATCACGGGGGACAAACAACAGTAGACTACTGAGCCGCGTGTGCGCTCATCCGATGGTAGGTCGCATTATCTGCGGCGTTTTCGCGGCCGTCAAGCATTTTTGCCACTTCTATCAAACTGGTTTTCTTGACCTGCGCTGAGCGAACTTGGTTTAAAGCGGTCTAGTTTGCTAAAATGCGGAACGCTGTGGCGGGCGAACAACAGAAAGCCAAGTGACAGGCGAGATGCATTCGGAGTCAAGCAATGCCCGACCGTAACGTTTCCACGATGGCGTCGCCGTCTGCCGCGGCTCATCACTTCAAGCGGGTAGCCATTTTGTTTGCCGGTGGCCCGGCACCCGCGGCCAACGCGGTGATCTCGACAGCCGCGACCGCATTCTTGCGACATAACATCGAAGTCGTCGGCGTGTTAAATGGATACTCGCATTTGGTCGAGTACGCGCCGGACCATCCGCTGCAGGAGGGCCGCGACTACGTGATGCTCAATCATCGCATGCTCGGCCGCACGCGCAATTCGCAAGGGATTCTCATTGGCACGGCGCGGACCAATCCGGGGAAGGACGTGTCTCACCTGACGCATCTCGATGATCCGGCGCGCGTGAAGCCGCTGAAAACCGTCTACGAAGCGCTGCGTTCGATCGGCGTCGACGGGCTGATATCGATCGGCGGCGACGACACGCTCAAGACGGCCAATAAGTTCAAACTTTATCAGGAAAGGCTGCCGGCCGATGCGCCGTGTATTCCCGTTGTGCACTTGCCGAAGACAATCGACAACGATTATCGCGGCATCGACTTCACGTTCGGATATTTCACGGCCGTCGATTTCCTGGGCCGCGAGGTCCGCAATCTGATCGCCGACGCCGAGGCGAACCGCGCGTACTTTCTCGTGGAGGCGATGGGCCGCAGCGCCGGCTGGCTGGCCTACGGCGTGGCAATCGCGGGCGAAGCCAGCCTGGTGATCAGCGTCGAGGACATCGAGGGATCGTACGCGACCACCGAAGACGTGATGCATCCCAAGACTGGGCAGGTCAGCAAGCACAAGATCATGAATGTGGAGAACGTGATCAAACGCATCGTGCTGACAATGACCACGCGCGAGCGCGACGGCAAGGAATACGGCGTGATTGTCATTGCCGAAGGGCTGGCCGAGCTCTTACCGCAAAGTTATCTGGAAGGCATTGGCCGCGATGAGCATGGGCATATCAGCGTGGCGGCCGTGGATCTGCACGATCTTTTTAGAGACCTGATTACGCAGGAATATGCTAAGCAAACGGGCAAAAATCGAAAGCTTACGGCGCTGCAGCTCGGTTACGAATCGCGATGCGCTCAGCCGCTTGCGTTCGACGTGATACTCGGATGTCAGCTCGGTGTCGGCGCGTACCGAGCGTTGGTCGAAGAGGGGCGGAACGGCGTCATGGTCTCCCTCACCGGCCAGTTCAAGCTGCATTACGTGCCGTTTGAAGAACTCGTCGATCCGAGCACGCTTGTGACGGTCGTTCGCCGGATTGAAGTCGACAGCGACTTCCATCAACTGACGCGGTTCTTGGAAACCTACGTCAATGAGGAAGAGATGACGCGGCGACAGATGGGCGCGCCGCCGCAATCGAAGTAGCGTGGGCACGGGGTAGCGGCGTATGGAGCATGTTTCGCTCCGATACGCGTGCCACTGCTGGCTCGTCCAGCAGTGTGTCCGCAGCATTCCCTTGCATCCGAGCAGCTGCCATAAACTCGTTATTGAGCCGAAGCAAGGTTTGTCACGCAAGAATCCATAATCAAACGCACTGCTGGCCAAGCCAGCAGTAGCACACGAAACTGAAAACGCGTCTAGCCGTCGAGCGTACCCTTGGTGCTCGGCACGCCGGTCATTCGCGGATCCGCTTCGATGGCCATCCGCAGCGCGCGAGCAGTTGCCTTAAAGATCGCTTCGCTGATGTGGTGGCTGTTGCGGCCGTAATGCACGAGGATGTGCAAGTTACACAGTGCGTTGGCCGCCACCGCCTGCCAGAAGTCTTCCACGAGATCGCTGTCGAAGTCGCCAATCTTGGCCGCGGGAAACTCGGCGCGGAACACGAACGCATACCGGCCGCTCAGGTCGATCGCCACGGTGGCCAGCGTCTCTTCCATCGGCAGCGTGAAGTGTCCGTAGCGGCGGATTCCGGCTTTGTCGCCCAGCGCCTGCTTGAGCGCCTGGCCTAGGCAAATCCCCGTGTCCTCGACCGTGTGATGCTGATCGACGTGTAAATCGCCGGCGGCGCGAACCGTCAGGTCGACGGCCGCGTGCTTGGCGAGGAGCGTCAGCATGTGGTCCAAGAAGCCGATGCCGGTGGCCACGTCGGCCTTGCCCGAGCCATCGAGTTCGAGCGTGAGCTGAATGTTGGTCTCAGCCGTTTTGCGATCGATGGTAGCGATTCGCGGCATGGGGGAAAACTTGTAGCTGGACTGGCAAGAGTGCGACTGAATTCTTGCGAATTATGGCTCATCCGAAAAAATCTGCAACACAACAACGGAAGAAGATGCCGCGAATTAGCGAAGGGTTATTGGACATACGTGTGAGCTTGCTTTGGGTG
>JAKEIB010000325.1 GCA_022614705.1 Planctomycetota bacterium | reverse complement strand
TAGCACTCAGCCTTCCACGCAGGGGGCCGCCGAATGAGGCTGGCCGTTAGCGTTTCCGATCTGCACAAGGATTACGTGCTCAGCGGCGAAACGATCCACGCGCTGCAGGGCGTATCGTTCGACGTGCCCGAGGGCGACTTCATTTCCATCATGGGCCCGTCCGGCTCCGGAAAGAGCACGCTGCTCAACCTGCTCGGCTGCCTCGATCGTCCCAGTTCCGGACGCTTCATGCTCAGCGAAGTCGACGTCTCGCGCCTGAACGACGACCGGCTCGCCGAGATCCGCGCCACGCGCATCGGCTTCATCTTTCAGTCATACAACTTGCTGCCCGCGCTCACGGTGATCGAAAACATCCAGGTGCCGCTGTACTACAGCTATCGCATCAACGCCGCGACGACGCGCCGCTGCCGCGAGTTGGCCGAAATGGTCGGCCTCGGCCAGCGGCTTAACCATCGGCCCACGCAACTCTCCGGCGGACAGCAGCAGCGCGTCGCCATCGCGCGCAGCCTGGTGAACGACCCCGAATTCATCTTGGCCGACGAACCGACTGGCAACCTCGACACGGCAACAACCAACGAAATACTCGATCTTCTCGACAACCTGAACCGCCAGGGCCGAACGATCATCATGGTGACGCACGAACCCGAAGTGGCCGAGCGCACGAAACGATCGATCCACCTGCGCGACGGGCATATTGTTTCCGACGAAAGGAACTGAGCGTAGCGACAGGCGGCCCGCCTGTCGAAATGTGAGCAGGCGGGCCGCCCGCTCCTACGCTCTGCCGCCATGTTCTCCGTCTGGCTCCGAACCCTGCAACTGAGCGTCAAAAGCCTCTTGATGCACCCGCTGCGCTCGTCGCTGACGGTGCTGGGCATCTTCATCGGCGTATCGAGCGTGATCTGGCTTCTGGCGCTGGGCGAAGGTATCAGCCGCGCCGCCCAGGAGCAGATCTCTAGCCTCGGCGCGCTGAACATCATCGTCCGCACGGTAAAGCCGTCGGCGGACGAAGCGCAAGAGTCCGGCTTCGGACTGACGCGGGCCGATTACCTGCGATTGTTGGCCACGGTGCCGACGATCGACAAAGCGATTCCGATGCGCGTGCTGCCGACGATCGAATTCCGCTATCGCACGCGCCGCATGGAGGGCCGGCTTGTTGGCACCACGCCCGATTACGCCGAGGTCACGCGCCTGGCCGTTGATCGCGGCCGGTTCCTTACGGACGCCGACCTGGAAGAGGAACGCAATTACTGTGTATTAGCGGCCGAGGTAGCGGAAGATTTGTTTCCCGCCAGCGAGCCGATCGGCAAGGAAATCATGGTCAACGACGACTTCTACGAAGTGGTCGGCGTGATGCGAAAGCGCTCGCCCTCGGCCGGCATCGGCGGCTCGCTCGCGGCCGAAGTCTTCTCCAGCGACGTGTACGTTCCCATCACGACGCTCTGGCGCCGTGAAGGCGACATGATCGTCTCCATCAAGCCGGGCCAGTTCCAGCGCGAGATTAACGAGGTGACCCAGGTTACGATCCAGGTGAAGGGCCGCGACCTCGTGCTGCCCACCGCCGACGTCGTCCGCAACACGATTCAATACGCTCACACGCTGCCCGACTTCGCCGTCGTCGTACCGCTCGAACTCTTGGAGCAGGCCCGCACCACGCAACTCATGTTCATCGTGTTCCTCGGCCTGATCGCCGCGATCTCGCTGGTCGTGGGCGGCATCGGCATCATGAACATCATGCTGGCCACGGTCATCGAGCGCACGCGCGAGGTCGGCATCCGTCGCGCCCTGGGCGCGAAAAAGAGCGACATCACGCGGCAATTCCTCACCGAAAGCGTCGTCCTCTCCGTGCTCGGCGGCGTGCTAGGAATATTGGGCGGCGCAGTCTGCCAACCGCTCACCGTCCTCGCCCGCGGCGCGCTCTTCCGCTGGTTCCCCGATCAAATGGCCACCGTCCCCAAACTGATTCAAGAAATGGAACCGCAGCTCATCCCCTGGTCGATCCCGCTGGCATTCCTCATCAGCGTCCTGGTCGGCATCATCTTCGGCGTCTACCCCGCCGCCCGCGCCGCCGGCCTCGACCCGATCGAGGCCCTGCGGCATGAGTAAAGTCGTAGGCACACTCCGTGTGCCGTAAGGCAACGCGCTCTTACGATTTGTCTAGACGCTCATTCCCGTGGCAGAGTATATTTACACTATGAGCCGCACCATCCCAGCCATTTTTAACGCGGGCGTTTTTCGCCCCCTGCTGCCAGTGGATTTGGCCGAAGGGACGCAGGTCGAAGTTCAGGTGCCGATACAGCACGAGTCCGAAGGAACTCGCTGGCGGCCGCTGATTGATTGCCACGATGCCGAACTCATCGATCAGGCCGCGCTCGATCCGGAACTGGATTTCTGATTCCACTATCCGCCATGACCTTCGGCGACATTCCCCATGGCGCGGCGGTCTTTATCGATGCGAATACGTTCGTGTATGCATTTTCGCAGCACGCACAATATGGCCCCGTTTGTCGCGACCTATTGGAGCGAATTGACCGGACCGAAATTTCCGGATTGACGACAATGCACGTGCTCTCCGAGACCGCGCATCGGCTGATGACGCTCGAAGCATGCGCTGTGTTTGGCTGGCCCATAGCGGGCATCGCTCAGCGACTCAGACGGCATCCGCTGGATGTGCAACAGTGATCGGCTTACCGTCAGGCTATCTTGGACGTGCTCAACTCGCAGGTCCAGATCATAGTGTCACCACCCACTCTGGTACTCGCGGCAGCCGATCTCAGCCGCCAACACGGCCTGCTCACCAATGACGCGCTCGTCGTGGCCGTCATGCACGCGCATGGTCTTACCGACTTGGCAAGCAACGATGCTGATTTTGACCGCGTGCCAGGGCTGATGCGCTACGCGCCGGCATAATTTTCGCGACGTTTCTGAAACATTGAATCCAGTACCGCTCTGCCGCTCTACCGCACTGCTGCCCTATCCTTCGACTAACTCGTCGGCGACATAATCCGCCCTCTACCCCGCCGCCCGCGCCGCCAGCCTCGACCCCATCGAAGCTCTGCGGCATGAGTGATATTCTTTGTTCTGTGATTTCAGCAACTCCCGTCCCGCACGGGGACGAGAATTATGGCTCATCCGAAAAAATCTGCAACACAACAACGGAAGAAGATGCCGCGAATTAGCGAAGGGTTATTGGACATACGTGTGAGCTTGCTTTGGGTG
>JAKEIB010000324.1 GCA_022614705.1 Planctomycetota bacterium | reverse complement strand
GCTGGCGAGTTCAGATCGTGTACACGCTTTGTCGAACGCAACTTGTTGAAATCCTAAGAGTTAACCGAAGTCACTCCGGCGTTAGCCGGACAGTAGTGATATTCCCTAAAGCATATCTCGTGCAAGCAATTCCTGTCTAGCGACAACCTTGACCAGGTGAATTCACAGCGATTGCCGGTTGTATCAATCCAAACCCGCAATCCGCAATCCGAAATCCACAATCATCTGCCGTTCGCAGCGCCAAAATCGAGGATTCTAGCCAGTCAAGCTCTGCGGTAGGATAACGCCGCATTGAAGTGTGCTCGCGGCGCGTGTCGAAGTAAAGGACGCTTGTGAGCGCGACTCACCGCTGTCGAGCCGGCCGCTAGATCCTTACATTCGGCCGTCTCGACCGGTCGCCTTTTCTGTCGCGCTACCTCACAAACCTCCCACTCTTTTCGACGCGAGCCCTTGGCACCATGCTTACGACCGCTACGAGTTTTTTTGTTCGCCACGCCGCTGTGGTCATGCCCAAATCCACCCGCAAATCGCCGCCGCATCCGCAGATGCAGTTCAGCTATCCGCTGCCCTACGGCGCGGTGCTGCGCGACGGTGGCGTGCAGTTTGTGGTTTACAGCCGTTCCGCCACCGCCATGCGCGTGTTGCTGTACAAACGCACGATCGATCGCGAGCCCGAGCGAATCGTCGAATTCAACCCCGATACCGATCGCTGGGGCGATATTTGGAGCGTATTCGTCCCCGGCCTCAAAGCCGATCAACTTTACCATTTCCAGGCCGAGGGGCCGTTTGACCCCAGCCAGGGTCATCGCTTCAATCCGCAAGCTCGGCTGATCGACCCGTACGCCCGCGCCCTCGCCGGCCGATTCCTGCTCTCCACTGACGGCATCGTCCGCCCACCCAAGTGCGTGGTGATCGACGACACGTTCGACTGGAAAGGTGATCGCCACCTCAAGCGTCCGCTGTCGGAGACGATCATCTACGAAATGCACGTCCGCGGCTTCACGAAAAGCCCCAGCAGCGACTCTCACGAACCGGGCACCTATGCCGGTGTCATCGAGAAAATTCCATACCTAAAGTCGCTCGGCGTCACGGCCATCGAGCTGATGCCGGTCTACGAGTTCCCGATTGAGGAGGCCGACGGTTCGAAGCCCCGTCGCACGTATTACTGGGGCTACGATCCGATGTCGTTCTTCTCGCCGCATCGCGGCTACATGCAGGGTCACAAACCGGGCGATCAGGTCCGCCAGTTCAAGGAGATGGTCCGCGAGCTCCACGCGGCCGGCATCGAAGTGATCCTTGACGTCGTGTTCAACCACACGTCGGAAGGCAACGAGAGCGGCCCCACGTTCAGCTTCAAGGGACTCGAAAACCGCGTCTACTACATGCTGAACGACGACGGTACGTACAAGAACTTT
The DNA here is from genome assembly GCA_022614705.1 of Planctomycetota bacterium. Lineage (GTDB taxonomy): Bacteria > Planctomycetota > Planctomycetia > Pirellulales > Lacipirellulaceae > JABDGM01. Next base: position 3,881 of record JAKEIB010000324.1, on the reverse strand, counting down.
TCCGGCTGCGGCAACACGGTCAATGGCAATCATCCCATCGTGCGTGAGATGATCTTCCATTGCTTGCGTCACTGGGTGCACAACTATCACATCGACGGCTTCCGCTTCGATCTGGCGTCGATACTCAGCCGCAACCGGTACGGCGAGCTCGTGCCCAATCCGCCGCTGGTGGAGCTGATCGCCGAAGATCCAATGCTTGCCGACACGAAGATCATCGCCGAAGCGTGGGATGCCGCCGGCGCCTACCAGGTGGGCTCGTTCGCCAACCAGCGTTGGGCCGAGTGGAATGGCCACTACCGCGATGACGTTCGCCGCTTTTGGCGCGGCGACCATGGCATGACCGGCCCCATCGCCACGCGTCTCTCCGGCTCCAGCGATCTGTACCAGCATAGCGGCCGCCGGCCGTACCACAGCATCAACTTCATCACGTCGCACGACGGCTACACAGTCAACGACCTGGTGAGCTACGAACGGAAACACAACCTCGACAACCAGGAGGAGAACCGCGACGGGGACAACAACAACTACAGCGCTAACTACGGCGTCGAAGGCCCCACGCGTCGCACCAGCGTCGTCGACCTCCGCCTCCGCCAGGCGAAGAACTTCATGGCCTCGCTGCTCTTGAGCCAGGGCGTGCCCATGATTCTTTCCGGCGACGAGGTGCTTCGCACCCAGCGCGGCAACAACAACGCTTACTGCCAGGACAACGCCATCAGCTGGTTCGATTGGCGACTCGTCGAGCGCAACGCCGAGATGCTTCGCTTCGTGCAGTCGCTGATCGCGTTCCGCCGCCGCCAGCCAAACGTCCGCCGCGGCTCGTTTCTCGAGGGCAAGGCAACGGCCCCTGGCCAATTGCCCGACGTCAGTTGGTACAACCCGGCCGGCAAATCGATCGAATGGCACGCCAACGGCCCGAGCTTCACCAGCGTGTTCGGCACCAGCGGCCTGAGCGACCCGGCCGCGCGAGCCGTCATGATCATGCTCCACGCCGGCAGCCAGCCGCAGCGATTCGTCGTGCCGCCAGCCGCCGCCAAACTGAGCTGGCGACTGTTCATCGACACCGGAGCGATTCCCCCCGCCGACATCTACCCCGACGCCGACGGCCCCGCCCCAGTCGGCGAGCCGCTCGTCCTGAAAAGTCACTCGCTCCGCTGCTACGTGGCGGAGTGAGAAGCAAGGAGCAGGGAGCGGGGAGCAAGAAGAGGGTGGCTGGGGCAACGCCCCAGAGAATCAATCTGGGGCGTTGCCCCAGCCACCCATCGTTGCAAAAGCGCCGTTCTGCAATTTTCATTTTTCAATTTGCATTTTGCATTTTGCAATTCCCCATGCCACAGTTACCGCGCGTTTGATATATTAGGCGACGCAGAAGTTTCCGCGCTCCGCTCCCTGCTCCCTGCTCCAAGCTCCGTGCTCCATGCCCTCCCCCGCCCCCATCCACGTCATCGGCATCGGCGACGACGGCCTCGAAGCCGTGCCCAACAGCGTGCGCCAAATCATCGATAGCGCCGAAGTGCTTCTCGGCACCGATCGCATCCTCGCAATCGTCCCCAAGTCGAAGGCCGAGCGCCACGTTATCAGCTCCGACCTCAACGAGCTGGTGAAAACGCTCGAATCGGCCGGCAACAAAAAAGTCGCCATGCTGATCTACGGCGACCCAATGTTCTACGGCCTCGCGCGCTACGTGATGGACCGGCTCGGCAAAGAACGCTTCGTCGTCGTGCCGCACGTCTCCAGCATGCAGCTCGCATTCGCCCGCGTGATGGAGTCGTGGGAAGATGCGTACCTCACCGACCTCGCCAAGCACCCGCTCGACGCCGTGCTGGAAAAAATCCGCACCGCCCAAAAGGTCGGCCTGTTCACCACCGACCAAACTGGCCCAGCCGCCGTGGCAAAAGCCCTGCTCGATCGGCGCATCGAATACTTCACCGCCTACGTTTGCGAAAACCTGGGCGCCCGCGACGAACGCGTCACCCGCGGCACGCTCGCCGAAATCGCCGCCCAGAAGTTCGATTCGCTCAACGTGATGGTGCTGGTGCGCGACGCCGACGCGCCCGACCGCCCGCGCGAAGCCGTCGGCCGCCGCCTGTTCGGCAACCCGGACGAGGCGTTCCTGCAATCAAAACCCAAGCAGGGTCTGCTCACGCCCGCCGAAGTCCGCGCGATCGCGCTGGCGCAAATGGACATTGCCCCCTCGAGCATCGTCTGGGACATCGGCGCCGGCAGCGGCTCGGTGAGCATCGAAGCCGCTCAAATGGCAAGCGACGGCGCCGTGTACGCGATCGAAATGGATGCTGAGGACCACGGCCTCATTCGCCAGAACGCCGAACGCTTCGGCGTCGCGAATGTGACAGCCGTCCTCGGCCGCGCCCCGGAAGCCTGCGACGAGCTCCCCGACCCCGACGCCGTCTTCATCGCCGGCGGCGGCCGCGAAGTCACCCGCATCAGCGAATACGCCTACAAACGCTTGCGCTCCGGCGGCCGCCTCGTGGTCAACGTCGTCAGCATCGACCACCTGGCCGAACTCCGCGAAGCGATGTCCAAACACTCCTCCGACATTCACGTCTGGCTCATCAACCTCTCCCGCACGACCACCCAACTCGACCGCCTCTCCTTCGACCCGCTGAAGCCCAGCTTCCTGCTGGCAGTAACAAAAAAGTAGGTCCGCCTTGCCGAGGCGGACCTTCCGGACACATCAATTTGTGCTTTGGTAGCCTGGTCCTTACACCGAAGGTGTTCAACTCCAAAGCCCAGGGTTCAGTCGCCGCAGCGACCGAACCCTGGGTCGCCGATAATTTTCGATCTCAAAACCCCAACGGGGTTTAACATTCGGCTTGTGTAACGCCTTCGGCGTAATGGACAATTATCATTCGTGTACCCAGAGTGCAGTCGCCGCGGCGAGCGACTCTGGGCTTTGGAATGCAACGCCTTCGGCGTAGAGGAAACACCGAAGAATGACGCACACCGCCCCCCACGATTCCGATTCGCCTGAACTTCCGGCGCCGGATTCGCAAGGCAACTATCCAGCCGTCGAATACGCGCGTGCCAGCTTGGCGCGCAAGATAATTCGCGACCGAGTGGCGGCTGGCTTGAGCCAGCGGCAATTGGCGTTGCGAGCCGGAGTCCGGGTAGAGACGCTCTGCCGCATCGAAACCGGCAGGCACACCCCCAGCGTGCCGACGATCGACAAGATCGACCGCGCTCTAAGGCAAGCCACTCAGTTGCAGGCGACCAATCGCGGCAAAATCAAGCGCACCGCCGAAAAACGAAAATCGTCGCGATGATCAACGTGGATCAACCTCTCCCGCACCACCAACCAACTCGACCGTCTGTCCTTCGATCCGCTAAAGCCAAGCTTTTTACTCGCGGTGACAAGATCGTAGAGTGAATCGTTCCGTCATGGAAATCGCCTTTCTCGAAGATTTATTAAAACGGGTTCGGACGCGCCCAATTAAGACCACGATTCTCGTTATCGTCGCTCTGCTAATCGGCGCTGTGTGCCTGTGGGCATCGGGGTTTTTTAGCGAACTTGGACGGCAGTCGGCGGCACGCCATGAGGACAACGATGCGCTCGTGCCAGCAAATAGCGAAACACAACAAACAACGCCTTTCGACCCTACAAACGAGGCGCGCGAGTCTGTTGACAATACGAAGACGACACAAGATGTCATTACAACAACAGTAAACGACGAAAAGAGTGAGACAAATCTCAAAGATTTTGGCAAGGAGAATGGGGAGTATACACGTGTACAAACTACTATTCGCGAAGCGTCGGCTGCGGAAGTAGTATGGCTCATCCGAAAAAATCTGCAACACAACAACGGAAGAAGATGCCGCGAATTAGCGAAGGGTTATTGGACATACGTGTGAGCTTGCTTTGGGTG
>JAKEIB010000323.1 GCA_022614705.1 Planctomycetota bacterium | reverse complement strand
GGTCGAGCTCAATCTTGGCTTTGTTGAGGCCGTTGATGAACTCGCTGTATTTGAGGCCGCGCTCACGGCAGGCCGCGTTGATGCGGATGATCCACAGCTTGCGGAATTCGCGCTTGCGGGAGCGACGGTCGCGGAAGGCAAACGCCTCGGCCCGCAGGAGCGTTTCTTTCATGCTCCGCAGCAGGCGGCGGCGTCCGCCGGTATAGCCTTTGGCTTTTTGGAAAAGCCGATTCTTCTTGCGCCGACGTGCGGCGCCGATCGTGGTTCGCATTGAAGGAACCCTTCGTCGTTAGCTTGCGCGCCCAGGCCCCCGCAGCTGAAAAGAGCGTTGGGAGTTATTCGTGCCCGGCGGGCTTGTATGTGATTTGTAGGTTAGGCTTTCTAGCCTGGCACTTGAACGCGCTCGAATCGGGTCAGGCTGGAAAGCCTAACCTACTCAGTAACTATTTCCCGCGAGGGCTTTCTTGATGGCCTTGCCCATGCCGGCGCCGAGTGTATCGGTGCCGCGCAGTTTGCGGATGCGCTTCTGGTTCTTGCGGGCGGCCAGGTGGCTCGTCCCGGCCGAGCGGTGCTTGATCTTCCCGGTGGCCGTCACGCGGAAGCGTTTCTTGGTGCCTTTGTGAGTCTTTTGCTTGGGCATGGATGGGACCTCGAATATGCGAGAACCCTATATCCTACTGCCCAAGGGCGGCCGAGAAAAGGGGGCTTACTTCGGCGCGAAGATCACAACGATCCGGCGGCCGTGCATTTGTGGGGACTGTTCGAGCTTGGCGACCGGCTCCAGCTCCTTGGTCAGCCGCTCGACCAGCTTGTAGCCTTCGTCGACGTGGGCGTTTTCGCGGCCGCGGAAGATGACCGAGAAAATCACCTTGTCTTTCTGGCCGAGGAACTCTTTGGCCCGGTTGACCTTGGTTATGAGGTCGTGGTCGCCGATTTTTGGGCGCAGCCGGAGCTCTTTGTTCCTACTGTGGTGCGTGTGGCCCTTGTGCTGCCGCTTCTTTTGCTGGTACTTGAATTTGCCGTAATCCATGATGCGGCAAACGGGCGGCTTCTCCTGCGGGGCTACTTCCACAAGGTCCAATCCGGCTTCACGGGCACGCTGCAAGGCTTCAATCGTTTCGATGACGCCTAGAACTTCGCCCTCCGCTCCGATGACGCGGACGGGTGAGATGCGGATCTGCTCATTGATCCGCTGAGCTTTACGATCGACGGTGATGGCAAGGTCTCCTATGGGGTTAGTGGTAGCAAGGAGCGGGGAGCATGGGGCACGGAGTCAAACCGATTTACTCACTGCTCCTTGCTCCAAGCCCCCCTGCTCATAAAAATCTTGTCTGCGCCGGGCCGGTTCGTCAACAGAAGCGGGGAGATTTTCCATCTCTCCTCGAATCTTAATACTCGTTTTGGGTGTTGCGGTCCGGTTGTGCGGCGGGTTGACGGGCCGCGACCTGGCGGACGGTCTTGGCGTCGATCTCGGCCCGGAGTTTGGCGATAGCAGCGTCCAGTGGCATCGGACCGAGGTCGCCGTCCAACCGATCGCGCACCGAAACTGTACCATTCTCACGGTCTTTCTCGCCGACGACAAACATGTACGGGATCAATTGCACCTGACCGTCGCGGATTTTAGCGTTCAGTTTCGCCCCCCGATAGTCGCCGGTGACCCGCAGGCCGGCGGCAGCTAGCCGCTGTTCGACCTCTCGGCCGTAGGCGTCGGACTTCTCGCTGACGGTAAGGACGCGGACTTGCTCAGGTGCGAGCCACAGCGGAAACGCGCCGGCAAAATGCTCGATCAGTACGCCGATAAAGCGCTCCAACGAACCGAGCGGGGCGCGGTGGATCATCACCAGCTGGTGCGGGTGGTTGTCGGCGCCGATATATTCCAGGCCGAAGCGCTGTTTGCTCGGCAGGTTGTAGTCGAGCTGCACGGTGCCAAGCTGCCACTCGCGGCCAATGCAATCGGTGATGACGAAATCGGCCTTGGGGCCATAGAACGCGGCCTCGCCTAGCTCGATGGTCGCCGGCAGGTTCATCGATTCGCACACTGATTTGATCGCCGCCTCTGCCCGATCCCACACGGAATTGTCTCCGACGTACTTGTCGCTGTTGGGGTCGCGGAAGCCGAGCCGCACGCGGTAGTCGTTCATGCCCAAGGCTGCCAGCACGGTTTGGGTCATTTCCAGGCAGTTGCGGAACTCGCCTGCGACTTGCTCCTCGGTGCAAAAGATGTGGGCATCGTCCTGGGTAAAGCCCCGGACGCGGGTCATGCCGGAAAGCTCGCCCGATTGCTCGAAGCGGTACACGGTGCCGAACTCGGCGAGCCGCACGGGCAAGTCGCGATAGCTGCGCGGCTTGGCCTGATAGATCATGATGTGGTGCGGGCAGTTCATCGGCTTGAGCAGGAAACGCTCGCCGTCTTTAAATTCGATCGGCGGAAACTGGCTATCGCTGTAATAGGGGAAGTGGCCCGAGATCTGGTACAGCTCCACGCGGCCGATGTGCGGTGTGTAAACGGCCTCGTAGCCGCGAGTTCGGAGCTGCGTTTTGATGTAATCTTCGAGGGTTTGTCGAACGATCGCGCCTCTGGGCAGCCAGAGGATAAGACCGGAGCCAACGGTTTGACTGATGGTGAACAGCTCGAGCTGCTTGCCGAGCACGCGGTGATCGCGCCGCTTGGCTTCCGCAAGCTGCTCAAGATGGGCGTCGAGTTCTTTTTTGTCGAAGAACGCGGTGGCGTAAACTCGCTGAAGCTGCTGGCGAGAGGCATCGCCCTTCCAGTAAGCGCCGGCCACCGAGAGCAGCTTGAACGCGCTCCCGATGTGGCCGGTGCTCGGGATGTGTTTGCCGCGACACAGGTCAATGAATTCTCCCTGTCGGTAGAACGACAGCGACTTCTCATCGGCAAGTCCGGTCTCGATGTGCTCGACCTTAAACTCCTGGCCGAGCTCCTGGCAAAGCTTGATGGCTTCGTCGCGCGACACCTCGAGGCGCTCAAAGCGTTCGTCCGCTTTGACGATCTTCTGCATCTCGGCTTCGATGCGCGGGAAGTCGTCTTCGGAAAGCGCGTGCGGCAGGGCAAAGTCGTAGTAGAAGCCGGTGGCGGTCGTGGGACCGAAGGCAAGTTGCACGCCATCGTAGAGCCGCATCACGGCCTGGGCCATGACGTGGGCAGCGCTGTGCCGCATGACGGCCAGCGTTTTGGGGTCCTTTTTGGTGAGCAGGCGGAGGCGGACCTCACCGTTTTTGGGTAGAGGCGCGTGCAGATCCACCTGCTGGCCGTCGACCTCGGCCAGCACGGCCGCCTTGGCCAAACCGGGGCCAATTCCGGCCGCCACATCGTAGGGCGAAACGCTGTTTTCGAATTGCTTTCGACTTCCGTCAGGCAGAATAACAGTAAGCATGGACTACCAAACAACTTATGGAGTGCGCCCCAAACCACAGCCTATGCCAATACCCCAAAACCACTAATAACTCACCTGACGCTTTTTGTCGCATTACGTTCGGTTTGCGATCCGTCGGAAGGTATTGGCCTAACCCTATAGTGGCAAAGGCTGCCAAGCAGCCGTGTCAAAACGTCTAAATTTGAGTTTCTGATGGTTTTTTTTAAAAAAATCGTTGCTTTGCGGCTTGGGAGCATATAAATTATGGACTGGATTAATATCGCCTGGAGGCGGAGGTGCCTGCGTGGCGTTTTCTGCCAAGTCGAGATTCCGCATGTTAGAGAATTATGCGCTCACGGGCTAGTCGCCGCGTTAGGCAGTTACTGAATTGAAGGTGCTCATGATGAAACTTCATAAGAGCGTTTTCATTGGTGCTGCAATTGCAGCTGCCGTTCTTAACTTCTCGCGAATTGGCTCTGTGTCGGCCGGCACTATTATTCCGGTGCCAGCGCCTGTAGCGAGCGGCCCAGGGTTGGGCTTCGTTGCAGTCCCCGCGATTATCACGTTGACCCCAGGCAACGACAATGTGCCTGCTCCGATGGTGCCGGACAACAACATCGTTGTTCCGCTCAAGCGATTTGATTTCAACGGCTACATCGACCTTGTGTTTACAGTCATGCCGAGCGCCAGCGTCACTGAGTATTCGGTCACGGAATTTGTCGATAACAACACGGGTCTTGCGTGGATTGGGTACAATATGTATCTCGGCTTCGGAACCGGCGCCGGTTTCGTGCTCTCGGCTCCAGGCGATGGTCTGGATTTCGATTTTCCGACCTACGATACACCGCCGGTTTCCGGAGCTTTTCCGGTGGTTGGTACGCCCGATCCGGACACGTTGTTGTTCTCCGGCGGAGTTCACGGTAGCGGCGCTCAGACATACACAGTCCGCATCGACGTGCCGGACTTGAGTCCAATTGGTACTCTTGGCACGTTCACTTTGCGGCAAATCCCCGTTCCAATTCCGGAGCCGAGCGCGCTGGTGCTGGCCGGCTTGTCTGTCGTGGGTTTGGCACTATATCGCCGGCATAGGTAAATCCTTGCCGAAAACTGCTGCTGAAACAAATTAGCCCTGGCGATGTTTTCCCAGGGCTAGTTTTTTGCGCTGGCGCGAGCGCAACCTACCAGTTGAGGCCGAACTTTTCGCCGCCTGAGGGGCCGCCGATCCCGCCCTTGAGGTGCGTCGCTTTCGTTCTTGGTGGCTGTGGCGCGTCGGCCGGCAACGGCATGTCCTCGTCCGCCACTTTCTGCTGCCCCGGCTTTTCCGGCGGCGACATTAGCGCCTTGAGCGACAGGCTAATGCGCTGCTTTTCGGCGTCGACGGAGAGAATCTTCACTTCGACTTCCTGGCCGGCGCTCAGCACGTCGCTGACGCGAAACACGCGGCCGTGCGCTAATTCGGAGATATGGATCAGCCCCTCGACGCCGGGCGCGAGCTTCACGAACGCTCCAAAGTCCATCAGCCGCGAAACGGGGCCGGTGGCGCGGGAACCGACCGGGAATTGCGATTCCACGTTCTGCCACGGATTGGCTCCGACCTCGCGGTAGGAGAGGCTCACCTTGCCGGTTTCCTTGTCGAACTTTTCAATGCGGACTTTGATCTTCTGGCCGACTTCGAGCACTTCGCTCGGATGGTTCACGCGGTCCCAACTGAGCTGGCTGACGTGCGCGAGGCCGTCGACGCCGCCCAAATCGACGAACGCGCCGAAGTCCTTCATGCTGCGCACGATGCCCTCGCGAATTTGCCCCGGCGCCAATTCCGCGAGCAACTTGTCGCGCAATTCGTTCCGCTCACGTTCCATGACGGCACGGTGACTGAGCACGAGGTTCCGCCGCTCGCGGCTGGCTTCGGTGACGACGCAGGCCAGTCGCTGGCCAACGAGTTCCTCGGGATTCTCGACGCGATAGATCGAAACCTGGCCCATTGGGATGAAACCGCGAATCCCGGCGACCTGGCACTCGAGGCCGCCCTTGTTGCTGCCAGTGACGGTGACCTCAATGATCTGGCCCTCGCTGACCTCGTCCCAATTGCCGACGTCGACCGCCGCGGTGGGACGCGACAGTTCGTACAACCCCTCGTCGGCGTCGAATCGCACGACGAGCAGCTCGAGGACATCGTCCTCAGTCGGCGCCTGTTCGAATTGGCGTAGCGGCACGACGCCTTGATAAAGCAGGGAGCGAGGAGCACGGAGCACGGAGCCGGAACCTTCGGACACCCCGCTCCCTGCTCCATGCTCCTTGCTAAACAAGTCAACGAATACGTCTTCGCCGTGAATACGAGCCACGACGCCGCTAACGCGTGCTTCCGAAAGCAGTTCGAGCGCCGAGTCGGCGGCAGTCGCCTCATTCATCAGCGCGTCCAGCGAAACGTCGCCTAGCGCTTCTTGGTATTCCTGTTCCAGTTCCGGCGAGAGCTGATCGCGAATATTGGGCGGCGGGTAATGCTTCGGCTCGCGTTTTTTCGGTGGCGGCGCGGCAGGTGCGGCCGGCGTCACCGGTTTGGCCTTGGCTTCCTGCGGCGCGGCGGTCGCGCGTTGCGAGCCAATCTGAATCCGTTGGCTGGGACGATCCGCCGACGGTGCTTCCACAACCAGCTGACTTTGATCCACGTTTGGCGACTCAGACGAATTGGAACTCATATGCCTGGTCCTTGAAATCGTCGCAGTTTTCAGCGACTTGAGACCACTAGTCTAGCAGGGTCATTACCGCAAGGACAACGCGGGAAGGCGTCGCGTAATGAGAGTTAGGCACCAGTCTTTCAGATTGGCAGCCTGGTTTCCAATCGCTTAACCAATTCCTCGACTCTGGACAGTATCTCCTCCTGGCGATCAAAAATCTGAATTTGCCGACGATGCTGCTCTTCCACTTGGTCTAATTGCTTCTGAGACATCTGTTGCAATTCGTCGGTGACTGCAAGTTGTGTTTTGTACCGCTTGACTGCACTGCCATAGCGTGATGCCGACCAAAAGAGCCCGGCCATAGCGGATAAGAGGAGTAAAACCAAAAGCGCAGCTTCCATGATGAGATAACCAATCGAGTTCCAATGTTTGAGTTCAAATACGAATGCCTATGCCATAACGTCACGTAGGCGGATCGGGTACTTGCCGAGTCGGCCGCCGTAATTGCCGGCACCAATGGCCAAAACGCCCTTGTCGGCGGCCGCTTCGATGGCGATGCGCATCGCGGTGGCCACGGCGGCCTGGTCGACTCCGTCGATGACGACTTCGTAGGCACATTGCGCGCCGTCGACCAGTTCCGACTTGACGCGGTCGCGCAACGTCGGACAGTAGGCCTCGGCGGTCGAAGCCACCAGCGCTTTGTACTTGGAGCCGACCTTGCTGCCGCTGCGGCAGACGCCGCCGGGAAAAGGTGTAATGATGCCCGGCTGTTGGGCCAACGCGCCGGCGGCCCGTTGGGCTGCGGCTAGACCGGAGGCTGGCGAGTCGGCTTGGAGGATGATGTTGCCGCCGGCGACGCCCTTGGCCACTCCGCCCGTGGCTTCGATGATGAACTCGCCGTCCATGACGGGAATGCGCCAGAGTTGCCGTAGTGCAGGCGGCTCAGTCGCCGCGGCGACCGAGCCGCCTGCCTCTACGCGAGATTCAAACCCATCGCCAAAGTACCGCAAATACTTGCCCAGCGAATACGTTTCCGAGGCATCTGGCAGGCCGCCGAAGCAGGCCGCTGTGGGGCAAGTGAGAATACATTGGCCGACGCGATGCTGAGCGGCCTGGCTTACCGTTTCGGTGGTGAAGCCGAACAACAGCACGGCGGCGGCGGGGCGGCCGTCGGGCGATTCGTCCATGGTTAACCGGCGTTCGACTCCGGATTCGGCGTCGCAACCGATAACGCTTGTGCCATAACCGCAGATCGAGCCGAGGGCCGCGTCGAGCCAGAAATCGTTGGCGGCCGTGATGATCAGCCGCGTGTAGCGCGCGCCGAACGCTTCGGCATAGGTATCGAGGATTTCAGTGGTGCCGATGCGCATGGGTCGAGTCGCTTAGACCCGACCCACCCTACGATAGTGCGTGCGAGCGATCAATGGCTAATGCCTTGATCAAGGGGTGGCTGGGGTAAAAAAGACACTGATGCCCCAAACCGTCGCAATTCTGGGGCGTCGAAGACTCCGCCCCAGCCACCCAGCATTGGTGCATTCCCTACGGCCGACGGCGCGATCGCAGCCAAAGCGCTACGCCCCAAATCGCCAAAAATGCGCCCATCGTCGCCAGGATGATGAGCGGTTTGCGGTAGTCATGCCGCGGCCGCGCTGCGCCGGATTCCAGAAAGGCGCCGAGCGCAAACAACCCGGCCCAGATCATTAGCCCCGCCGCAAGGATGGCAAACGGACGCCACAGTTTTTGCGGTCGGTCATTCATGGTAGGAATACCGCGGCCATTGATTGATAATGCCTTGTTGCGTCCGCACGGCGAATGCGAGAAACTCAACGTAGCAGGCACACTCCGTGTGCCGTCGCCGATCTAATCACAAGCGATGATGGCGACTGTGAGCTATGCTACGGCAAACGGAGTGTGCCTGCTACTTTTGAGGAGCCATTGCCATGATCGTGGGTGTGCCGAAAGAGATCAAGCAGGATGAATACCGCGTGGCGATGCTTCCCGTGGGGGCGGAAGAACTAGTCCGCCGCGGGCATCGCGTGCTCGTTGAGGCGGGGGCCGGCCTCGGTTCCGGGATTTCGGACCACGATTATTTGCGGCAAGGCGCCGAATTAGCCAGCGGGCCGGCGGAGATTTTTAGCCAGGCCGACCTCATCGTGAAAGTGAAGGAGCCGCAGCGGAGCGAGCTAAAGATCATTCGTAGAGGCCAGATCCTATTCACCTATTTTCACTTGGCCGCCGATCGCCGCCTCACCGAAGAACTTCTGGCGACGGGCGCCGCCTGCGTCGCCTACGAAACGCTAGCCGACGATCAGGGCCGGCTGCCGCTGCTCACACCAATGAGCGAAGTGGCCGGACGGATGAGCATTCAAGAAGGCGCAAAATTCCTCGAGCGGCCGCAGATGGGCCGCGGAATTCTGCTGGGCGGCGTGCCGGGCGTCGCGCCGGCCTACATCACGATCCTCGGCGGCGGCGTCGTCGGCGCGAATGCAGCCAAGATCGCCGCCGGCTTCAACGCCGACATCGCCATCCTCGACATCAACATGGACCGCCTGCGCTACCTCGACGACATCATGCCGCCCAACGTGAACTGCCTGTTCAGCGACCGGCACACGGTGCGCGAACAACTAGCCAAGGCCGATCTGGTGATCGGCGCGGTGCTCATCCCGGGCGCCAAGGCGCCCATGCTCGTCGAAAAAGAAGACCTGCGGCGCATGAAGTCGGGCAGCGTGATCATCGACGTGGCGATCGACCAAGGCGGCTGCGTCGCCACGAGCCGGCCCACTTCGCACAGTAATCCCACGTACATCGTCGAGGAAGTTCTGCACTACTGCGTCACAAACATGCCGGGCGCCGTCGGCCGCACGAGCACGTTCGCGCTCTGCAACGTGACGCTACCCTGGGTGCTGGCCATCGCCGACCGCGGCATCGAAGCGGCCGCCCGCGACCTGCGTCCCGTCGCCCGCGCGATCAACCTTTTCGACGGCGCGGTCACAAACAAACCGGTGGCAGAAACATTCGGGCTCCCGTATTCCAGACGATTTGCCGTTCAATAAATTCGTGTCGAGTTGCCGTAGGTGTCCAAATGTCGGATGCTGTTGAGACCACGCTGAAAGTTATCGGCGGCATGGCGGCGCTTTGGTTGATCATCTCAGCCAGCGGCGCTTTGCCGCTCCTGATGCTTTCCAAAGTTAAGCTGAACAAGCTTTCCGACGAGCAAGCCCGAGTATCGTTGGACAAGGTATTCGCGTCGGGCTTCGTCCGAGCTCAATGGCTCAACGCACTACGTTTCCAGCCGGTCGGCGTGTATGCCGTCCCAAATCAGATTGCCGCTCCGCAACTGGTGGTTTGGAAGCTTGGGAACGAGCGCACATACCTGTGCATCTACTTACTTGCCGGGAAACCGGGATCAGCCGATATTCTCACCAATTTCGACGAAGGCGGTGTCACCACCGGCACCAAGAGTGACGCACTGCTTGTGCCGCCACGGCCCAATCGCTGGGTGCAGGCCTTTACGGTGTCCGATGTTGGCGAACAGTGGACACACCACAAAGAAGCACTCGAATTCATGCAAAAAGCCACGGGACAGCGGCCGAGCATCGAGGAGATTGAGTTCGACCAGGAGTTCGTCGGCAGCGTTCGCGCGCATATTGCTTACGTGCGGTCCCTTCCACTTTGGTTCTTGAGAATCCCCTATTGGTATGTCGCGCGGCGATTCGGCTTGTTCGGCAAGACGGTCGCGCAGCAGTACGAGCGCACGCGTGGCCGAGTGCCGCTGACGTAGCAAGCCGGCATACCGCAGCTGCCACTTTATGGAACGACCTTTTACGCTTCGCTGGGAAGGTGGCCTCAATGGGCACCTGGTTCTTCTCGACCAAACGCGGCTGCCGGCGGAGACGGTGTATCTGGAATGCCGCACGGTGGAGGATGTTTGGCAGGCGATCAAGCGGCTGAGCGTGCGCGGGGCGCCGGCTATTGGCGTGGCGGCCGCGTATGGCGTGTGCCTGGGCGTACAGTCGGGACGCAGTGTTGATGAGGTTTGCGATTATCTGGCGACGAGTCGGCCGACGGCGGTGAATTTGTTTTGGGCGCTGGAGCGGATGCGCAAAGCAGCGAGCCGGGGCGTCCTCGCCCCCGTGCGGGGCGGAGGACCGCCCGGCTCGCTGAACACTTTAACGGAGCTACTCCTCGCCGAAGCCTGCGCCATTCACGAAGAAGACCGCCAACAATGCGCCGCCATGGCCCGACACGGCGCCGATCTTTTGTCCGACTTCCCCGACGGCGGCGGCATCCTCACGCATTGCAACACGGGCGCACTCGCCACCGGCGGCGAGGGCACCGCGCTGGCGGTCGTCTTCGAGCTGGCTCGGCGCGGCAAACACCCCCACGTTTGGGCCGGCGAAACCCGGCCGCTGCTGCAAGGCGCACGGCTCACGATGTGGGAACTCCAGCAGCGCGACATCGACGCCACGCTGATCTGCGACTCGGTCGCCGCCCAGGTGATGCGCGAGGGCCGCATCGACGCCGTCATCACGGGCGCCGACCGTATCGCGGCCAACGGCGACACGGCCAACAAGATCGGCACGCTCGGCGTGGCCGCCCTCGCCAAAGTGTTCGGCATCCCGTTCTACGTCGCTGCCCCGGTGACGACATTTGACCTGTCGATCAAAACCGGCGCCGACATCCCCATCGAACAGCGGGCGGCCGCGGAAATCACCGAAGGTTTCGGCCTTCAAACCGCGCCGCAAAACGCCCACGTCTATAATCCAGCATTCGACGTCACCCCGGCCGAGCTTATTTCGGCGATCATCACCGACCGCGGCATTGTGGCACCAGTGAATGCTCATCAAGTCGCAATAACTTTATCGCCCTAGTGCGAAGAATGGACGAGGAGATTGACAAAATGATCGTCCCGCATCATTCCGCCGTTCAAACGACCATCAGCTATCCTGGGCAAATGCGTTCAATGCGCCGTGTCTTGGTCGCGATCTTGATATGGGGAGCCTGGCCCTCAGGCTATTCGTGTTCCTTTGCCGAAGAACGACCCAGCATGCCCACGAATGGCGGCATTCGGATACGCGCCGTCGATACGGCCGGCCAGGCAATCCCAAATGCACAGGTTCACGTCAGCATTTGGACCACCGAAAAGGATTTTACGGCCAATCGCGACTACCAGTGCGACAGCGACGGTTGGGCCACGTTGAAGCTTCCCGCGACATTGGAAATCGTCCGCGTCAGGGTGCGCAGCCCCGGCTACGCGCCGATGTTCGCCCAACTGTGGCCGCAATCTCGCTTCGGCAGTCCACCGTTGCCCAGTGAGTTCACGTACAAGCTGACAAAGGGCACCACGATCGGCGGCGTCGTCAAAAACGATGATGGCCAACCAATCGAAGGCGCGCGCGTCGAGGTCAAGTACGAGGATGGTGGCGACGACTTCGGTGCCCCCACGCCGACGAGCTACGATGCGTGGCTGGCGAATGACGAAGGAGCTCAGGCCACCGACGCCGAAGGCCGCTGGTCGCTCGACAACGTGCCGCCGGGCGACAAAGTCGACGTGCGGATTAAGCTGAGCCACGCCGACTACATTCACGACACGAACTGGGGCGGGCTGCAAAAGGAGCAGGACGTTTCTATGAAACAACTCCGCGATCAAACGGCCACGATTGCTATGCACCGCGGCTACTTCGTCAAGGGCCGCGTGACCGATCCCGACGGGCAGCCAGTCAAGAACGCCGTCGTCATCTGGGGCGATCGACCGTATTGGGACGATGGCAGCCAGGAAGTGCTCAGCGATGCCGACGGCAACTACCGCCTGGGACCGCTGCCGTCTGGAACCATGCGCATCACCGTCGCCGCCGTGGGCTGGATGCCCCAAATGAGAAAGATCGAAATTGGTCCCAGCCGGGTGAGCGAAGATTTCAAGCTGCAGCCGGGCAAGAAGCTGCGTCTCAAGTTCGTCGATGCGGTTGGAAAGCCGGTTCCAAACGTCCACGTGCAGGTCAGCGACTGGCGGGGCGCGGAATCTCTCTATTCACATAGGCATCCTAATGTCGTCGACTTGCAAATTCCGATGGCCGCCGATGACAACGGCGTCTTCGAGTGGTCCTGGGCGCCAGACGACGCCGTAAAATATACGTTCTATAAGAACGGCTACGCCAATGTCGAGGCGAGCATCGTCGCGGACGACACTGAAAAACTGCAAACCATTCATCCGCTATTGGAAATCGCCGGCACGGTAAGCGACGCGACGAACGGAAAACCAATCGAACGTTTCCGCGTTGTCCCCGTGATCCACTTCCGCCCCGACTTTCCTTTGCTCAATCGAAGTGACGCCAAGGATGGAGAGAACGGGGTCTTCAGCGTGGCTTTCGATCGCACCGATATCGAGCACGGAGTGCAAATCGAAGCGCCGGGCTACGTGACGTTTCGCACCGATCGCAGATACGTCGTTGGCGAAACGAATCCCCAGCTCGACGTAAAGCTACAACCAACCACGCCGTATATTGGCAAAGTCGTTGCTGACGATGGCCAGCCGGTCAAGGATGCGCGCGTATTCGTCGCGACCAACTTCCAGCACCTCGATTTGCATAACCTCGAAGACCGCGATGGCGACTTCAGCAATAACTATGGCGTTGTCACGCAGAGTGACGGTGAATTCGAAATCGTCCCGCAGAGGGATCGCTATGCACTCGTGGTCGTATCACTCACCGGATATGCGAAGGCTGAACGCACCGCGAGCGAGCCGCCAGGCTCGCTGTGTGTGCAGCCCTGGGCCCGCGTCAAAGGGCTTCTCAAACAAGATGGCAAACCGATGCCCAAATGCAGGGTTTATTTCGAACCGATCGAATTTGTCGGCGGCGATCAACCGCGTATCGACTTGCGTTTGTCGGCCGAAACCGCAAGCGATGGCTCATTCGCGTTCGACCGAGTCCCGCCGATCGCCGGCCGCGTGAGGTCGTTTTTGCACTTCTCCGTCGATTCTCCGTTGAAGTCAAGCCGGTCGGTACCGCTTGAGCTATTGCCCGGTTCGGAAGCATCGCTGGAGCTAGGCGGAGAAGGCGCAGAAGTCGTGGGCACGTTTGAAGTCGATCCGCCGCGGACGCCGTTCGATTATCATTTTTCGTTGACGTACCTCGTCGCCAAGGGCGAGGGCATCAAAACGCCACCGTCCCTGGCCGACAAGGGCTTCGACTGGCGCAAGGGCTGGACCGACTCATGGTTCAAATCCCAAGAAGGCGGCGCTTACCTAAACACGCTGCACAATTGGTTCGTGAAGCCCGATCCCGACGGCAATTTCCGTATTTCGGGCGTTCCGCCGGGCGAATACGAACTGGCTGTGAATCTGTACGGTACTACGGAGGGTTGCCTGGTCCATCCCGTCGCGCAGCGCGTGATGCCAATCGAGATCGCGGCCGATCAGCCACTCGTCGACTTGGGCAAAGTCATCATCCCCACGCAGGATGTACCGAAAGTCGGCGACTTGGCCAAGAACTTCGAGTTTGAGTCGCCCGACGGCAAGTCCACCGATTTAGACGCGCAACGCGGCAAATACGTGCTCGTGGATTTCTGGGCCACTTGGTGCGGTCCTTGCATCACCAAAATACCCGAGGTCGAGGCGCTTCGCAAACAGTTCGACGGCGCGCAAAAGCTTATCGTGTTAGGCGCCAACTTAGACAGCGACCCGAGCGGCACCCGCGAGTTCCTCAAAGAAAACCCGCTCGCGTGGCATCATGCATTTCTTGGGGATTGGTCGAGCACCGACGTGCCGAAACGCTACGGAATTTCCACGGTGCCGGCCTACGTGCTGGTCGATCCCGAGGGACGCATCGCGGCGATTGAGTACTCAATCGACAAAATCCATGAGCACTTGAGCAAATCGATAGACGCTAAATAGCCCCCGGCTCCGCAGGGGGTTTATTCGATTGAATCGTTCCGGCGCAGCCTCAATTCTCCAGCCGCACGAATTGCCAGTCTTGTTCGCCGCCCGGGAGTTGCACGGTCATCGTGCCGTAGGGCTGCATCAGGCGATAAATGGGGACGCGGAAGCGGATGTATTTGTTCTTGTTAAGCGACCAATACACGCGCTGCGATTGGTGCCGCACGTCGCCCGAGACGCTGTAGTTGGCGTCAGCGATCATGTCGTAGTAGTTGCCGGCGATGTGGCCGTGGCGGTCGATCGCCAGCTGCACGACGCGCGTGCCCATGTCGCCGGGGCCGGACATCAGCGAGTACACGCCCAGCGGATACCAGTTGCCGTAGTGCGACAGATCAATCGGACGCGAGTTGATGATTCCCACGTTGTACTGCGGCGGCGGGCTGCCCCAGCCGAGCCAGCTATACACGCCCGGCACCGAAGCCGTCACCCACACGCTTGCCTTGTTGTTGTCGTATTTCCAGGCCTTCGGGTGCTCCTTGTACCACTCGGCGCTGAACGGCTGCTTGCCGCCGGCGAATACCTGGCCCCAGTTCTTAACGTTGCGCGAGCCTTGCCAGCGATCGCCTTGCCAGTTGCCGAACCGCAGGCCCTGCGCGTTGTCGCCGGGCCGGAATTGCTTTTGCATTTCGACTTGTCCGTCCGGGAACGTGACGGGCCGGTTATCGCGGCGGAATTGCTCGAGTTTCCCCTGGAACGGGTTGTTTGGGTTGCCCTGGCCGCCCTGGTTGCTCTGCCCGCCCTGACGCCGCTGCAGGAACTGCTGGATCTGCTCGGAACTTCGATCGCTCGACCGCGACGAGCGGTTGTTGCGATTCTTGCTTTGGTTTTCGTCCTCATCTTTCTCTTCGTCGTCTTTGTCTTTGTCGCGATCGCGGTCGCGACTGCTCTGGTTGCCTCCGCCGCCAATGACGATGCGTTGTGCTAACGCGAAGCGCGCGTCCGCGAAGAAGACCAAGAGCGCCGACGATGCCACCACCACACCCAGCCGATAGTTCTTGCTCATGGCAATTCCCCTTAGAAAGAAGAGCGATTGGGAAGCCGAAGATGGAGCGCGCCGCGGGTCGCCGCCGCGGATTCTCCCTACGGAATTCAAGAGATACCACTGCAGCACGGCTGTCAAGCAGCGACTAAGACGCAGCGCGAGGGGTGGCTGGGGCAACGCCCCAGCGCGATGCGAAACCGCTGGGGCGATGCCCCAGGCACCCCCGGGGTGAAATCACCCGGCCGAATCGGCCTCCGCTGCTTGCGGCCGGAAGGTTGTGAGAAAATGCAGCACCGGCGTCGTGGCGATGGTCGTCACCAACGCCATGATGACCATCATCGCGAACAGAGTCGGCGTAATGACGCCCAGCTCCAGGCCGATATTCAGCACGATGAGCTCCATCAGCCCGCGGGTATTCATGAGAATTCCCAGCGCGGCCGACAAGCGCCAATTGAGGCCGGTGAACCGCGCGGCTGCTAGCGTGCCGCCGAACTTGCCCAGCGTGGCGACCAAAATAATCACCGCGCAGAACATCCAAGCCTGCCAGCCGCTCACCAGGCCGATCTCCGTGCGCATGCCCGTGTAAGCAAAGAACGCGGGCAGCAGCAGAATCTTGACGATGTCTTCCAGCTTGTGACGAAAGTCCTCAGCCACATCGCAATCGTGAGGGATGATCGCTCCCAGCAGGAACGCGCCGAAAATCGCATGGATGCCGATCCACTCCGCCGTCAACGCCGAGAACAATAGCGCCACCAGCACCCACACCGTCATCCGCCGCTGCGGGGCAACCGAGTCGTGCCCCAAGTATCGAATCGCCAGCGGCCGGACCACGATGAACATGATCGCGATGTAGGCGATCGCATACACGACCGTTTGCACTGCACTGCCCATCTCGGCATTCGCGACGCCGACGACGAACGCCAACAGGCACCAGGCGGTGACGTCGTCGATCGCCGCGCAGCTCAGCGCCACCACGCCCAGCTCGGTGTTCTCCATGCGGCGGTCGGTGAGAATCCGCGCCAGCACCGGAAAGGCCGTAATCGACATCGCCACGCCCATGAACAGGGCGAAGCTGCGGAACGAAACGTCGGCCGTTCCCACTTGCGGGTACAGCCACAGTGCAAGAATCGCGCCCAACAGAAACGGCATCAAAATGCTGGCGTGCGAGATCACGATCGTGGCGTGCGCGCGCGACTTTAGCAACCCGGCGTTGAGCTCCAGTCCCACCAGGAACATGTACAGCACGACGCCGATCTGGGCGATGATTTTCAGCGACGGCTGAGCGTGCGGCGGCAGGATGAAGGCCGTCGCCTCCGGCCAAAAGTGGCCCAACAGCGACGGCCCCAGCATGATGCCCGCCACCATCTCGCCGATCACGCGCGGCTGGCCGAAGTGGATGAACAGTTTTCCCAGCCAGCGGCCGAGCAGCAGGATCAGCACCAGGCACAGCAGGACGTGGTACAGCGCATCGAGCTGGTGCCCAGCCCCGGCGTGTGGCACGGCTTTCGCCACCCCCGCCGCGGCAGGCGACAACTTGCTTCCCCACGCCAGCACCGCTGCAATCAGGCTGACGGTGATCAGCACCATCAGCGCGTAACCGACAACAATCCGCCACGTAACCGGCGCGGGCGGCTCGTCGGTAACGCTCGAAGCGTTCGTACTCATCGGAAAAATCACAGGGTTTTGGACCCGAATTGTCCGACGGAACGCGGCGCAACGTCAAGATCAGCCTGCGAGTGTAGTCCTCTCGCTCTGCGAGAGGAAAACTGCTCGCGGAGCGAGCAGACTACACTACAAGCAACGCAAAAACGCCACCAGGTTGCTCTTCTCCTGGTCGCTGAGCTTAAGCGTCAACACCAGGTTAAAGAACTCGACCGTGTCTTCCAGCGTCATCAGCCGGCCGTCGTGGTGGTACGGCGGCGAATCCTTGATGCCGCGGAGCGTGAACGTCTTGATCGGCCCGTCCTGAATGTTGCGCTGCCCGCCGATCATCTCGGCTTCGTAGAACCGCTCCAGATGCAGGTCGTGCATCTTGTCGTCGATGAAGAACGGTCCCTTGTGGCACTCGGCGCAGCGGCCCTTGCCGTGGAAGATTTTCTCGCCTTCCAGCTCGGCCTGGGTCGCCTTGCTGGGTATCAACCGGCCGAGCACGTCCAGCTTCGGCGCCGGCGGGAAGTCGAGCATGTTCTGCATCTGGGCCATCATGGCCACTTGGGCCGAACGCTCGGGCAGGAACAGGCCCTTCTTCGCCGCTGTCACCTGGTCGCCGTCGAAGTAAGCCGTGCGCTGCTCGAATTCGGTAAAGTCCTCGATCGAGCGCAGCGAGCGCTTCGAACCGTGGATCTGCTGGTTGAACATGCCGCGCAAGCTCACCGTCTCGATCCGCATGCGGTCGGATTGCGGCCGCGTGTCCGGATTCTCGTGGAACGTGGCGTTCGTGTGGCCGTTCACGTGGCAATCGAGGCAGGTGACGCCAAAGCTCGGGTCCTTCACCTTGCGGTCTTCTGTCTGATTGAATTGCTGCTGCGGATTGGGCGTGAGCAAAAGTCGCATGCCTTCCATCTGCACGGGCGTTACCTTGCCGTACAGCAGACGGTAGTAGTTTTTGCTCGTCAGCACCTCGCCGTTCGACACGTCGCCCAGATCGGGCCGGCTCGTGAGGAACATCGGCGGCGGGAATTCGGGCGTGATGTGGTCCGGCAGATCGAAGTCGACGTCGAACCGCGCGAGGTCGCGCGCCTCCTGCTTCTTGATCTCGTCGATCTGATTCTTCGGAAACACCATGCCGCCCGTGGGGTGCTTCACGTGCGGCAGCGGCCGGAAGCCATACGGGAACAAGTTCTTGCTCTTGATCGCCTCGGGCGTCATGCCGCCGAGCGATGCCCAGTTCGCCCCGCCGTGCAGCTTCACGCGCACGCCCTGTTGCACCGCCTTGCGCTGACCGGACATTTGCACGTTCGACGGATCGTTGCGCAGGTCATAGCGCTTGTCGAGCAGTGCCTGCTGGTCGCTCTGGACCTTGGCCTTGTCGGCCGTGTCTTTCTGGAATGTTTGTTCGAAGGTTTGCGTCGGCACAACCGGAATGTACGTGCCGCCTTCCGAGGGTGGGGCCGGTTTGACCGGTTGAGCGACCGCCGCGGCCGCGAGCAATCCGACGAGCGCCGGCGAAACCACAACCGCAAGTACGCGGCCAATCATTGATTGCGAGCGTTGTGTCATTGTGAAATCCTCATAATGGAAAATGTTTGAGTTTGCAGTCAATCTGTAGCCAAGCGACCTGTAGCTGGCCTCTTTGAGGCCGGCCCGTTGCATCGGTCAGCAGCCGCGCGTCACAGACCCCAGCTACAGTCAACCTCGACTTCGCAAAAGCCATGCCCGCCACCGCCGCCCGACGCGGACCCATAGAATGAGGCCTTTTCGCGTCGAAATCAAGTAACTCGATTCGTTAAAATGCGCCGCAGCCCGATGTTTCCCGCCCCCGGACCACTGACGCATTGGCCGCCTGAGTGGCATATAATGCGGCACTTCGGCCAGTTGTTGAACCGATTGTAGCTGGCCTCTATGAGGCCGGCCGGGCAATTGCAAATGACGCTGGCCGTCAATGAAATAAGAAGTCGGCCGGGGGTCGCAGACCCCAGCTACAGCAGGCTACAGGAACCATCATGGACTCTGAACGCACTTCCGAATTCTCGATCGGCGAGTATCTCATTCGCCGCCTGCAAGATTACGGCATCGGCGACGTGTTCGGCATTCCGGGCGACTACGTGCTGTCGTTCTACACGATGCTCGAGCAAAGCCCGATCAACACCGTGGGCTGCACGCGCGAGGATTGCGCCGGCTTCGCGGCCGACGCCTACGCCCGCGTTCATGGAATGGGCGCACTGTGCGTCACATACTGCGTCGGCGGACTGAGCGTGTGCAATTCCATCGCCGGCGCCTATGCCGAGAAGTCGCCGGTCGTGATGATCACGGGCTCGCCCGGCCTGCGCGAGCGGATTCACAACCCGCTTCTGCACCACATGGTGCGCAACTTTCGCACGCAGTACGACGTGTTCGAAAAGCTGTGTTGCGCCGGCACGGAGCTGAACGATTCGCTCGACGCGTTCAGCGAGATCGACCGCGTGCTGGCCACGTGCGCGCGATACAAGCGGCCCGTGTATCTCGAAATTCCGCGCGACATGGTCCACGTGCGACCGCAGATCGTGCCGCGTTATAAGCAGCCGGAGCTGCGCAGCGACACGCTCGCACTCGACGAAGCGGTGACCGAAACGGTCGCACGGATTGAGAGTGCCCAACAGCCGGTGTTTTTGCTCGGCGTCGAAATCCATCGCTTCGGGCTGCAGGAGGAGGCCGTGCGGTTGGCCGAGGAATCGGGCATCCCCATGGCCGCCACGATGCTCGGCAAAGGCGTCGTGGCCGAGACGCATCCGCTGTACATGGGTTTGTACGAGGGCGCGCTGGGTCGCGAGGAAGTCACCAAGTATGTCGAGGCCAGCGACTGCGTGCTGATGCTCGGCACGTTCATGACCGACATCAACCTGGGCATCTATACGGCCGAGCTCAACCTGGCCGATTGTATATACGCTACCAGCGAGCAGCTGCGCGTCGGCTATCACCATTACCACGACGTGCGGCTCGAGGATTTTGTGCGCGCGCTGGCCGCCCGGCGCCCGCGGCCCAAAAATCCAATCCCGCCCGCGCCGACCGATTTTTGGAAAGAGCCGTTCACGCTGCGGCCGGCCGATCGGATCACCGTCACGCGCTTAATGGACCGGCTCGACGAGCAGCTCGAAGACGGCACGGTCGTGATCGCCGACGTCGGCGACGCGCTGTTCGGCGCGACCGAGTTAACCACCCGCGGCAAGACGGAGTTCATCAGTCCAGCCTATTACACGTCGATGGGCTTCGCCGTACCGGCCGCACTGGGCGTTCACGTCGCGCGGCCCGACGCACGCGTCGTGGCCATCGTCGGCGACGGCGCGTTTCAGATGACCGGTATGGAACTCTCGAACCTCGTGCGGCACAAGTTTCCCACGGTCGTCATCGTGCTCGACAACAAGGGCTACGGCACCGAGCGCCTGCTCCACCCCGGCGACTGGCGTTTCAATGACATCCATCCCTGGCACTATCACCGCCTGTCCGAAGTGCTCGGCGGCGGCAAAGGTTACCTCATCCGCACCGAAGGCGAGTTCGACCTGGCACTCAAGGCGGCCTGGAAAGACCGCGCCGGCCCAAGCATTCTGCAAGTGCTGATCGACCCCCAAGACTGCAGCCGCGCCCTGGCCAACATGGCGGCCCGGATGAGCAAGACGGTCGTGCAGAAGGATGTTGCCGAACAGTTCGCGGTTAGCGAGCGTGTGATGCAGTCGGATCGAAATGTGCTGAAGAAACTGGCCGAATAGTGGAGCGGCAAGCTACAATCGCCGCATGAACATCGACTGGAACCTCTGGAGCTACTATTTATACGCGCTGCTGCTCGTCGTCGGCAGCGTCGTTGCCTGGCTGCTAAATCTCGTCGCGCTGCCCGGCAATTGGCTGATCGTGGGCGGCGCGGCGCTGTTTGCCTGGCTGCTGCCTGTGGAAAATGATCGTGGCATCGCCTGGAACACGGTGATTGCGCTCGCGGTGCTGGCCACGATCGGCGAAGCGATCGAGTTCGCCGCCGGCGCGGCAGGGGCGGCAAAACAAGGCGCCAGCCGCCGGGCGATCGCGCTCTCAATGGTCGGCGCGATCGCCGGCAGCATCATTGGGCTCAGCATCGGCGTGCCGATTCCGGTCGTCGGCTCGCTGGTGATGGCGCTGTTCGGCGGCGCGGCCGGCGCGTTCGCCGGCGCCTATCTGGGCGAAGCCTGGAAAGGGCGAGAGGAGCCGGCCAGATCGGCCGCCGGACGCGGCGCATTCCTCGGCCGCATCTGGGGCACCGTCGGCAAATTCGCCGTCGGCGCCGTCATGCTGGCGATCGTCGCCTGGGACGCCTTTCTGTAGTGCGCGTTCAAGTAGCTTCCAGCCGTGTGCCACTGCTCGCGGCGCAAGACGGGCCTCGATTAGTGGGCACGGCACTGCTTGCCACCTACGGCCCGCCACATCTTAATCAGCGAGCAGCGCTGAATCGCGCGACATGGCAACTCAGTGCGCCGCAAGCAGTGGCACACGAACGCGTGGAGCAACTCTAACCAACGCCGTCCGCATTTTCGCCGCGAGGCGATTCGCGACGCCGAGCCGTGGCCAAATCTGAGCGTCGTTTCCGCCGTCCCGCCCGGCCAGCCCCCTGTGCCGAGAATCGCACCTTGCGGCCGAACACTTTTTCGAACAGCTCCACCTTCCGCTCCGCCGCCCACAGGTCGACGTCGGTGTCGCCGTGCGCCTGAACGATAATCCGCACGCCGTCGTCGCGCACCCGCGCTCGCACCTCGCCCACGTGCTGCTGATGCGTGCGATCGAGCGCGAGCGCCAGTCTTAGGATGGCCGCCAGCCCTTGCACGCGGCCTTGGTCCTCGGCCGACAGCTCGCGAAACTGTTCGTGTTTTTTCTTCGGTGCGTTGCCGCGATGGTACCGAGCCACGTTCGCCAAAACCTGCAATTGCCGTCGCTCGAAGCCCGGCAGCTCGCTGTTCACGATCAGATGATAACTGTGCTTGTGATGCCCCTCAAAATTGATCAGGTAGCCAACATTGGCCACCAGCGCCGCCGACTCGATCAGCTCGCGATCATCGGCCTTCAAATTTAGCGGCGCCGCGAGCTGCTCCCACAACGAGCCGGCAATCCGCGACACCTGCCGCGCGTGCGGCAAATCCACGCCGCAATTCTTGGCGAACTCTTCGACGGCCGCACGCCGTTCCTCCGCCGGCACGCTGGCGGGCGGAGTGCCCACTGTCGGCCCGCTGCTGCCCGATGGCACCATCGTCAGCAAGAGTCCGTCGCGCACGCCACGCGTGTGTACCTGCACCACATTGACGCGCAGCCGCCGCATGATCCGTTCGATGATCGCCAGCCCGGCCACAATGATGTCGGCCCGCTGCGGCGTCAGCCCGGCCACCTTGCAGCGCTTCTCCAGCGACATCTGCGCGAGGTCGGCCACGAGGTGCCGGATCTGAGCCCGCGTCACGCGAAAGCCCCACATCGGTTGCCCGGCCTGCCCTTGGCTGGCCATGATCATCGACGCCAGCGCCGTGAACGTCCCGCCCGTGCCGAACAGCATGTCGGGCACAAACGGCGGTTTGCCCATTTCCTTCTTCAGCGCGCGATCGACAAAGTCGCGAAGCTTCGCCACCTGCTTCTCGCTGCTGCGACCAGTGACGCCGCACTCTTCCGCCACGCGCACCGCGCCGAGCTGCGTATCGTAAACCTGATCCACCAGCCCACTCGACGCCAGCACGATCTCCGTGCTGCCGCCGCCGATGTCGGCCACCGCCACTTCGCGCCCCGAGATGTCGAACGCCCGCGCGACGCTCAAAAACGCCAGCCGCGCTTCCTCCGCCGCCGAAATCACTTCGATCGAAAGCTTCAGCTCCTTACGCACCCGGTCGCAAAACTCGGGGCCGTCCTCCGCGTCGCGCAGCGCGCTCGTGCCGATCGCGCGAATCTGCCCCGCCCCATACCCGGCCGCAATCGAAAGAAAATTCCGCAACACGTTGACCGTCGCGTCGGCCGCCTTCGGATCGAGCCGTCCGGTCTTCGTCATCGCCGCGGCCAGCCGCGTGTTCTCGCGCTCCTCATCGAGCACGCGATACCCGCCACTCGCCAGCACCTCGGCCACCACCAGCCGAATGCTGTTCGACCCGACATCAATCGCCGCCACCCGCGCCCCCGCCGACGCCTGCTCCGGCGCAGCCTGGTTGTCATCTGCCATGATTAATTTCCCCCTCCCTTTTAGGGAGAGGCCAGGGAACGGTTCGCCGTAGCTGGCCTCTGCGAGGCCGGCCGCTGTGGTTGGCCT
The DNA here is from genome assembly GCA_022614705.1 of Planctomycetota bacterium. GTDB lineage: Bacteria > Planctomycetota > Planctomycetia > Pirellulales > Lacipirellulaceae > JABDGM01. The sequence continues at coordinate 16,431 of JAKEIB010000323.1, read as the reverse complement.
CTGCGAGGCCGGCTACTTCCAACAAACCGACACTCTCACTCCATTCTACATCACGCCGAAAAAAACCCCGCATCAACGGCCGACGGCAATATCCGCCACGGGGCGAGCATTGTAAAGAGAACGCCCGCCGCACGAGCTGTAGCTGGCCTCTGTGAGGCCGGTGACCTCAGCGAGCTCAACTTGCGATCAATCTCCGTGGTCATAGACCGCGCGTGTCATGCACCTATCCGGCCGCCGACAACACGCGGACACTAGGAAGATCCTGCGTCGTGGGTTCCCGCAAGCTGCTGGCTGGTACGGTGACCACAGCCACCGTCCGACCCGTCATATCGAAGAACTCAACACTGTAACCCGTCTCCTGGAGGCTGGGCGCGACGTGTTCGTCGACGACTGTCCCCACGTCGCCCGCGCGCAGGCCTTCTGCCGGTAGATCGACGGTTAGAATCGCGCGTTCGAACATTTCCAAGGCCATGGATTCGCCAGGAAATTGAGATGCCAATTTGGCCTTTCGAGTCCGCAAAGTCTTTTTGCGTAAGCACCAATCGCGACGGCGACATTCGCCTGTGCTCGCCCTACGTCGAATGCACCGGCGCCGTATGAAGAACGATTAGCTCTTCAGCCTTAAGAGGCAGCATCGCGTAGGTCTTCCCCTTGTCGTCCGAAAACTCCACCTCATATACGCCCGGCGACAAGATTTCGACGATCGTGCCTACCTGACCTCGCACTAAACCATCGCTCGGTCGATCATGGACCAACGCAACCACGTCGAGAAGCTGGATCGGCGCATTCATTTCGATTCCTCTACAGCACGTAAGCGCTGACAAACCGCGGAAAATCCTCGCCCGGCCGCACGATCCACGCCGCGCGCACTCGGGCTCGCCCCGTCGGTCCCGATAATAAGCATTCTATCACGTATCGCTGGCCGTGCACATCCGGAGGCACCTGAATCGCATCCTCATCGGCGGCCGCTTCCAGAAGCTGCTCGCGCATCAACTCGGCGTTCTCTGCTGTGAATCCGCATGCCGCACGAAATACCCGGGCCTTGTGCTTGCCGCGCGGGTGATCCGGATTGAGGCAGTACTCGGTCAGCTTTTCGACGTCAAGGACCGCTCCCTCGCCGTTTGGAAGTTTCATGGTGGCATTGGCTCCGCAAAGGTCGAGCTAGCTTACCTCGGACTCTTGACCCTTGTCTCTTAACTCTCGACTCACTTCGTCGCCCCTCCACCAACGCTGTTACCCTCGCCCTTTGGGAGAGGGTTAGGGCGAGGGCCGTCAGCCCGTACAGCTCGTACACCAGCCGGTCAATCTCCGCGTCGGTGTGCTCAATCTGCCGCACGAGCGCCGTCCGTTCGTGATCGGTCCGCGCTTGCGGCTGATGCTTGTTAAAGTCGAGCATCTGCTCACAGCCCCAGTTGTCGCTTGCTAATCTCGATCAATAAGGCAGATAATACGCTCATAGCTACCGTGCCAATGGAATTGCCGACCCGTTCCTTTGCCTGATTCCAGGTAGTCTCATCGCGTGCCACGTCGAGGAATTCGTGGCCTGACCAAGTGAGGCGAGGCTTCGATACAATCTGCGTCACGAGTTCCCCACCATCGCATTCGACGACTACCACACCTGCGATTAGACCTGCCTCGCGGAGTAGTAGCAGGTGGTATTCAATGAATTCGCGTCGTTCGTAGTTTTCGTCGAGTAACAACTGGACATTTTCGGTTTCTTCGATCCGCAAAAGGATTTGGCGAATCAATTCCATATCGCGTTTCATTGGGTTGCCTCCTCCACCAGCGCGATTTCCTCCTCCGTCAGCCCGTACAACTCGTACACCAGCCGGTCAATCTCCGCGTCCGTGTGCTCGATCTGCCGCGCTAGTTCCGTCCGCTCGTGCTCCGTCCGCGCTGCCGCTGGCGCGTTGCGCTGTGCGGATTCAAGCGTTCGCTATCGCAACAGCGCAAAACGCTTGCTGCGCGTACGAGTTTGATGCACGGCGCTCTGGAGCAATCGTTTATATTCGCTCGCGTTTACCGCCCGGCGCACGACACGAAACCGGAGTTCGTCGCCCTCCCACCACAATTCGATAACGCAGGGCCGGGCTTGGTAGTCGACCTCTGAGAGGGAAAGTCTCGCTGTGTTATTGTCAAAGGCCGTCAGGGTCAACTGTCGAGATTCATCGGTGTCGTCGCTCAAAACTTTTAGGGCATCAGATTGCTTGGCTTTCATTCCAAAAAATGCGCGAACCACCTCCATAGGCATCTGGATTTGGGTTCCCTGCGTTCCAGTTTCACGCGGCGTAACCTCGACGATTGCGCGTGAGAACCGTCGTCTAACTGGCACGCTCTGCTTCGTCAATTGGCGAATCCGCTCACGGGGTGCTGGAACGATGCGTCGGATCTTCTTTGCCTGCTCGAACTCGTAGCGGTATCTGTCCAACGCTTTCGGAGTAAGCCGTTCAGCCACTTGATCGACTTCGGCAAGCCATAACCGGAACTTCGCAATCTCGACCTGGGGCAACGCAACTCGCAATGCGAATTCGTAATTCGAGCGCATCCCGCGCCGTGTCAAGTTGTTCGATCCGACCAACAGCACGGCTTCCTTCGCACCGATGAAGGCGAAAAGTTTAGGGTGAAAGACATCGGGCCAAGAACTAACAGTCTTAACGCCAAGACTTGAGTCTCGCATTGCCTTGAGTGCGCCGGGTTGCGTCAAAAGATGGTCCAGACCGACGTAAGCACCAACCTTACGGTTGGCCACTTTCCTGCGAAACCGGTCGACCGAGCGACGGATAACTTCCCAGCCTTCCATGCTGGCGACGTACGTCACGATGAGCAGTTGTTTTGCGCTGGTGTTGTTGCGGCACTCGTTACGAAATGCACTGAGGAAGTCGACGGCACTGCCGCGCCCTTTGTCAGGATGTGTTGGCAAGAGCGTCGATTTATTCCTCCGCATTCTGCTACTCCTTGCCATCGAGCTGTTCAACGACCTGGAATAGTTCTCGCACTAATCCGTCGATCTTAGAGTCGATGTGTTTTCCCGTACGTTTCAGTGATTCCACTTCGTGAGACGAATGGCTTTGTGCAAGGGTCTGAGCAATCATTACTCGCGAAATGCCAAGCTCGTTTAGGTCTCGACACGTGTTCTGGCCGTCTCGATCCATAGGTACTGGGAACGCGGAGAGATGCTTAATCTTTAGTTCTGCAAAAACCCGCCCCTTCCGCGGCTCGATCGTTCGAAAATACCACGTCATGAATCTGCTGTTGAGCATGGCACACAGGCCATCGAGCGTTAACTCGCACCGCTGCTTAGGAAACACGATGAAAAAGTTATTGCTCGCATAGCGCCGCTCGCGATCAACAGCGGCTAGAACCGAGTCCCCTGTTCGCCGCACGAGAATCTTGTCCTGATCGTACCACTCCGGATTGCCAGCATTCGCGTAGCTCTCTTTTGTCTTTCGCTTCGGCACGGCACTGAGACGAATATACTTGCCGTCCCAGCGTAAGAGGTACGGCTGAATCTCGCCTCGCCCAAAAATCAACGGCTTGCACGTTTCGTCTATTCGAGCGGGAACGAAAAGTTCCTCTCGAATGTTGCCGCTATGGACGCCTTCGTGAATCTCGAAAAAGTCTCCTAAGCGCGGATACTTCTCTAGGCTTCGCAAGATTGCACGTTTTTCCGGTGTGAGGTGCAAATTGAAGACATACCGCGGATTCATCCAGAAATCAGCTTGCGGCATGATTTGATCGATTGGAGACTCAGAGTCATGGACAGCAACTTTGACAAGGTGCCCATTCTGCGGAACACATTTGCGTCCAATGATCGTGGTTGCGTCAATGACAGCGTCGGTGAAAGGCATGCCCCACCAATCGATTTCCTCGATCGCCAACTGTTCGAGTAAGAACTTGCGCGTCTCGACATAATCTTTGAGCAGAACGATGTCCGGGAGGACCATGCCGAACCTTCCGCCGTGCCGGGTAAGTTCGATCCCTTTTTCGACAAATGGGCGGAAGAGGTCGTAAATTCCTCTTGATGATGGATAGTGGCCCCAAACGTAGTTCTTGATGCCCTGCTCATCAGCGATATCCTTCTGGCCCCACGGTGGGTTTCCAATTACTGCGTCGAATCCCACGGTCTCGCAACCGAACTTGGCGGGAAATCCAAGTTCGCTTTTCCAATCGAAGGCATTAATCCGCAATCTTTTATCTTCATCGAATAGGTCCATCTGCTGCTTATCGTAAAAATCCGATGCAATGAGGCTGTTGCCACATTTGACGTTGTTTGCGAGGTCAGGTAGGGCGCGCTCCTTGTGGAATGCTTCAAGCTGGCGGATTGTGTGCTCCGTTTCGCCTTCGAGTACTTTCAATAGGAGCGACAGCTTCGTGACCTCGACCGCCTGGGAATCGATGTCGACGCCATAGATGTGCGACAGCAGTATCCGTTTTCGCTCGGCAATCGTGAGACGCCAGTCGCCGGTCGTCGTGCGGTAGATTCGCGGCTGGGCGCCCTTGGCGTGCTTTTCCGGCTCGGATGCGATGTATTGCTGGAGATACCAATCGAGCAGGTATTGATACGCCCCGATGAGAAAGGATCCGCTGCCGCAAGCCGGGTCGAGCACCGCCAACGGCCGAGCCGTCTTCGCTTGCTTGTACGTCGCCGTAAGCCCTCCCACCTCTTGCGGCATCTTGCCTTCGACCAGCTTGCCAACCGTGTTTTCGACGATGTAGTCGACAATGTACGTCGGCGTGTAATAAACGCCACCCGCCTTGCGGACCTCCGGCTTCTCCTCGATCTTGGCCCGGTGTCCCGCCGTGAGCCGGATCACCTTGCCCAAAAACTGCTCGTAGACCTGCCCCAGAATGTCCGCCGGCAATGCGGCAAACTCGTATGGGCTTTCCGGATAGTACAGCCGTCGAATAATGTCCTTCAATACTTTGTCATCGACGACGAGGTCCGGCGTCAATTCATCCGGCCGCTCACGATCCTTCTCCCTCTGAAAATGGAAAAGGCCCGAGTTGTACTTCTCATCCGCCCGGTGAAATATCTCCACAAGCCGTCGATAAACTCGCTCGCCGTTCAACAGCGATTGCAGCCGGCCGTACGGCTCAATGTCGCGCCCCTCGCACATCCGCAGGAAGATAATGCGGTCAATGACGAGCTGCACGGCCGCATTGAGCTCGCGGTCGGTAATCGACTCATTTCGCAAACTAAGATTTTTGGCCAGTGATTCGCGCCAGCCCTCGATTTCCTCCAGGAAGGCCGCGTCTACCTCCGCCGTGCCGCGCTTTTTCTTCGTCGACCCGGCGAATTCATCGAACCGCCCTTTGAGAACAGCCTCGCGCGAAAAGATCCCCGCAATCTCGCCCCATCGCTCCGCGTAGTCGGTGTGGCTCAGCAACATCACCCGCGCCGTCGCCGCGCTGTCGTCCTTGTCCGGCTTCACCCGGCAGTCGTAGACCGCAAATTCCTCGAAATCCGTAAGGATCGAAAGCGGCAGCTTTGCCGTCCACGCATAGCGGCGAAGCTGAAAAGCCGGCCCCACGTCGCTCTTGATATCCACCGCCGGCTTCTTCGCCTCGACAAAAAATTTCGGCGTCGGTCCGATTCGAATACAGTAGTCGGGCGCCTTGACGCTCTTCTCGACCCGCAGCGCGTGTTCCAAGATCACGTCGCGATAGTTCTCATGAATCCCGTCACGGTTGTAGATGTCCCAACCTAGCGCGATGAAAAACGGATCAAGAAAATCCTGCCGAAGCTGCGTTTCGTTGTAGCCCGGCCGGCGATACGTTTCGCGGTGCTCGGCGAACTTCTCGATAAGCTCGCAGATTTCAGGCGCTGCAATTGCAGGACCCGCCGTCGATTCGGTCTTCTTGGACATTGGGGACAGCACCGTTGCAAACATGCCGAGTGCGACCTTCGAGGCATTACATCGCAGCTCTTCGCGGCCAATTTATCGTGCCTGCGCTCGCACCGCTAGGATTATTCAACGCAAAACAGGCACGCCGAGAAACAAGCGGCCAAAAATCGAACCTAGAAATCTGTACACATATCTGCTATAGTACGCCCTCAGCCATTAGCTCTCAGCCGTCAGCCAGAATCGGCGGACTGCGCTATTGATGTGCGCGCTTGGAGATGGCGGCGCGACCGTGCTCTGGCCGTCCCTCCTTCGTTTCAGACACCCCTAAAAAACTTGTCCGCTTGTCCGCTTCCGAGAAATACGCGTCCTCATGACTCCACGATCGTCCTTTCCTGCCGTGCCCGCATGTCGCCGTACAACACTGTCGCAATTCCGCGACACACGTGCCAAAACCCCAGGGGGGAGTTTTGGCAATCTACGCAATTCTCCGAGAGAAATGCCCTGTCCCGCCCCATGCCCCGAGCCCCCCGCTCCCTGCCCCCGGCCCCATCCCTCGTCACAACCGGAACAACCCGCTGTGAACTGTTGTGAAAAATCAACGCGTCCGCCGGCGCGTGGTAGAGTTGCTGTGACCCTCCGATGGATGGGGCGGTGCGAATCTGGTCCCGCGGCGAGTTCCTGCATGTCCGCTTCGATTCCCTGTGATGCCGCGGCTCTCGCGGCGTCCGTAGACGTTTTGCCGTTTCCGGTTGCTTGTCCGACGACCGATTCAAGCGTAGCCGCAACGAACGGTGGCGAATCGGCGGCGCAGCCGCGGACGATTCGCGCGCTGCACCTCGTGAACGGCGAGCACTATTCGGGCGCCGAGCGCGTGCAGGATTTGTTGGCCGCGCAGTTGCCGCGGCTTGGCTGCGAAGTGGGGTTCGTGTGCGTCAAACCGCGACGGTTTCCGGCCGCGCGCGAGTCGAAGGACGCGCCGCTTGCCGAGATGCCCATGCGCGGGCGGTTCGATCTACGCGTGGTGAAGCGGATCGCCGCGATGGTCGCCAACGATGGATACGACTTGATACACGCCCACACGCCGCGGACCGCGCTCGTCGGCCGGATGGCGGCGCGGCGAGCCGGCGTGCCGTTCCTCTACCACGTTCACAGTCCGGCCGGGCGCGATTCGACGCGCCGGCTGTTGAATCGAATCAATGCAATGGTCGAATGGGGCGCCGTGCGCGAGGCGGATCGCCTCATCGCCGTCTCGCCCAGCTTGCGGCAATACATGATTCTCCGCGGCATCGCGGCGGAGCGAATCACGTGCGTTCCCAATGGCGTACCAGCGCTCGGCAACGCACACGACCGCCGGCCGCCTAGCGGCACTTGGATGCTCGGCACGGTGGCCCTGTTCCGGCCGCGAAAAGGCGTCGAAGTGTTGCTGGAGTCGCTGGCCGTGCTGCGATCGCGCGGCGTGAACGTGCGGCTGCGCGCGGTGGGCGGATTTGAATCGCCGGCCTATGAATGGTCCACCCACGCGCTGGCCGAGAAGCTCGGCCTCGCCGAGGCCATCGATTGGATCGGCTTCACACGCGGCGTCAATCGCGAGCTGGCCAAGATCGACGTGTTCGTCCTGCCCAGCCTGTTCGGCGAGGGTCTGCCGATGGTCGTGCTCGAGGCGATGGCGGCCGGCGTACCGGTCGTTGCCTCGCGCGTGGAAGGCGTGCCCGATGCCGTGTCGCATCGACAGACGGGCTTGTTGGTCGAAGCGGGCAGCGTAAGCCAATTGTCGCGGGCCATCGAAGAGATGGTGGCTGGCGGCGTGAATTATTCCGAGCTTAGCCGCAACGCGCGTCGCCGCCACGCCGAACTGTTTTCCGACGCCACGATGGCCGCCGGCGTCAACGCCGTGTATCGAGACGTACTCAACTCGCACGCCGGGAGTCGGTTTGGAGCAGTGTCATTCTGAACGAAGTGCAGCGCAGAATCTCGTCGTCGGCAACGTAGATTCTTCGGTCGCCGAGCCTCCCTCAGGATGACAGCTTTCCCGGCCCTGCGCACATTTCGAATACAAGGTCGCTCACCGCGGCTGCTGCGGCTGCTCTGCCTGGGCGACCGGCATCTGCTCGACGACGCGCTTATAGCCGTACGGCACGCGCGGCCGAGCGAACATCGCTTGGATAATCGCGAACTTGTTGTTCACCGACGCATTCGCAATGTCGAACATGTACACGTGCTTGTTACCGTTCGGCAATGTGATCCGCATCGCTTTCGGCAGCAGTCGTTTGTGATCAAAGATGACTTCGACCATTTTGAAATCGGCCGCTTGGGCTTGGAACTTGGGCAACGCGGTGAGCCAGACTTCCTCCTTGTTTGGTTGATCCTCGATGCGCATCCAGTAGCGGGCCTTGAGCTTCGCGGCCTCCGCGCCGAACAGAAACGGCAGCGGGCCGTCGACGATCGCCTGGCCCTGCAACTGCGGTGGAATCGGTCGCTCGACCAATTGCTTTTGATCGTGCCGATACTCATAGATCGACTGGCCGTCGCACACCCAATGTTCGCCAATCGCATTCGGCTGTGGCGCCCAATCGCCCTGCGGCCGATCGGGCGGCTGCTGGCCCGGCGGAACCGGCATCTGTTGGAACGTGTTGATCTCAGTAATCTGAAAACTGCCTTTATCCGGCCGATGGTAGCTCAACTCGCCCTTATTCTTGTTGAGAGGAATCGTTTGATCCTTGGGTCCAAACGCGACGTCAAACTCCCAACGCTGAAACGAACACTTGAACGTGGTGATCTTGCCGCTTTGAAGCTGCCAGGATTCCAAAACCCGATCGAGTTGGGCTTCCTGCAAAGGATTGAGCTGGAAGCCCTGCGGCGGCAACTGCGGCTGCGCGCCGGGCGCGAGCGGTTGTTGCGGGGCCGGCTGCTGCGTCGAGACTTGTTGCTGCGCAAGCGCCCGCAAGCCGATGACGAGGCAGAGTACGAAGCAGGCGAACGTGGGGCGAGTGGCGAGCATCCGCATTTTGGTTACGCAGAATTAGGGGAGGCAGGTCGTGGGAGGGCCGCGGAATATAGTGGCACGACTCGATATCACCTAGACCGGCTTGCCATGCTATCGTCCACGATCTGCCGATTGATTCATGCCATTTGCGCTGCGCCGCCGGTCTTGACCGAGAAGCGAGGCGTTTCGATGATACGCGGCCCGCGAGAGCTGTCGGTTATCGGCCGTCGGCTTTCAGCCAGAGGACCTTGTCTACGTTCTGGCCGACAGCCGACAGCAAAACGCTTACACGATTCCTTGCCCCGCTGAATGCGAGTCGCGAAATCATGACAATCACTAGGCGAACTTCCTTGGTGGCAACAAGCTTGTCGCTGTTCACGTTGTTCACGCTGGTTGCCGGCCCGGCGGTTGGTCAGCAAAAGTCGACTTCGCCGGCGTCGACGGTACGGAAGGCATCGTTCGATCGCTCACCACCAGGCGCAGTGCAAACGGTGCGCTTCCACAAGCGGCCGGCGCGCGCTGACGATCAAGTTGAGCAAACACTCGCGCTTGAAATGCGAATGGCCACGACACTTCGACAGGGAAACGAAGTAACCGAGCGAAGTCAGACCAAGGTCCGCAACGACCAGCGGCGCGTCGTAACGGCGACGCACATCGAGGCGGGCCGCACGGTGGCCGTACGCGTGCGATATCTTGAGGCCACTAAGCAACTCTCCGCCACTGAGAACGCGCAGCCGGCGGCAACTTCGGACGACGTATCGAAAACGTCCCAACCGGTGGCCGGGAAGACTTACTTCTGCCAACGTGAGCCGGGCGAGAACGGCAAACTCGCCATCACTTATGAGGACGGCAATATCCCGCCGTCGGACGAGTGCCAGATTGTCGCTCAACATATGGAAATGCTCGGCCGCGCGAACCCGCTCGCCGAGTTCCTGGCCGACAAAACGGTGGCGATTGGCGACACGATTGAAGTACCACGGGAAACTGCCGGCAAGATTTTCAACGTCGGCAAGCTATTCGGCGAGGTCGCCGGCTGTAGTCTCACGCTCAAGAAACTGGAATCACACGACGCCGGTACACACGCCGTTTTTCTCGCCCGTGTCGAGGCGGCGTCCAACAACGCCTCGCAAATGCGATTGCAGGTGGAAGGCCCGCTCGCCGTGCAGGTCGATACGTGCCGGGTCGTGAATCTTGACCTGAGCGGCCCAATCGCTATGTCCGAAACGCGCGGTAGCTTCAGCACGTCTTACCAAGCGATCGGCACCGGGCAGGTTAAGCTGAGCATCGCGTCAACATATCGCGATGCAAAACGCTGATCGGCGACACCCGCACCTGTCATTCCGAGGTCCGCCGAGGAATCTTGCCCTCGCCCCTCGGAGGACCTCGGGGTGGCAGTGCCCGTTCAGTTTCCGGACGGCGTCGGATTAAGCCAGCAGTCGCACCATTCGTTGATCGGAGCGCGCATCGCAAACCAAGCGCGTCGGCCGTGCGTATCAGCAAATGCAACTGCGAGGGATACGCATCTGGCGACGCTAGCAGATGAACCCCGCTGTTGTCGAATTGTCTGAGCAAGGAGGGAAGGACGACATGCTTCGCGCCCCACTTCAAAACGCACTCGCGGCGGGCGGATGGACCTGGTTACCGATCTGGCTCGCGGCAATTTCCCCCGGCGTGGCGCTGGCCGCCCCGTATGTTGAGTTTGACTTCGCGCGCACGGCCGAGTGTCGCGACGTGACGCCGTCCGAACGGCTGACTCAATATCCGAATCAGCGGCTGGTGGAGTTCACGCTGCCGATCTCGGTGCGTTTTCGCGAAGTTCCATTGAATGATGTCGACGAACTCACGGTAGAGATTAGCGGCGCGGCCGCCGGGATGCGCGTTTTCGACTTCGCCCCGGCGACGCAGCTCACGAGCGACATCGCCAATCCAATTGAAACCACGACCACTACCAAAACGGCCCGCTCGCTCGATGGTTCCTTGGGCGGCGCGCTGCCCATTCCATACGCGGCGGAGGTCGCCCACGTGACGCCATCGATCAACGCAGGTATCTCCAGCGGCGAGACGACAACGGAAAAACTCAATCGCTTGCCGCCGAAGCATGCGGTCGTCATCAGCGGTACATCATCGGAGGGTCGGGGAGTGTTTTTCAAGCTGAAGCGATCGTCGCAGACGTCGCTGGAGGGTGTGCACGAGCTGGCCGTCACGTTCATCGTGCCGGCCGGTTGGCGCGGCGGCGACGTACACGTCGAATGCAGTGCGGGCGGGCAGCGCAAGTTGCTGTTCTTGAAGCAGTCGGCGATGTTGGGTAGCGAGGGTGATGCCGTGCGGTTGTATCTCGCCGGCCGCGGCACGGTGCGACGCGTGGCCAAGCCGGTGGTTGCCGACGCGGCCCCCAGTTGGCGGCCGCAGCGCGGCCCGGAAACGACGGCAACCGAAGTGGCCGAAATGGTCAAGGCTGTTTCGCCGGAGGCGGTGAAGCGCGATGCCGTCGAGGTAGAAAAGGTAAAAACGAGTGGTGGCGATTGATTTAGCGCTAAGCCGCACGCCGCCGCGAGTTACAGTGGCCAGATGATCGGAATCAACACCGTGGCCATGACGAGCAGGATGATGTGCAGCGGCAGGCCGACGCGAATGAAGTCGGTGAAGCGGTAGCCGCCGGGGCCGTAGACCATCATGTTGGTTTGGTAGCCGATGGGGGTCATGAGACTGGCCGACGCGGCGAAAGTCAGCGCGATGACGAACGGCCGCGGGTCGACGTTGTCGCTGAGCCTGGCCGCCTGAATGCAAATCGGGAACAGCAGCACGGCCGCGGCGTTGTTGGTGATCAGCTCGGTGAGAATCGACGTCAGGATATAAACGCAGGCCAGCGTTCCGACTGGTCCGAAAACCGACGAAGCATGGACTAATTGGTTGGCGATCGCTTCGGCCGCGCCCGATTTTTCCAGTGCCGTGCCGATGCCGAACGAGGCGGCGATGGTGATCAGCACTTGCAGCTCGATGCTCTGGCGCGCTTCGCCCGCCGACAGGCAACCGGTGGCGATCATCAACACCGCGATGAGCGATGCGCCGATGAGTATTGGCACGATTCCGGTGGTCATAAGCACCAGCAGCGCGACGAACAGCAACATGGCGATCCACGCGCGATGGCTGCGCAGCGGCCGCCACTGCTCGACGTCGCTCACGAGGTAGAATGCCGGATCGTTGCGATGGGCGCGCACGAAGTGCGGCTGCGTCTGCAATAGCAACGTGTCGCCGGGCTGCAGCTTGATGTCGCCGACTTTTTCCTGGACGCGGGCGCCGCCGCGGTGCACGGCCACGACGGCAGCACCGTAAGTGGCACGAAAATCGGCGTCGCGAATCGTCTCGCCGATCAGCGGCGAGTCGGCGGAAATAACCGCTTCGCACATCCGCCGGCTTAACTGCCGCGCCGGCGCCGCTTCATAGGCCGGGTCGGCGATGGGAACCAGCCCAGCGATTTTTTGCAGCTCGACGACGCTGCTTACCACACCCGTGAACACGAGCCGATCGTTCGCTTCGATCACCTCATTGGGCGCGACCGGCGTGATGATCTCGTCGCCGCGATTGATTTCGATTAAGAACAGGCCGGGCAAGTTTCGCAGTCCGGCCGCTTCGACGCTTCGGCCAATCAGCCGGCACTCCGGCTGCACCAGCATGTCGACCATGTACTCGCGTCGCGATTCGCCTAGTTGCTCGAACAATTCTTTGCGCTCGGGGAGCAATCTGCGGCCCATCGTGAGCAGGTACGCGACGCCTGCCAGCGCGTACGGCACTCCGAGCGGCGTGATTTCAAACAGCGACATGCCGCGTTCGAGTGATGCGATATCGCTATCCCGCATCAGTCCGTGGACGACGACGTTGGTCGACGTGCCGATGAGCGTGCACGTTCCGCCGAGGATAGCGAGATAGGAGAGTGGGATGAGCAGTTTGGACGGCGCGACGTTGTTGCGTCGACACCAGTCGACGACGACGGGCATGAACATCGCCACGATGGGCGTGTTGTTGAGAAAGGCGGACGAAGAAACGATCACCGCGCTCAGCCGAGCGAGCGCCCCGCGATCGGTGCGGGCGCCACCCAGTATTTGCTGCCCGACGTAGGCCAGCACGCCCGTTTGCTCGAGCCCGGCCGCCACGACAAACAACACGGCGACGGTCAGCATGCCTTCATTCGCGAAACCTGCGAACGCCTCCTTGGCGTTAATGACTCCGAACAGGGCGAGCAGCGTCGTCCCGCAAAGAAACACCAGATCAGGCGGCGCCAAATTACGAACCAGAGCGAGAAATGCGACCGCTAATACGGCCAGTGTGAACCAGGCGTCGAAGCTCATAGTGTCTCCCAATGGTTGGGCGACAGGCGCGGAACGATTAGAAGGGACGCCGTGTGGCGTTACCAAGCGGCAGCGTAGTAAGAACGAGCATACTTCGACATGGGAGTGCGCCAAGCCCGATTATGTGGAATGGGTGCCAAGCCGCTCCCGCTCTTGCTCGCTGGACTCAAACTGTACCCGTTCGTACAGCTCCGCCAGAGGAAGCTCCGCGTCGATGCTGGCAAGCGGGACCACCGCGTCCGCGCCTTCATAGGCTTCGGCGACAAAGCCATTGTCCGTGCGGCGATGCACGACTACACGCGGGCGATGTGTTTCGATGATGAGGTACGCCATCAGGGTCGGAATAGTCAAATACGCTTCGCGTTTTTCGCCTTCATCGATGCGGCGCGTCGTGTCGGAAACAACTTCCGCGATCACGACCGGGCGGTCCTGGTACGTCGATTCCGGCGGATTCGACTCGCAGACGACCATCCCGTCTGGGTAATAGAATCGCGTGTGTGTCGGAAACGGGACGCGGATTTTCATGTCCGAATTGAACGGTTCGCAGGGCCTACCACGGAGTCGTTGCCCGATTGCAAGCATCCAATTCGTAGCGACGCGGTTATGGGCGGTCCTTGCCCCGGCCATGGCGTAGACATATCCGCCGGAGTACTCGTGCTTGACCTGGGAGACAAGCTCGCCAGCCAGATAATCTTCAACTGAAATTAGTTCGATTTGCTTAACGGCGGTCATCCTATTAATTTACTTTCCCATCGCCCGACAAATCAAGGAGATTCTTGTCAGGCACAGCCTGACCTACCGAACTCATTTCCCAACGCGAATAGCTCAAGCGGAATCGTGGCCCGTTCAGGGCGATCGCACGGCGACAACCTTCGCTGAAACGCGCCAGCACTTGCATAATCCTGTGAATGCCGGGGCTATTACCGCTGGCGCGGGAAGGACCGTAAATGGTCCTGCAATCGGCTAAACGGTTACCGAATTCGTCATCGGTGACTCGATGAGCCAAGAAAGTTATTGCCTTAGAGCCTATCCCAGAACCGTCCGGAGAAGGGGGACAGGCACATTTTGCTCCGAAGACTCCGCACGACCATCGCCGCGATGGTGCCCGGCCAGTCCCCGACGGTTCTGGGATAGGCTCTTAGTCAAGGCTTTGCACGGCATCGCGGGTCTTAAGGTTTTGCCCTACTCGGCGAAGCAGTTTCTTGAGCGTTGCCAATTGGCGTTCGCTCAATCCGTCCGTGGCCCGTGCGCGAACGCGCATCGCACATTCGACAATCTTATCCCACACGGGCTCGGCCGCCGGGTTGGCCCGGATGAGATTTTTGCGCCGGTCGGATGGACAGTTGTGCCGGCTGATCCAGCCGTCGCGCTCCATGCGGTCGAGGATGCCGACCAACGTCGGCGGCTCGACCATCATCTTGGCCGCGAGCTCGGTTTGTGAGAGCTCGCCTTCCAAGGCGAGCCAGCCTAAGACCATCGATTGCCGGTAGGTGATGCCGTGCGGCACGAGCTCGTCGCTCACCGCGCGGTGATAGGTCTGAGTGGTGATGGTGAGCCAGTAGCCGATGCTTTGATGGAAATCGTAGTCCAGAGTCATAACTGGTCTGTCCCAGGCACGGTCGAATAATTAGTACGCTAACTATTTGACAGGCTACGAGTGCGGTTGGCTTCCGTCAATAAGATGCCTCCCATCCCAAAATATAGATATCATCAGCCGTCATCGATCTGATGTGCATGAGTCCACAATTTGACGGCGCTTTTTACACCCGACGCGGCAAATTGGCCGCCCTAGGTAGTTACAAACGCCCGTATTTCATGGGGTGCGACGAAAATGCGCACGGTTTGGCACGGTCGTTGCTCCTCTAAATGCACCTAGGCAAGTGATTCCCCGTACTGCAAACGTTGGATTTTTGTGCACGGTGCGCAAATTCCGTGGAACGGACTGAAGTCCGTGCTACTTGGTTGCGGCTACGCCGCGCCAGGACGACCGCGGCACTGGGTCCATGGAACGTATGGCCGCGGAAGTTTGCACAACAAATCGCATCAAAGCGAACACTCGGCAGAGGCAAGTCGGACGAACGGATTAGTCGGCAGCCAGGAGGCATCCCCAATGTTTTGTACAAGTTTTTCACAGCGCGCTCTCGTCGTCGGCTTGCTGACGGCTTTACTGGCTGGCGGCTATGCGCTGGCCGATGACGATGATGGTGGCGGCGGCGGCCGTGGTCGCGGCGGCGGGGAAGGCTCCGCCCGCTCGTTTAGTGGCGGAGGCGAAGGTTCCTCCCGCTCGTTTAGTCGTGGAGGCGAAGGTTCGTCACGATCGTTCAGTCGAGGAGGCGAAGGACAATCGTTTAGTGGCGGCAGCGATCGATCGCGATCGTTCAGTGGCGATTCGGGTCGTTCCTCGCGATCGTTCAGTCAGGGTAGTGAGTCCTCGCGACAATTCATCCGTCCGTCCGAAAGCGGCAGCCGTTCGTTCAGCGGGCAATCGCGAAACCCATCGTACGAAGGCCTGCGGTCGGGCCGCAGCTTCGACCAGGGTAGTTCGCAATTCCGCGGCGAGGGCCGTATCGGTCAGCAGGAAGGCGCGCGTTCGACATTTAATCCGTCCACGCGCGGTTCTTTCCGCACCGATCAGCTTGGTGATCAATCAAGTGAGGGTCGCAATGTGTTAAATGACAGATCGTCGGACGGTCAACGTGGCACATTTAGTAACCAAGGACCGAGGCAATATCAGGCCGGACGTGCGAGCGAAGATCAGGTTCGCAACTTCTTACAGCTGCGCGGCGACGATTCGCAGCGCCAAGCCGGCAACGTGGGAGAGCGCGGCGAGCTTCGCGATGGACGTTCATTACAAAGGGATAGCGACGAGGGACGTCGTGCTGAACTGACGCGGCGCTTGAGAGATTCGGACCACCCAGGCGCGACGGATGACAACCTTCGCAACCTCGGCGACCGCACTCGTGGAGATCGCGAACTCAGTGAAAATCTCCGGGACGGAGGCCGCGTGGGCGATTTCAGTCGTGCCCGCGACCGTGATATCGATCGTGACCGCGATTTTGATGGCGACCGTGATTTGGCCAATCGCGACCGCGGGGATCGCGAGGGCAGCCGCGAATATCAACGTTGGCGCGAGGGTGCGCGTGGCCACGACGGGGACGATGACGACCATCGGGACTGGTCCGGCAAATGGCGCGACGGCGACCGGTTCGATCATGCCCGGCGCATTCGCGATCATTGGCGCGATCGCGATTGGGAT
>JAKEIB010000322.1 GCA_022614705.1 Planctomycetota bacterium | reverse complement strand
TTCCGGCACAAGCGGTTACTGCTCAACCTCTGGCGCAAAGTAGCAGGCACACTCCGTGTGCCGTTGTCCGCAGACGGCACACACCGTGTGCCGTTGCCCACAGACGGCACACTCCGTGTGCCGTTGTCTACAGACGGCACACGGAGTGTGCCTACTACTTTGCCGGAATGGGGCGAGGGGGAATCTCTCCTGGAGCATCGGGTGAAACTGGACCGCGCCCGCGCCGAACTGGAATCGATCATCCCGCCCGGCGCCACGGTCGTCTTCGCCGACGACCCTGCACAGTGGGACGGTACGCTGACTGTGCCCGGCCGCCGCTGTCTGCCATTCCTTGAGCGCGACGGTCAGTACTGGGGCCCGCCGCCCGATGACGACACCGCCATCAGCGAGCTGGAGCGCCTGCGGCGGGAGGGGGCCGGGTTTTTCGTCTTGGGATGGCCCGCATTGTGGTGGCTGGAGCACTATCCCGGCCTGCACCGCCACCTGCGCGAGCAATTCCACTGCCCCCTGGAGAGCGGCCGGCTCGTCGTCTTCGACCTGCGTACACCGGGGAAAGCACCGGCCCCAGAGTGAGAGCGGATTCGTAACAACCACGCGCGACCTATTTCCTTCCGTAAGTCCTTTGCTGATAACAAGGTTGCAGGATAGGTTGCGCGACACACCCACACCCCCCCCTTCCTGGCCCGAATCATTAACACTAGCCCGACGCGCGAGCGAGGAACAGTTAACCAGTTTCGATGCCCGGAGCGAAAAAATCACGCACATACCCCCGTGTGCGCCACTGCGTCCGTGAATGCCACTTCAAACGACCAAGTTGGCGTCCACGGAGGCCGGTCCTAACTCATGGTTTGCCAGTCACTTGCAATGTGCAAATCCTCGTCGTCGCCAGTTGGCACACACAGGGGTTCTGGCAACGTTGCCACTTTTTGGCAATCTTGAATCGCCAAGATGGCCAACTTTTGGCAATGTTGCCAACGCCCTTGCGTTACCACCTACACCTACGACAACACCGACAATCAAAACGCTGGCCCCAGGTGACAGGGTATGCAGAGTTCGCCAAAGAATAAGCCACGACTCGCGGCGATGGTTGGATTAGGCTGCACATTGACCTTGAGGCCTGGTCAGCCGATGGGAGGAGTCGGCCCGAAAGGCAGCGAAACGGAGTTTCGCGGTGGTGCGTTCCCAAACGGAGTTTGGGAACGAGGCGAAAGACGGCGACCTGCGCCTCGAAGACTTCCAGGCCTACCTCATCGCGCTCGACTACGACATGAAGAGCGTGATCGGCAAGCGCGAACAATCCGCCTTCGATGAGGTCAAATACCACGCGTTTGCGATCAAGCGCCACTTGGACCATTTCGCCGAGCTGGCTGGCGACGATGAACCCATGGGCTGCGGCGTCCTGAAAGCCATCGGCCAGACCTGGTACAGCCTGGCGCAGATGCTGGAGGATTCGGCGCGGAAGCCGAAGTTTGGTCCGAAGCCCGCGGGGGCAGAGATTGCGGTCGAGATGCAGGAAGTCAATGGCAAGTCCGTTGAGCCGGCTGCTTCTCGTTGAACTCGTTCCCAAACTCCGCCTTGCTCCAATCATGTCGCCGGCCCCACCCAGGGCACAGGTTCCACCTCCGACACATAGCGATCGTGTTTGAGCCGATTCCCGTATTTTCCGCGATACCCGAAGAGGTGCAGCAAGACGAGTTCAATGTACCAAAGGCTCAGCTTCCACGCGTCAAACCAAACTTCCTCGTCGAGCGCGTCAATCTCGTTGCGATTTTTCCTTTCGGGATGGACAAGCCAATTTCGTAGTTTCACCAGTGCGTGCGGACCATCCCACGATCGGGCCGAAGCGAGACTTGCGAGCGAAGTGACTTCTGGTGTGACTGAAAGTGGGATTCCGCAGTGTGTCAACAGGTGCCGAATCCTCGCGTCAGCGGATAGTTTTTCAAAGGCCGAATTGCTATGCAGTCCAAGATCCTCGACGAGCAAAACCCATGAAAGTAATTCCAAAACTGATTGGGCAAGAATGATCGAGCCTTCGAGCCCTCCTTGTTGGCAGTTTGCAGCGCCGTACCAGGAAATTGCAGACCGAATGACTGGGCGGTAGTCAAGATCTCGCTCTGACGCAGGTGGATCGTCATCAGGTCTTCCTGAACGTGCGGCGGAAGTCCGTTGGGTCATTTCCGACTTCATTACAGTTTCGTGTGGACCAAAACGTCGTCACTATTATGTCTCTACCAACGATTACCAGTGCAACCCAGTCGTCGTAAACTTGGAAAACCGGGGCCGGCGTCTGAGGTCAACTCGACGAGGAGCGCCGGCGACTTGCAGCCGCCGACGGCCGAGCTATCGCCGCGGGCCTGCGCGGCCTTGGGGTCCCAGAGCTCGACCTCCGCCAGCAATTGCAGCCCCGAATTGGGCACGCATCACCATTCCAAAAGCAACTCGGCTTCGTGGGTTCGGCTAACCACTAGAATTAGTCCGGACATTAAGCTAAAAAGAGGGTGTCTGTCGCTGGCAAGGAAAACTTGAATGTCTGTCGCCAAGTTGAGTTCAGACTTGATGAAAGACTGGCTTGCCATCGAAAAAGCGGACAAGGAGTCGGCAGCGCAGCTGGCACAAGTGAAGAAGATTGTTGAAGGCAACGGAATCGACTCGGCAGACTTGAGCGTTGTCGTATTCGGTTCGCTGGCGCGACGGGAGTGGACCAGCGGCAGCGACTTGGATTGGACGATAGTCATCGACGGTGAGGCGGAGCAACGGCATGCAATTACCGCTCACGAACTAGGAGACCTTCTCGGCAAAGCCGGCTTCATCAAACCAGGCCCGACTGGAATCTTCGGGAATCTCACCTTCAGCCACGAGTTAATCCATCAAATCGGCGGTCAGGACGATTCGAATCGCAACACAACTCGTCGATTGCTGCTGCTTCTTGAATCTAAACCAGTCAACCGGCGCGAAGCGTACGACCGAGTCATCAAAGGAATTCTGCGGCGTTACTTGCAAAACGATTTTCGTCCTTTTTATCTCAAAGTGCCCCTCTTCCTGCTGAATGACCTGAACCGATTTTGGCGGACCATGTGCGTCGATTACGCCAGCAAGTACCGGGAACAAGCCGGCAAGAAGTGGGCTCTCCGCAACGTGAAACTTCGCTTGTCGAGGAAGCTGATTTTTGCTTCAGGCCTATTGACCTGCTTCCAGAGTGATCCCGAGTGGATTAAGCAACGGTCGCCGCAGTTGGCAGAAAAGCCAACGGATGAAGGACTCGTCGAATACTTGTTGCCGTATGTAGATCGATCCCCTCTCGATATTTTGGCCGAATCGGCTGGCGCGGAAGCAACTCCCGCAACGGCTGAGATGCTCTTCGACTCGTACAATGCGTTTTTGGAAAAGCTCGATCAGGAACAAATACGAAAACATTTGGAAGAATTGAAGCCAGAAGAAGCGTCCAGCGACGAGGTTTTCCAATCGATGCAAACGGCCGCCGAGGAGTTTCAACAAGGGTTGGAATGGTTGTTCTTCGACGACAGCAAACGGCTCGCCAAATTAACCCGAAGGTACGGAGTCTTCTAATGAAGCGAAGGATCGGCTTCTCCACAGGCGCCTTGGCATTCGGCGACTTCCGCAACGGCCTTGATCTCGTGTTGCGAAGAGAAATTCGCGCGGTCGAACTGTCCGCTTTGCGCGATCGCGAGTTGCGCCCGCTCCTCGCCAGTTTGGATGAACTGCCGCTTAGTGCGATGGTCTATGTCTCATTTCACGCGCCGAGCGGTCTTGTGGAACTCTCGGAAGAGACTGTCACAAAGCTGCTTCGGCAATTGCTGCCCCGCTGTTGGCCGATCATCGTTCACCCCGATGTCATTTCCCAACCGAGTCTTTGGGACGGATTCGACGATGCGCTGTGTATTGAAAACATGGACAAGCGCAAACCGGTAGGACGGACAGTTGCCGAGTTGCAACCCTTCTTCAAGCGATTCCCGAGAGCAACTTTTTGCTTCGACATTGGCCACGCCCGCCAGGTCGATCCGAGCATGACGGAAGCCGCGCTGCTTATGCGCCACTTCGGCAGTCGGCTTCGACAAGTTCATATGAGCGAGGTGAATTCCAGCAGCCACCATGATCCCATGTCCTTCACCGCCCTCGCTGCTTTCCGCAAAGTGGCTGACCTTGTGCCCGCTGACGTGCCCATCATCCTTGAAACGGTCATCCCGGAGAGCCAGATCGAACAACAAATCCGGTTAGCGGAGTCGGTATTTGAACGGCAGGCACTGGCATCCTAGGGTTCTTGAAGCCTGCTGCTCTATGTGAAACCGCAGGACGATGGGGCTATCATCGTAGATTGAACCAAGTAAGAGTCAGCAGACCTTCGGCCGTCGTCGAGTTCGCACAAGTCGAGGAAGTGCTGTTGGTAGGCGCTGCGCTCGGACAGGTTGGCCTGTTTCCACTTATGGATGAAATCTTGGGGCGTCATAGGGCCGCTGACTCGCTGGCTTGTGAATAGTGCGATTGTAAGCGGAATGTGGCCGCAGTTGTAGTCCCAGGTGCGCATCTAGAAACGCGCCATCAAGGCCAAGACGGCGTCGCGGATGTTCTCCACGGGCGTCGGCGGAAAGAGCACGAAGCTGGCGCAATTACGTCCGTGCCGCAACTCACAGCGCCAGCCGGCGACGGTTGCCGACCGCACGTAGGACGGTTTTCCGTGCCGCGCCTCTCGCGCCAGCTCACACACGTGGGCGGGTGTGAGCGCCGTGGGCGATCAACTGGGACGTGATGAGATCGTTGTCAAACGCCATGATCGG
>JAKEIB010000321.1 GCA_022614705.1 Planctomycetota bacterium | reverse complement strand
TCACCCAAAGCAAGCTCACACGTATGTCCAATAACCCTTCGCTAATTCGCGGCATCTTCTTCCGTTGTTGTGTTGCAGATTTTTTCGGATGAGCCATATGAAGACCGAAGCGAATCGCCAGACATGACTGCACAACCTCTTAAACTTGAATTAGCGGACGCCAATCACCTCCGCATCACCTGGAACGACGGCCAGATCCGCGAGTATGCGGTGCGCGAGTTGCGCGATAAATGCCCGTGTGCGACGTGCCGTGAAAAGCGAAAAGCCCCGCCGCCCCCACCAACGCAATTGCCAATCGTATCCGAAGCAGACATTCGGCCGCTGCGAATCGCCGCGATGAAGCCGGTCGGCAATTACGCCTATTCCATCGACTTCAGCGACGGACACAACACGGGCATCTACACGCTCGAATCACTCCGCGAATTGGGCCAGGCCGCGCCGCAATGACTTCTCCAATAAGAACGAGCCGGGGCGTCCTCGCCCCCGATCGAGAATGAATTGGATCAACTCGCTACTCAATTGGACACAGTCAAACAACACACTCTTATGGTGGCTATTCGCCGTCTCTGTCGCCGCATTCGTACTCACTCCCGTCGCCGTCGCGTGGATACTAACTCGACTGCCGCCCGACTATTTTGCAAAAGAAGAACGCCGCCCGTTGGGTGCGTGGGCGACGCATCCCGCACTGCGGATTGTCGTGCTGATCGCGAAAAACCTGCTGGGAATCGTCTTACTCGTTGCCGGAATCGCGATGCTACTCGTGCCGGGTCAAGGTTTGCTGACCATCGCCGTTGGCCTGATTCTGACCGACTTTCCCGGCAAGTTCCGGATTCAGCGCTGGGTGGTTACGAGAACGTCTGTGTGGAGATCCATCAATTGGCTTCGAAAACGCGCTGGGCGAGAACCGCTTAAGCGTCCTGCTTCGGCTTAAAGGCGGTTTCTAATCCGATTGTAGCTGGCCTCTGTGAGGCCGGCCTCCAGCGCCGCCGGGGTCACAGACCCCAGCTACAGCTAGACCCCAGCTACGGCTACTCCTGCTTAGCGCTGGGAATCTCCGGAAGTCCAGCCGGTGCGGTGCCCGCCCCGGGGAACGGATTCGTGGCCCCGGCGGGCGCCTCGCCTTCGGCCTTCGGCTTTTCCTTCTTCTTGATCACGTCGTCGCGGCCCAGGCGAATTTTTTGGAACACGTTGTCGTCGACCACAAAGTACCAATCGCCGAAACGCAGATTCAAATCCTTGACCGCCTCCTTACCCTTCTTGAGCGTTTCTTGATACTCGTCCATCTTGCGCTGGTTTTCCTGCTCGATTCGCTTTCGCTGCGCCATCACCTTTTCAAGCTCTTTTTCTTTCTCGGCTGCTGGCACTGCTGCAGGAGCGTCCGCGTTCTTCGGCTCGTCGGTTGCCGCCGGCTTCGATTCATCGGCCTTTGCCTCTTCAGCTTTTGGCGTCTCCGCGTTCGCCTCAGTGGCAGGCGTGGCTGGTGCACCTTCGGCCGGCGGTGTCGCAGAGGCGGCCGCATCACCGGCGGCCGCATCCGCGGGAACGGCTTCGGTCGCCGGCTTGGCCTCTTCGCTAGACGGCAACTCGGGTAACGTCTCTAACTCCGGCTGCTTCACCGCGTTCTCGTTGAAACGCGCCATCACGAACATGTAGCGATTCACGTCGTTGTCGGCTTTCTTTTCGTCGGCGCCCGCGGCCGCGTCGGCGGCCTGCCCAGTCGCGGCCGCGTCCTCCGGCTTTTCGCCGCCCGCCACGTTCGTGAGATTGCCGAACCGCAACACGTACTCGGCGCCATTTTTCATCGTGGCCACGACTTCGCCGTCGCTCGAAATAATGTCCTGCGGCGCACCCGCTCCGATGCCGGTTGCCGTAAAACCTTTTGAAACAAGGTCGAGAAACGCCTTCTGATTGCTGACGAACTCGGCGCCCGCCTTCAGGTCTTCGCTCAATCCTTGCGGCTTGCGAACCACATCGACAATCTGCAGGTCGTCGAGCGCGGTCTTCAGGCCGTTCAGCGACTCGTCGTTCAGCTCTTCGTCCTCCGCGAGCGTGAAGTCGACATACTCGCCGTCTTCTCCTTTGCTGCGATCGAAGCTGCGTAACTTAACTGGAGTCCATTTCCCATCGCTGTCGCTGTAGCCGAGCGTCAGCTCCGCGCGATCGTCCCGATCGATTCCGATCGACGGCCCCTCCGGTGTCATCACCTGGACCAACGTCGCCGAGTAATCTTTCACGTCGACCTGCTGCAAGTCCCACGAATTGAGTTTCAGCAAGTCCTTTTCGATCCAGTCCTCAAAATTGGTCGACAGTTTCGAGCGATCAATCTCGATGACGTAAACCATGTTGCGGCCCGCCTCGCGAACGTATCTCTGCCCCTCAGCGCCCTTCACCGCCTTGCCAACGATCAGATCGACGAGTGGATCCTGCTGCTCGTTGAATATCGTGACGCGCGTGCCGACACCATTCTGACCGGCCTCCAGCTTGGGCGACGAAGGATCAATCACGCCAAACTGCTCGTGGTCACCCGCGCTGCCGCTGGCCACCTGCAGAATCTTGCGATCCATGAGCGACGTGGCCGCCTCGGCCATTTGCCGCGCCGCATCGGCCGGATAGCCGTCCTTCGAGGGGATCGACCACAACCCGTCCTGCTCGGCCACTTCGAACTCGCGGCGGGTAGCCGTATCTTCGTCGAACCGAACGATCCGCAGTCTCTTGGCGTCCTCTACCGAAGTAAAATTCTTCGTCAGATCGGTCCCTTCCAGGGATTTTTCATCCAACTCCGCCGACGAAGGACGCGACGCGATCCCGATGACAACGGCAAGCATGCCGACAATAACGAACGTGATGGTTTTCGCGTTTTCAGTCATGACTTACTTCAGTTTTAGGACTACGGCAGTGTTTTAGCGCCGTCGTGGTGGACAAAAAACATTGAACAGGAGGAAACCGAGGAAACAGAGAGAACAAGCGACCAACTCCTCCGTTCTCCCTGTTGCCTCCTGTTCCAAAAACATCTTGCTCTGACGCAGGATCGTTAATCGTTGATGCACACTTAAACAGTTATCCGACTAACCGGACTTTCCTCGGGCACTTTGCCGTAACGTAACCGGCGAGTATCGACGCCTTCGCGCTCCGCCTTGCGGCGGTGGAAGAATACGAAAAACGCCAGCAGGATCGGCGGAATCGGCGGCAGCAGCACGGCCAGCAGCTTGTACCGATCCTGCACGCCGCGAATCTTTCCCGCCAACTCGCGCTCACTCTGCTTTACCTTCTGGTTGCGTTCCTTTTCCAGTCGGCTGATCTGAACGTCGCGAACGCGCTCCAATTTGATCCGCTCCTGCGCCAGCCTTTGCATGAGGATCCGCGGATCGAGGTCTTTCTGGTTTTCCATCTCCGCGATCTTTTGATTGAAATCTCGTTCCGCGGCTTCAATTTGTTCGCGTGCGTTGCTCACGAACTTTGCCTGGTCGTCGAGCGAATTCGCCCGATACTCCTCGGTTGCCTCATCGACCTTCGTCAAGATGCGGTGCGAACGAGTGCGCTTGCGCAAATCGACGTAGCGATCATCCCCGGCCAGTGAATCCAGGATGTTCAACACAAACGGCACGTTCTGAAACTTGAACTCCGTGACCCAATCCGCGTTCTCTCCCATTTCCCGAACGCGAAAGATGTCGGGCGCGATCCAATCGATGTCCGCGACGACGACCACGTCGAGCTCCGTTTTTTCCGGCTCCTTCCCGGCAAGCTCATCGCTCTCGCCGCCCTTAGAAGCTTCAGCCGTGTCGCCCGCCTTTTCACCCGCCGGTGTTGCACCATCTTTTTCAATCTGCTTCGAATCCTCGCCGATATCCTTAAGATACAAGCCGGCGTCCGACGCGACCTTTCCTTTAATGTGAGCGGCCACGATGTACGGATCGTGCGTCGTGTTGCGGCGCACGCCCATCATGTTGCGCGAACGGAGCGACATCTCCGTGTCCTGATAGCTGACCGTGCCCGTGTTGGTGCCGGTGACTGCCAACTCCTTAAAATCGAGCTTGGAATCATTGGCTGGGCGCAACGATCCGGCCCAGAAGAACAGCAGTTGCCGCATGCCGGACGAAATCGGGTCGTCGGCCGCGAACGGCTGGAACGTGCCATCTTCCGAAGCAAGCGCTTCGTCGACGAAGATCCATTCGCGGAAAATCTCGCCCAACTTGGGCTCGGGGTTAAATTCCTGCCAAATGATCTCGTCGCCGTACATTTCCACGCCCAAGAGCTTCCACAGCTTCGAAATGTCGCCTTTCGGTTCCGGCGGCCCACCGCCGCCAAACATGCCCATCGGCCCGCCGGGCGGCCGCTTCGGCTGGGATGTGCCCACCACGTCCGGCTGAGTCACTGGAAATGGATCTTCGAAAATCGCCGTCGGCTGCCCGCTCTTCACGGCCGCCACGAAGTTCTCCATCCCCTCCAGCGAAAGCGACGACGGCTGAATTGCCAAGAGCACGTCGTATCGCTCCTTGATCGGCTTCGACGCATCCACCTCAACCACGTCGTATTGCTTCTTCAGCTCGGCCACGAGCTGCGACTCCTCGGTAGCCCCCTGCATCGAAAACCCGCCGAAGAGCTGCACGTCGGTCTTCAAAACGCCCAGCTTCTTCCGCTCCTGATCGGCGACCGTGCAAATCGATCGCACCAATTCGTACTCGACGGGAATGCCCTTGTCGATAAATGGGATTACAACCCGGTCGAGGCCGGCAGAAATGGCTGCGCCTAGGAAGATTTCCTCCGTCTTGCGAGCGCCGCGGTCAATTGTCTGCACCTCGCGCGGCTCGATTCCATACGCCTTCTCGGCGTTGGACGCCTCGTCGCTGAAGTTCTCGACTTCATGCACGTTCACCAAAATCTTCCCGCCGCTTAGCGAGCTGAGTTCCGATAGCGTGGAAAGAAAGTTCAGCTTGTGCGCGGCATACTCGGCCGGAACCTGCGGACTCACATACGCGTCGATCTTGATCGTATTCACCTGCTCGTTGCCGCTCAGATCTTTGACCAATCGAACGGTCCGCGGTGAAAGGGAATTCAAGTTCTCGCTCGTGATGTCGGCGCGCAAGCCGTTGTGATGCGAAAAGAAAAGATTCACGCCAATCGCCAAACACACCAATCCCAGCGCGCGTGCGAAGTAGTGCAACCACATCGCCTCCCTCTCTTCGCGGCCGCCCCAATGCCGCCGCCCAATCAGCACCATGCTAACGTACAGCATGATCGCCGCGATCATCAAAAAATAGCTGATGCCGCCC
Organism: Planctomycetota bacterium; assembly: GCA_022614705.1. Taxonomy (GTDB): domain Bacteria; phylum Planctomycetota; class Planctomycetia; order Pirellulales; family Lacipirellulaceae; genus JABDGM01. Next base: position 7,418 of record JAKEIB010000321.1, on the reverse strand, counting down.
AGGCTGATGACGCCCCGTTCGAAGTCTTGAAACTGCGCCTGCGCACTCCACCGCTGAATCGCCTGTGCGAACTGCGGGTTCTTAACGATCCAATCGGCGACGCCGAACATCGCCAGCGGCAGGTTGAAGATCATCCCCAGAATGAAACCCACGGTGAGGTTGCTGGTGAGAAACGAGGCCACCATGCCGATCGAGAGCATCGCCAGGCCGATGAACCAGTAGCCGACGTACGTGCCGATGAACAACCCGGTGTCGGGCGTGCCCAGCCCGTAGCTGAACACCAAGTAGATGGAAAACATCGAAAACAACAGGGCCACGGTGTAAATCGCCACCGCCGCCAGATACTTGCCGACCACCACGTCGAGGTCGCTCGCCGGCAGCGTGAGCAGCAGCTCATCGGTGTGCTGACGGCGCTCTTCCGCCCAAATGCTCATCGTGATCGCCGGGATGAACACCAGCAAAATGAACGGCAACCAATCGTTGAGCTGGTCGAGGTTCGCCAGATTATTGCTGAAGAAATCCGGCGGCCAGAACGCGGCCAGCGCGCTGAGCATTACGAATACGCAGATGAAGACGTATCCGGTTGGATTGGAAAAGTAGCTGACGAAGTCGCGCCGAAAAATCGACCACAGGACGGTAAAGTTCATAATTTGTATGTTAGCCTTTCCAGGCTGACATCCTTCTTTCAAAGTCATGGTCAGGCTGGAAAGCCTAACCTACCGACAACTGGTGAAACCGCTCGTCGAGATTCTTTTCCTCCGCCGCGAGCTCGCCGGGCGACCCGTCGAACACGATCCTGCCTTCATTGATAAAGATCACGCGGTTGCACATCGCTTCCACCTCCTGCAGGATGTGCGTCGAAAGCAATATGGTTTTGGTTTGGCCCAGCCGACGGATCGTGTCGCGGACCTCGCGAATTTGATTCGGGTCGAGTCCGGCCGTTGGCTCATCGAGAATCAGTACGTCCGGCTCGTGCATCAGCACTTGTGCCATCCCCACGCGCTGCCGAAAGCCCTTCGAAAGCTTGCCAATCGGCTTGCCGATCACCGAGCCCAGCTTGCACAGATCGACCACCGCGGCCAAGCGGTCTTCAATTTGTTCGCGGCTCATCCCGCGCGCCTTGCCGAAAAACTGTAGCAGGCTTCGCGGCGTCATCTCCGGGTATAAAGGCCCGTTTTCCGGCAAGTAGCCCAAGTGTTTCGCGCCTTCGAGCCGATCGGCTGCCATGTTGTATCCGGCGATCCGTGCCGTTCCGGCAGACGGGGCCAGATACCCCGTGAGCAACTTCATCGTCGTGCTCTTACCGGCGCCGTTCGGCCCCAAAAACGCTGCCACCTCGCCGCGATTGATCGTGAACGTGACGTCGCGCGTGGCCGCGAAGTCGCCGTAAAACTTGGACAGATTGTCGGCCTCGATCATGGCCTGGCGGCCGTCCCCGCCACCGTGGACCTGACCCGAATTCTTGGTCGCTGCCGGCCGGCGATTTGTTGTTGCTGTACTCATATGATTGGATTCAATGCGTGGGCTATTTTCCGGATACGTTCACGGTGACAACGAGGCCGGCGGCGGCTCGCACCGGCCAGAGGCGGGACTTCGGTCAGCAAAGGAGGCCGGCCACCGACAGGGGCAGAAAGCCTGAAAATGGAGCCGGCTACTTCCCCGCCACGCCGCCCCTCATTGGTAGAAGGGTAATCGCTCGTCCCGACGGGTGTCTATACCCGCTTACGTCCCCCGCTTCGAGCCGGTTCGGGCCAAATGCCACGATTTTTTCGCGAAATTGTGGGCATTTCGTCGCGAGCTGACATCTAGCGGCTCAGGCTGTCATCCTGAGGGAGGCTTGGCGACCTGTCATCCTGAGGGAGGCTTGGCGACCTGTCATCCTGAGGGAGGCTTGGCGACCGAAGGATCTCCGCTGCCGTACGAGATTCTTCGCTACGCTACGCTTCGCTCAGAATGACAAAACCGGTTGCGGCTACTCGCTTCGCACGACGCTGAGATGTCGCCGCCAATGAGTGTCGTCCCGCTCCGGAAAGTCGCTCCGCAAATGGACACCCCGCGACTCCTCGCGCGCCAGATCGGAATCCACCATCAGGCTGGCGACCGTGAGCATGTTTTGCAATTCCCAACCGGCCGGGTCGGAAAGCTGTCGCGACAGCACGTAGCGGCACCAACGGCGAATCGTTTCCGACGCATCCGCCAGTTGCGGCCCGTTGCTCTTCACGCCCCCGGAGCGCCACATGAGGCTGCGCAGCGAGTTGCGAATGTCGACCAAGTCGAGCGGCTCGGCGTGCGGCTCCATAGACGGATTCTCCAGCGGAATCGCGCGATACGAATCGGCCTCGGCCATCGCGGCCACCGACGCACCGGCTCCCGCATGCGCGCCAAACACCAAACCTTCCAGCAAACTGTTCGACGCCAGTCGATTGGCGCCGTGCAGCCCGCTGCTAGTTACTTCGCCGGCCGCCCATAATCCGGGCAACGTGGTGCGGCCGTCGTGGTCCACCGTCACGCCGCCGATCATGTAGTGAGCCCCTGGACGGACCGGAATCGGATCGCTCGCGATATCAATCCCAAACTCGGTGCACGTCCGCGCGATGCCCGGAAACCGCTTCCGCACGTAATCGGCATTCAGGTGGCTCAAACTCAAAAACACGCTCGGCTGCCGCGTCTTTTCCATCTGTTCCACGATCGCTCGGCTCACCACGTCGCGCGGCGCCAGCTCGGCCCGCTCGTCGTAATCGGGCATGAATCGCCGGCCGGTTGAGTCGATAAGATGTGCCCCTTCACCGCGCATCGCTTCCGTGATGAGGCTGCGGCTTCCGCCGGCGATGTACAACACGGTCGGATGGAACTGCATGAATTCCATGTCGCGCAGCTCGGCCCCGGCTCGATAGGCAATCGCCAGTCCGTCGCCCGTCGCCACTTCGGGATTGGTCGTTTCGCGGAATATTCGCCCGGTCCCGCCCGTGCAAAGAATCGTCTGCTTGGCCCACACGAACGTGCGACCATGATGCGCGTTCCAGACTAGCGCGCCGCGGCAACGGCCTTCGTGCGTCAGCAAATCGATCGTAAATGTGTTGGGCCAAATGTCGGCGTCGAGCTTGGAACGCGCCTGCTCGATCATCGCCCGCATGATTTCATGACCCGTGGCGTCGCCCAGCGCGTGCACGATGCGCCGATGGCTGTGGCCGCCCTCGCGGCCCAGTTGGAGCTCGCCTTTCTCCGTGTCGAAGTTCGTGCCCCATTCGATCAATTGTCGGATGTGGTCGGGCGCCTCGCGGACAACCATGTCCACCACTTCGCGATCGCAAAGATTGGCGCCCGCAATGAGCGTGTCTTCGACGTGGCTGGCAAAGTTGTCCTCCGGATCGAGCACGCTGGCAATGCCGCCCTGGGCAAACGCGCTGTTGGACTGGTCCATCTGGTCCTTGGTGATCACCAGCAGCGAGAGCCGCGGATCAAGCTCCATCGCCGCCCGCAGCCCGGCAATCCCGCCGCCGATGATCAGCACGTCCGCAAAATGATGCGGAATCTGCTTCGGATGAAACGGCACCAGGTAGCGTGGCCCCAAGGACTGCATTTCTCGCATCCTAAATGCTTGAATGACGAATGACGAAGCACGAACGACGAATGTATTCGTTCCCCACATTCGTCATTCGTCATTCGAGAATTCGTCATTCTACTCCCCATCCTGCCGCGCACGCGAGACGCCCTGATTGTAGGCGCGAAGCCGTTCCTGGTACTCCAACGGCACCGGGCCCCGAAAACCTTCGCGCAGGTCGCCCAGCGTGTCGTCCTTCACCTGGCCCTGCTTCATCGGACCGCGGCGCAAACCGAGGCTTCGCAGCGCCTCATCGAGCTCGCGCTTTGCCGCGTCGCCCGCCTGATCGTTTCGCTCGGCCGCTTCCTTGCGTGCTTGCCATCGATCGACAAACTTCCGCAACTCCTCCTCCGACCAACCCAATTGCTTGAGCAAATCCTGATCCACCCGCTTGCGGTTTAGCTGATCGACGAGCTTTTCAAGCACCAAATCGGTTTGCTTGCGCGCATATTCGAGATTGGCCTCATCGCCGCCCGGCGCCAGCCCCTCGGCTCGCGGTGGCGCTAGCTCCGACGTGCCCGTCTGCCCGCCGCTGCCCGTCGGCGCGCCGTTTTGATTCGCGCTGTCGTTCGCACGTTTCGGCTCGCTCTCGCCGCCCGCACCTTGCTTGCCGTCGTCGTTATTTGATTTCTCGCCACCTTTCTGCGCCGCATTCTCTTCAGTCGTCGGCGATTGGCGATGAAGCGGCTTCTCTTCTCCGCCAGCCGGGTCGCTCTCGAGGCCGGCCTCGGCCTGCTCGTCGCCTCGCACTTCGCGCGTCTTCGTGCCGCGACCTTGTGTCTCGCCGCCGGATTGCTCCGTTTTCTTGTCGGCGACCGCGTCTCGACCGGCATCCGGCGAATCGTTGCCCGTTCCCTGCTCCGTCGATTCGCCCGCGCCTTCGTCGGCCGATTGATTCTGGCCCGCGCTGCCCGTTCCCTCGCGCGGCGCCTTCTGACCACCGCCTTCCTCGCCGCCGCCCGCCCGATCGCCACCTTGTTCGCCCTGCGAATCGCTCTCGCGCTTGCCGCGCGCACCCGCTGGCGGCTCTTCCTTATTGGATTGTTCGCCTTGCGACGGCGACTGCTCGCGCTTCTCAGTCGGTTTCATTTCCGGTTGAGAATTCGGCGCCCCTTGACTCTGCTGTTCGTCGCCGGCGCCCGACGCGCCCTTCGTCGAGGTCTGCTCACCACCCGGCGACTTGGTTTGCTCGTTCTTGTTCCCCGGTTGCTCCTTGGATTGTTGCGGTTCGCCACCCTTAGTTTCCGCGCCGGAGCCTTCGCCACGGTCGTCCTCATCGCGAGCCGGGGCGTCCTCGCCCCCGTTCTGTGGCGATTTCCCTGCTTCCGCGCTCCGTAGACCACGTTCCGTGGCGCCCTCGTCGCGGCTAAACTCATTCTGATCGCCCGACGGCTCGCCGTCTTTCATTTTGCCGTTGCGCTCGAGGTGCTGCTGAATGCGTTCGAACGCCTCCGCATCGTTATCGCCGTCGGACGAAACCGGCGACGACCCAGTATTTGGCGGCGGTTGCTGGCCGCCGTTCTCACGCTCACCACTCTTCTGATCACCATTCTGACCGGCACCATTTGCCGGCCGCGCGCCGCTATTGCCCTCGGGACGGGTGCCGTCGGGCTGCGAACCTTGAGAGGGTTCGCCGCCCGCGGCTCCCGCGCCGGTTTGTTTATCGTTCGCGCCTTCGCGTTCGCCACGCTCGCGAGCCGGGGCGTCCTCGCCCCCGTTCTGCGGCGCCTCCCCAGACTCCTCGTTCCGCTGCGCGTCGCGGCTCAACTCTCCGCCTTGTCCCTGGCCGTCTTGCCCCTCCTGTCCCTGTTGCGGCTGCTGATTCTCACCAGGCTGCCCTGGCGCGCCCGCGCCACCCGGCTGTTGTTCGCCCGCCTGTCCCTCTTCCTGTCCAGCCGCACCGTCCTGCGGCTGCTGCTTGCCTTCCGGTTGCTCTCCTTCGCCGGGTTGCTTGCGCTGTGGCTGGTCGCGCTGCGCAATGCGATCCGGCGGCGGTTGCTGCGGCGGCTCGGGCGAAACGATGCGGAACTCCCGCCGCTCCGACTCCGTCGCGTTGGCCGTGGGCGTCCGATTGTCGTTGGCCGAGACCCAATACTGCACGACGTCACCCGCCCGCAGTCCGTGCGCGCTCGGCGTGAATTGATATCGGGCCGTAAATCGCCCCTTGTGATCGAGCTTCAACAGCGGCTCGTCCATCACGCTGTGGCCCGTCGCCTCGCCGTGCAGTCGCACGTCGGCCAGCGCGAAATCGTCGCCGGCCTCGACCTCAATCGCGACTGTCTCATCGAGCCGCACGTCCAGCGACTTCTCCTGCGGCGCCACAATCGCCGCCTCGGGCGCGTAATCCGGCTCGACGCCGATCGAATGTTTCACCGGATTGTGATTCGGCCGACCCTCGTGATTCGCAAACCGCAGCACGTAGCTCGCGTGCTCCGGCGTTTGTCGGTCGTCTCGCAATGCCAGCAGAAATGAAGCGCTGGCGTTCGTGTCGCCGGCCTTCATCGGCAAGTCGCGACGACCATCGGCATTGAAATCGACATGCGCCTCCTTGATCGGCCCGTTCGCTCGCGCGTGAAGCGTGATGCGCGTCCCCTCAATGGCTTGAATGTCGCCTAACTCGGCTACCTGTCGGTCGACGTAGTCCGTGTACTCGGGATAATCGTATTCGACTAGTTCGACGAGAATGGATGGCGCCTCAATCACCTTCACGGCATAATCGAGCGAGCGAGCATCGCCCGCCTCGATGCGATAGGTAAGATTCTGCGCAAGTCCGACGTCGCTCGTCGCACCGTGTGCATCCGGCAGTCGGCCTTCATAGCGTAAACCATTGCGCGACAGCTTCATCGGCACCGACTTGTCAACAGCCTGACCGTCGGCCGTCGAATATCGGAGTAAGACGGTGTCGTCATCGCCGATCCCCCGCACTTCGGCTGACACGTCGACGAACTCACCTCTCGAAACGGTCACTGCGCCTGGCTCAATGGCTGAGATGTTGACCCGGCTGGCCGGCACAATGTTGGCCCAAGGCATCAACACGCGCCGCGCCGCGACGACGGGATCCTTCGGTGAGAACACTTTGTACGCTGCCGCGATCGCCACGATCGCCACAAGCACGTAGCCGAAGCGAATCAGCAGCGTGCGATCCACGGCCGCATCCACCGGCACGCGGCTCAGCCGCTGGGCGGCCTGCTCTTCGAGCGTATGGTAAACGGCGTCGGAGATTTCCGTCCGTTTCTGCCGGAAGAGTAGCAGATTAACGAGGCTATTTTTTAGCGAGGGGCCTGTTTGCTCAATAGCATGCGCCGCGTAAACCGGATTGACTTTGCGAATCACCAGTGGCCAAAGTCGCCGAAACGCGAAGTATCCGACGCTGCCCGTTAGCAGCACGAAAAGCCCGGCCCGCTCCAAGACCGAGAACCCGCCCGGCACGACCCAATGCTCGACCACGGCGACGGCGAGCAGAAAGGCCAGCATGCCTGCAGCCAATACCACGAGCGATGTCGCCAAATCGACGACCTTCACCACCCGGCGCGTGCTCTCGACCTGCCGGTCGATGTACTCGTCGTACTGAACGAGCTTCGCATCGCCACGGGCTGGCTGCTTCCCTCGTCGTGTTGGCGGTTGTTCGACCGACATATCGACACAAACAATGGGTCATTTCCTTGGAACTACTCCATTATACCGTTTTTCCAAGTTCCGGCTGAATCACGTAATTTCCGAGTCTGTAGCAAGGTTACTGGGAATTGGTAGTGACACGTTGAGCGTTTTCTTGTATTTTTCCCGGACCATTTTCACCAAGGAGGGTGACCATGCCAGG
>JAKEIB010000320.1 GCA_022614705.1 Planctomycetota bacterium | reverse complement strand
GTTTTCCTGTTGCTCGTCGTAACCAGCATTTTCATTAAACTGAATTGGTACGACAAGCTTCCCGCAGCCGAATCGGGCGAGGCAGCACGATGATGAACCGCAATATTCCAATCAACCCTGTTGGCATACTCGCCCTGCTAGCAATCGAGGTCTTGCGCTGCGAGTCGGCAAATCCTGACGTTGGGACACCACAAAGCTCCGCGAAAAAGGCGGTGCAACTCAGCGCATCCGTTTTCGTTGACAGCGGTCATCCACTCGACAAAACTCTTCAGGCTATCGACGCAGCGGCCCAACGTGGCGAACGACAGATAAATGTCGTCGTCACAATCCTGGTCGATCTGACCGACGATCTGCAGGTCAAGAGTTTTGGGGATATTGGTCCGGATGGCGAGTACAAGCCGTTCAACAGTGCCATGCGGAAAGAGCTGAAGGAGAAGTTGCGCTCCGTGTTCGCACGAATGGCGAAACACGGCATGGCGATTTACATCCTGCCCCATATCGACGCCGGCGGCAAAGTGAAACAATGGCGCAATTGGGTAAACTTCGATCCACTCCAGTCGCACGCCGGTTTCACTTACGCGGATCTCTTGCTAGGCACGATTGCCGATGCACTCGAAGAAGCAGTAGCACCAAACACGCACATCGAAATCGCTCTTTCCGGCGAAATGGGTACCAGCTTATTTCGCTACCCGGAATCCTACCGCACGATAGTTCGCCAACTGCGCGCACGCCATCAACTCAAAAAAGTAAAACTCGGCATCAGCGTGAATCACGACGGCATCGCCGGCCAAAGAAACCCGACCGGCGCAGAAGACCTTATCTTGTCCGACGCCAAGCGGCAGCAAATGCAAGCATTGATCGACGACTGCGATTTCGTCGGCATGTCCTTTTACGCACCGATCACTGTCTCGCCAACGCCCGACGACTTCGTTCGCGGCATCGATCGGTTTATGGGCGAGTTCAAACTATATGGATTGTCCGTGCAGACAAATACGCCCATGCACTTCTCCGAGGTCGGAATCGGCGGCCGCGGCTTGCGGAAGGGCGAAGATCCCAATCCTTCCAAAGCAGTGAAAACTCCCTGGGAAGGCACAGCCATCCCGCGGGACAATCCGTGGCGTGATGAATCGATGCGATCGCTCCGCCGCCAGTATCACTCGGCGCTGCTGCAGTTCCTCGCGCGGCAGCCGGCCCGTTGGCGGGTTTCCGCCGCGTTCGAATGGAGCATCGGTTCCTGGGATCCAGTTAGCCACGGGCAACCCGAATTTGCCGATCCGGAAATCATCGCGGCGATTGAACAACACAACCGGGCAGTGCCGCACCCATAGCTATAACTCCCTCTATCGGTTGATCCTTGACATTTCAAAAGTACCGACGCAGCCCTGACATTCATCACCGAGATGCAAGCTCCTCTCACGCCTCTTGAATTTGCCAGTCGTGCCCGCCGGCTGTATTCTCAGCGCGAAGCCGTGGTGGACGGTAAACGACGCTTCACCTACAACGAATTCTTCGATCGTTGCAACCGCTGGTCTGCCGTTCTACAGCAACTGGGAGTTGTGCCAGGCGACCGCGTCGCCTGTATCGCGCCGAACACTCATGCGCTTCTAGCATCCTTCTACTCCGTGCCGCAGATTGGCGCCGTCATCGTGCCGGTCAACTACCGTCTGAGCGCTGACGATTTCCGTTACATTATCGAGCACAGTGGCGCAACCGTGGTCTGCGCGGACGGCGACTTCCTGGACTCGATAGATCGAGTGCGGGCTCAGTTATCAGGCGCGAGGCATTTCGTTGCCTTCGACGGGAGCAAGCCCGGCTGGTTGTCCTATGAGGAGAGTCTTGCGGCCGCATTGCCGGCAACTGACTTGGCGCCCATTAAGGAAGACGACCTGCTCTCTATCAATTACACCAGCGGCACCACTGCGCGACCCAAAGGCGTGATGCTGACTCATCGGAGTATTTACTTGAACATTCTTGGCCGCCTGGCGCACACCCACATGACTTCGGCGGAGCGTTATTTGTGGACGCTGCCGATGTTCCATGTCAACGGCTGGGCATTCGTCTGGACAATCACTGCCGTGGGTGGAACCCACGTGTGTCTGCGAAAACCGGAGCCGAATGCGATCTTCGAGCTCTTGCGCCAGGAGGACGTTACCCTGTTTTGCGCGGCTCCGACAGTTCTGATCGGCATCGCCAATGCGCCGGACGATGTCCGTCGCATCGCGCCGCGTGGCGTACGCGTGCTCACCGCGGGTGCGCCGCCCGCTGCTGCCACGATCCAACGGATCGAAGGTGAACTTGGTTGGTCGGTCACACACGTCTACGGCCTCACCGAAGTCTCGCCCATCGTTACGATCTGCGAGCCCCGGCCAGAAGACGACGGGCTGGACGTGCAGGCCACCGCAAAGTTGAAAGCGCGCCAGGGCGTGGAGTGTATCGCCGCCGGCGAAGTGCGAGTGTTCGATGATGCGGGACGGGAGGTGGTACACGATGGCCAGACGCTCGGAGAGATTGTGATGCGCGGCCACGCCGTCATGGCTGGTTACTACAACGATCCGGCGGCCACGGCCGAGGCGTTTCGCGACGGCTGGTTTCACAGCGGAGATGCCGCCGTCATACATCCGGACGGTTATCTGGAGATCCGAGATCGCTGGAAGGATGTGATCATCAGCGGTGGCGAAAACATTTCGTCGGTCGAGGTCGAAGGAATTCTGATTCAGCATCCATCGGTGCAAGAAGTGGCGGTAGTGGGAATGACGCACGAGAAGTGGGGCGAAACACCGCACGCATTCGTCGTCCTCTGCACCGGTGCTAACGGGGAGGCGGACTTATTGCGCCGGTTCTGTCGCGAGCACTTGGCGCATTTCAAAATACCGACGGAGTTCCACTTCGTCGCCGAGTTGCCAAAAACGGCCACTGGCAAAGTCCAAAAACACATACTGCGTGGCGGACGGTCGAACCTCGCCGCGCAATAATGGCTCGTGGTTCAGGAACACATGAGACCCCGATTAATCAATAAAATGATCGCACGTACAACATCGCTATTAATATCATGGCCGCTGCTTTGTCTTTTCGTTGCAGCTATTTCCGCGGACGAACAGGCTCCATCGACATACTCCTTCAAACCCGACGTTACGGTTCCGATGCGCGACGGCGCGCAGCTTGCCGCCAATATCTTCCTCCCTCAAGGAGATGGACCGTGGCCGGCAATCGTGATTCGCACTCCATATGGCAAGCAAGATGAGAAGTGGCCGGGGGGCGAGGAACTTGCACGCAAAGGCTACGTAACGGTGGTCCAGGATTGTCGCGGCCGTGGAAAATCGGAAGGAGTTTGGGAGCCCTTCCTGAACGAGGCGCGAGATGGCTTCGACACACACGAGTGGGTTGCTAAACAATCTTGGT
>JAKEIB010000319.1 GCA_022614705.1 Planctomycetota bacterium | reverse complement strand
TGTGCGGCTGGAGCTCCGCATGTCGGAACGGAGGGGGCCCCCTTCTTTTTTGTCAAACTGAAAACCACCAAGGACGCCAAGAACGCCAACTCCCGATTTTCAAAATTCAAAAATCAAAATTCAAATTTGTACATTGTCCAGCACTATTGCGGCCAAGAATCGTTGCTGAAAGCGGCCGACCGTTGTACTACGCTCGATCATGCCTTAGTGCACTAGCTGTTTGAAAACTGAAAAGATTAGCCGTCAGCCATCAGCTTTCAGCCGTTAGCTGGTTGGAATGACTGTGCTGCCGGCGCGCGCAACGGTGCGTTGTCGGATGGCTGGCCCTCGACTCTCAACCGTAGGCACTGGGCACACAAAAACCTGTCCCCTAGTGTCCCCTTCCGGGAAATACGCATTTCTTGCCCGACGAGAAACCTGTGCAATCTCCCTCTGTCGACGGGGCGGCCAAAAAATCGTTGCTGAAGTCGGCCAGCACTTGTGCTACGTCTATGCTTGCCCCTGCGCACTAGCTGTTTGGCAATTCAATTTTGATCTGCCCTCGTTCACCAGCCGTGAACTGCGCTACCGATGCGCGCCCACGTTGGGCCCATCAAAAATGCGCACCTCTGCGGGCGTTCGACTCCCCCTGTGTCCGTTCCGCGACAGGTGTCCAAAATACCGGTGGGGAATTTTGGGCATCTATCCAATTTCCGCAAAGGAAGCACCCAATAACCGGTGATCGAAAAAGCCGTCTGGAGCATCCGTGGACACACGCTAACGCTGTGCAATAGACGTGGCAGCACCGTCGGCTGACGCCTAAAGTGGCTAAAGAGTTCGCTGCAGAAGTGCAAGTGATTCTATTGATCTCTGCATTGCTAATGAGCCATAGGGTGCCATGGCCACTGCTCTGAGTGGCCATGCTTGCAGCCGGATTCCCATGCCCACGCAAAGCCGTAGGCATGCCACCCAAATGTGAGACGGCTCATTCTCAGCGCAGAGATCGATAGCAGAGCCTGCGCGCAGATTTTTCCGTCGGGGCTTCGACTGCCCGCACTCCCAAAGAGGTGGGGTTTTTCCTTCGGATCGGCCGACTGGTGCGAGTTCTTTCGGGTGGGAACCGTTGGTCGAGGCAGCCGTTATCGGCAGATCCGATAATTCCGATTTTTTGTTGCCCGACTCACTCCCGATTGACGACATATACTTGAAGGGGAAAGACACAGCGAAGTCGTTGCCGCACGTTCGAATTGCACAGGCAATCAAATCGATCGGCAGTGCAGTCGCGTGTCTTTTTCTAAGCACTCATCCTCGCGGCATCCACCTGCCGCACACGACAGCGACTGCCTCTGACGAGCAGCTCGCTCCCGCCACTTTTACCCTTCCTTGCCACAAATCATGGAGAGTTGTTCCATGCCCGCGACTCACTTCAATCGCCCTCTGAAGTTCGAACAGTTTGAAAGTCGGCTTTGCCTCGCCGTAACTGCAGGCCTCGGTAGCAATGGAGACTTGGAAGTAACTGGGGATAGCGCCGGACCGATCGAAATCACCGCCTTGGATTCCAACAGCTATCAAGTGACCGAAAGCGGCGCGCTGGTAGCCACTGTCGACGGTGTCGCGCGCGCCATCCACATCGTGCTCGGCGACACCGCCGACGATGTTACACTCGATCTCGCGGGCCAGACCGTCAACAGCGACGTTCGCGTCGCTCTTGGCGGCGGCGACAACGGCTTTACGCTCAAAGGCGGTACGATTCGCGGCCACCTTGTTGTCGAAGGCGCCGTGGGGATGGATACCGTCGATGTGCAGAGCGACGTGTCGGTGCAAAAAAACACCAGGCTCGCACTCGGCGATGGCGACAATGCGGCGACGCTATCGGGCACTTTTTCCGGCCATCTGACTGTCGAGACTGGCATCGGCAACGACGTTGTATCGATTGACGACGATGCCAGCGTATCCAAACACGTTAAAGTGCGATTGGGCGGCGGAGACAACACGTTTTCAACGGAAGGCGACATGTCCCGTCACCTGTTCTACTACGGCGACGCGGGCAATGACACCGTCACAATACTGGCGAACGCGCTCGTGGCCCGGCATGCCAAGATTAAACTGGGAGATGGCGATAACCACTTCACACTCGAAGGCCAGGTTAACCGCAACCTGATGCTGTACGCCGGCAGCGGCGTGGATACGGTCGACATTTTGAGCAGCGCGCGCGTTCAAAAGGACGCCAAGCTGAAGCTCGGCGACGGCGACAACATCGTTGCGTTTGCGGGAGACGTCAAGCGCAGCCTGCAAGTGGAAGCTGGCGTTGGAATCGATACGGTGTCAATCGTCAACGGCGCTAAGGTGTCGAAGGACGCTAAAGTGAGGCTAGGCGCTGGCGATGATGGGCTTTCCCACGCCGGAGCTGTAAGTCGTAAACTGCACGTTGACGGTGGCGACGGCATCGATACGTACACCGACCTCGGTGGAACTGCCAAGGACCTGCAACTCAGCTCGATTGAGGTGCTGGTTTAGAGCGCTAGACTGATCGAGCTGCGCCACCGTGCGTCCTTGTGGCGAATAACGATCGCAGAAAGCTTCGTCGCGGATTATTCAACGAACGCACGGTGTTTTTCAGGCGATTTTATGGAAGCCCGTTGCCGTTCGAGGGCCAGTATTGCTGCGTCTTGCGACGCAGAAACGAGACGCTCTCTTGTAATTGCGCGAAGCCATCAACGCCGTCTTCAATGCTGATCCAGCCGTCGAAGCCGGCGGCGGAGAGAGTGCGAAAAATCGCGTCGTAGTCATTTAGTCCGCGGCCGATCACGCCGTGTCGGAGTCTCGCCGCGTATCCCCGCTGGTCTTCTTCGCAGCGAAGATCGTCCAGCGTGCCTTCGATCAAGTATCGATCGCTGGCGTGCATCGTGACGACTCGGTGTTTTATGCGATCGAGAAGATAAAGCGGATCGTCGCCGGCCAGGTACGCGTTGCTCGGGTCGTAGTTGACACCGAAATGCGGTGAATCGACTCGCGACACGAGCTCGCAAAACATTTCGGCCGACTGCGCGAACTCCGGATAGTCCCAATAGTTGTCCTTGTAATGATTCTCGATCACTAAGGTGACGCCGGTGCTGGCGGCATGATCGAGACACGCCGTAATACATTCCGCAGCGAACGTCAGTCCCGCTTCCGGCGACAGTTCGGGACGCCGCTGTCCGCTCAGGACACGGCAGTAGTTCCCTCCTAATTCGGCCGTCATGTCGATCCATTGCTTTTCGCGATCAATTTGCTCACGTCGAAACGTTGGATCGGGATGCGTAAAGTCGGGCGAGCAGCACAGCATAGGGATCGAAAGGCCGTGATCCGCGGCGATCGCGCGAGATTCTTTCCATGCTTTCGGATCGGCAAGCTCTAGGAAGCCCGTGTAGAACTCCAGGCCGTCGATGTGGAGCGCGGCCGCCAGCTCGATCCAATCTCGAATGGTCATCGAGCCATCCACACACAGCGGGTCCATGTACGCCTTTGGAAACGCCGCCAATTTTGGCATCACTTACCTCGTATGGGTTGACAAACACGCGATCAAGCTACAATCGCATTGAAGACTGGATCAAGAACTTGCTGCGGGTCGTTCGTTAACGGCTAACATCTGCCTCGGCGCTTTCGCTCGCACCACCTTTTGGGCGGAAAGTGCCTTAAGGGCTGTGTCAGATTTTGAAGAAGTTCGCAGACAGGGCTTCAACACGGCTTTGACGATTTCGCCCGAGTTGCATCTTCTCAAAAGCGGCCGGCCATCGTTCGAGCCTCCGTCCAATCGGCCATCGTATCCACGGCCAATGCGTTCGATTCAAGGACGTGCAACGCAAGCGCCGCTGCGATCAAAACGCAGATAACTCCACCGAGTCTTCGTATGGAGCATCCTGCGAGAAAAGGAATCGACGAGAAGAAACAATGGCACACTTGCCGACGAAATCAAAAACCGCCGTGCCTTTTTGAATTGTTGTTGCTCAACGCGGTGTTCTTCAAATCGCAGACCGACTCGCCTGGAATAAATGTGGGCTTAACCACGACCTGGCGCTGAGCGTATACATTATTGTTTCTTTCGGCTATCTGAACGGCCAATTGACGGACAGCCAGCGCGCCGATTTTGCGCGAGTGAATGTCGAATGTCGCCAGGTGCGGATAGGGAACCGACAGGAGACCTGGCGTGTTGTTACCGCTGATGATGCTGATATCGCGACCGACGCGCATTCCGCGCATCCCGAGCGCACAGTACGCGAGCGCTGCCACGCTGTCGGCCGCGGTAAACAGGGCGGTGGGGCGTGGAGTACTAGTCAGCATTCGATCGATGAGTAATTGAACGACGTCGAACCGCGAAGTTGGCGCCTGGAGAGGCAATTGCGAGCTGCTATCCGGCGACTGACAAAATGACTGCGCTTGAACGCCCAAGCGCCGAGCCGCAGAGTAAAAGCCATCTTCACGCCGCGCGAACAACAGATTACCTGGCACGGGGTTCAGAAACGCCAAATGGCGATGGCCATTCGCCACGAGTTGCTCGGCGGCGCCAAGACCGACCGCGAAATCGTCGGCGACGATCGAATCTCCCCAAGCGTTTGGCGGCTCGCCAATCACCCATACCGATGGAAGTTTCCGCAACCGATTCACAGCAGGCGAGGTAGCGGCCGACGCGAATTCATTGACCATCGCGCCGGTGAGAATGAGCCCATCCAGCTGATCCATTCGCAACTCACTCGACAGCTCGGAAAGATCCGGCATTTGAACGATTTGGGATCTGGCACCCGCTTCGCGCAGCGCTTCTTCGGCGCCAAGAAAGGCTTCGCTGATAACGGGCATCGTCACCAGCGATCGATCGAGTCCGAGTGAGACGATCGCGATTTGACGACCGGTCAGTATCCCGTTTCCCGTGCCATCCATCCGCCGATGCGACCGAACGGGTCGATATCGTAACTCCCCGGCAATCCGCCGTACTTTTGCCGTAGTTTCGTGGCTAATTGCTGGGTGCCCGTTAAGAGCGCGAGAGGTCGTACTTACCGACAATTCCGCTAATGTGGCAACTTCTTTAAGGGTGACTCGCATGTCAATATGCTACCACGAAAGCGACTGGATTGCAACAACTTTAGCAATATATTGTGCAACATTGCATAGGTACGTTTACAACTTTGTGACCACCCCGTGAGACTCCCCTTAATGAACGCGAACAACAGCGCTGCGTTCGTAGCAACCGTTGTGCTTATAACGTTGCGAGCAGCCGATGTATCGCTGGCAGCTCCAACGGCGGATGCTCCGAACTATCTGACTGAAGTTCGGCCAATACTGGCCGACAATTGTTTCCCGGCGCCGGTGATGCAAGACGCCGACGGCAAATACCCCGTGCCCATGCCCGGAATCACCGTCGAGAGAGAGAATGAAACGTCTGCCTAGTGAAACGACGTTGGTGGACGATACGATCGTGGTAGTCACAGTACGTTCGTCAGCTTGAGGGCGAGTATGATTAGAGAGAAGTGGTGGGCTGCCGTTTTGGGAATTGCGTGGGCGGTCTCCGCAGCCGCGGCAAACGCGGTGGAACCGGCGGCGTGGGCCGATAAGCGCCTGCCGGCGATGGATGGCATGGTTCTTTGGCTCGACGCATCGGCACAGCCGGCGGCCGCGCGGGCGCGCCGTGCGACAGCGAGTGGCAACGGCGACGGGCTCGAGTACTGGTTCGACTCCTCCGGCAACGACCGCCACGCGCGCCAAAGCGAGGAAAAGGCCCGACTTGCACTGCGGCTCGATGGCGAACTGGGGTCGATTCGATTTGACGGCCGCAGCAGTCACTTTTCACTCAACGACCTCGGCCTGAGCTCGAAAGAATTAACGATTTTTCTTGTTGTCGCACCCAGCAACAACGAGGGTAGCTTTCGCGGCATGTTCAGTGCCCATGCCAAGGGCGAAGATGATTTTCGCTCGGGGATCAATATCGACCTCGGCCCCTATCGCACTGGCATGTTTGACACGATCAACGTCGAGGGCGCGGGGATTGTTGGGATCCAAAACCTGCGGACTCAGAGCGGGCCATTTCTCGAGTTTCGCCGTGTGTGAGTCAGCTCGGCCGGGGGAGAGCAGGGCGTCGAGCTGTTCGTCGATGGACATGCGGAAGAGAAGCGGGCGCGGAACGATCTACCAATTCGCTTGGACGAGTTGTTGATTGGTGCGCGCAGCTACGGCGGCTCGAAAACGCCTCGCGGATTTTTTGCCGGCGAGATCGCGGAAGTTGTCGTTTATAACCGGATACTCGACGCACAGGAGCGCGAAGCCGTCGACCAATATCTTGCCGCCAAATACAAAATGGCCGGCCCAATTCCGCCGCTGCCCGGCGAGATCGCCCGTGTAAAGTCACCGCCGCTCGTACAAATGCTAATGCCGAGGTACGTCGTACGAGAGATTCCGGTCGAATTGAACAACGTCAACAACGTGCTGTACCGCGACGACGGCACGCTCGTGGCACTCGGCTACGACGGCAACATTCACTTGCTGACCGACAGCGACGGCGACGAATTGAAAGACAGCCACCGACTGTTCTGGCAAAACGAAGGCCAACTCAGCTCGCCGATCGGCATGGCGCTTACCCCGCCCGGATATGAGCATGGTCGGGGTGTGCTTGTTGCCGCGAAGAGTAAATGCGCGTTGATATTGGACGTCGACGGGGATGACCGCGCCGACAAGGAAATCATTGTTGCCGAAGGCTGGACTGAATTGCCGCACGGCGTCGACGCCTTGGGCGTGGCTTTTGATCCGCGCGACTATGCCATTTTCTTTGGCCTTGGGCGCATCTTCGATGGAACGCCTCCCAGTGGAGCTCGCGATTACCGAGCAGGTCCGTCAATTCAAGGCGCTTCGATTCGAGTAACAGCGACGAATAAATTGAACCGCCAAGCACGCTAAGTCGCAAAGAAAGTCGGCAAAGCTGGAGTTGCACCTCATCAAACTTGGCGTCCTTGGCGGTTTGATTCATGGTCGGATTTCTAGGGCTCGGCCGTCTGTCAACGGCCCAAATGGCACTACAATCGCCTCGCAAATTCGTGCTTGCCACGATCAGCGAACGCCCGTAAGCTTCCGACCCGACGCGTATGAATCGCGTGTCAAAAGGGCGGTGCTAGCATGGCGTTCGCGGGCGTTTCCAGAGCATACGGCAGAAGGGCTGCGTTGCGAAATGAAGGACTTTGCTCGGGCGTTACGGCAGGCTTGGCGGTATTGGCCGGCATTGACAGTCGCTTTGCTTTGCTCGTTGGGAGTGGCGGCGCTCTGGGGAGCAAACATCGCCGCCATATTTCCGATTATCGAGACCACGCTGCACGGAGAATCGCTGCAGACATGGAATCAAAAACGGCTGGAAAAGGCCGAACATAGCCTGGCCAATCATAAGGCGAAGATTCTCGAACTCCAGAAGCGCCGCGCGGCCGCTGCCGATTCGGAGACAAAGCGCGAGCTTGGGTTTCAGCTCGATTTGCTGCAAACACAAATCAAGGTCGAAAACGCTCGCATTTATTCGGCCGAACGCTTACAGCCACTGTTTGAGCGATTTCTGCCATCCAAGCCGTTTGCCACCGTGACGCTCATCGCCCTGTTCGTGGCGGTCGCAACGGCGGTCAAACAGTTCTTGATGCTGTGCAACACGATGCTCGTGTCCTATGTCTCGCAGAGTATTGCGCGGGACGTTCGCGGGCGGATTTTCGACAAGGCGATTTCGCTGGACCGGCCGGCCTTCGATTCACAAGGCATCAGCGGCTTTACGGCGCACATCACGCATACGACCGACATGCTGGCCACGGGCATTACTAATTTCTACGGCGGAGCGGTGACCGAGCCGTTGCGCATCCTGGCCTGCCTCGGCGGGGCTTGGATGATTTCCTGGCGACTGACGCTGGCCTCGCTGATTTTCGCCCCGCTGGCCGCATTTCTCATTCTATTTCTCAATCGGCGCATCCGCGCCCTTTCGCTGCGCATCCTCGATCGGTCGATGGGTTTTCATCACGTCATGCTGGAAGTGTTCAATTCGCTGCTCACGGTGCAAGCCAATACGATGGAAGACTTCGAACGCAAGCGGTTTGCGGAATCGACGGGCCATATCCGTCGCATTGCCATGAAAGCCGCTTTTTACCACGCGCTTTCAAGCCCCGTCACCGAGCTGCTCGGCATGGGCATGATGTGCACCGGCGTGATCGTCTCGGGATATCTGGTCATCAATCAAGAGACCCATATTTTCGGCATACCGATGTGCGAGCGGCCGATGAGCATCACGCTGGTCACCGTATTCTTCGCGATGCTGATCGGCGCGGCCGATCCGCTGCGGAAGCTGTCGAGCGTAATCACCGGTGTGAACAACGGGATGGCGGCCGCCGGGCTTTTGTATCCAATGTTGGAGATAAAGTCGTACCTGGTCGAGGCCACGAATCCGAAGCCGTTGCCGTCGCCGCACGAGCGCATTGAATTTCGCGGAGTCCACTTCAGTTACGACGGCATTCAGAAGGTGCTCGAGAACGTGGATCTCACGATTGCGCGCGGCGATCATCTGGCGATTGTCGGCCCCAACGGGGGCGGGAAGAGCACGCTGATAAACCTTCTGTGCCGGTTTTACGATCCGCATTACGGCGAAGTGCTCTTCGACGGCGTCTCGCTCCGGGACGTTACAATAAGGGATCTGCGAAGCCGCATTGCTCTCGTGACGCAGCAAACCGAGTTATTCAATGAAACGATCCTGCACAATATCCGCTACGGCCGCTGGGATGCTACGAACGAGGAAATAATCGCGGCCGCTCGACTCGCAAGAGCCGACGCCTTCATTTCGGCATTTCCGGAGGGCTATCAAACCGTGGTCGGGCCAAACGGCCACCGCCTGAGCGGCGGCCAGCGCCAGCGCATCGCCTTGGCTCGAGCATTTCTCCGCAATGCGGAAATTCTCATTCTCGACGAAGCCACCAGCCAGATCGACGTCGAGAGCGAGAAGCTGATTCACGAAGCGCTGTCCGAGTTCGGCCAGGATCGCACGCTGATCATGATCACCCACCGCGAAAGCACACTCTCGCTGGCCACGAAGATTGTACGACTGGAAAACGGCCGTATGGAAACGGTGCCAATCGCCTTAAGGGCCGCGTAACGATCTTCTGCCGAGGCCGACTGGGGTCGAGCCGGCACTCGGCAAAACCGCCTGCCGGGTGTCCGCCGCGACGCCGCAGTCGTTCAGCGTTTTGGGGCATCGCTGCGCTTTGCCCTAGCGACCTGATCCAATTGTGGTAATCCAGCAAACGCTGGCACGCTAATCCCACGCAACGAGGCGAGCCATCCCGAAAACCACTTCGGCCAAAGCCATTGCCATTACATAGAAGAGGTATCCTCGCCGTGGCGCTGCAGGCAGCAGTAATCAATCCTCTCCGAGTCCCAGCCGGCGGTCGAACGCTCAATTCAGGACGTCAGGCGGCTTTCTTCCACCGTTCCTTAAGATTCCGACAGGATTGCAACACTTTCCAAATACGCGTGTTGTGAATGCTATCCAATTCAGACATTAAGGACTCGATTTGACCGGACTGGCGATCCAGCTCCTGACTCTGTTCAGCATTAAGCTGCTGAAACCGCTGGACTTGCAGCCAGAAATAGTCAATCGTTCGCTGAGCGCCCTTAATGTTTTGCTTGAATCGGGATAACATCGTTTCGGTAGGCTCAGGAGCGAGCAATGATACGAGCAATTGCAGTAAACTATGTTTAACTGGTAACGTGATCGGCTCGCGCAGGGCCGCTGTGAATCTTGCCAGCGTTGACAAGGGCGGCGACGCTGCCGAATTAGGTCGGCTGGTATCGGCAGGTAAATCTGCCTGGGCATTGAGGCAATGATAAAGCTCGAGGAGTCCCGGAAAGAGTTTGGCCAAAACGTCAGTCACTTCTGGCAACAACGGTGTCTTTTGCAGTTCATTGGCGTGATAGATCTGATCGAACGAGTCCGAATTGAGCCGCAAATCCATTTGAAGCTTATGTTGAAGCAGGTGAGCAAATTGCTCGACGTGGGCGATCAGCCCATCGATATGTGCCAGCAGGCACCGATCTGGGTATTGGTCGCAGAACGTCTTGATGTTGGCATTGTAAATCTGCCATGCTTGCAAGCCTGCCGCAAGATACGGGTGGTTATCAAATTCACCGCGCCGCACGAGCGATAACAGTACTTCCAAGGGATGCCGATACACAAAAAGAAAACGGGCATGCGGCAGTAGGTGATGCCAGAACGGGAGAAAGAGGGCCGTGCGCGGATCCTTCCAACCCCAAATAGGCCGGTTGGCGCGTTGGGTAATGAGTTGATGGGGGCGCGCTCACGGTCAGCGGAGGTTGGTTCAAAGACAAAATCCGTATCCACGTAGAGATAGGTTAGACTCCGTTCGTGCAAGAGCTGTTCGTGAAACTCATAAAACTCCACGTCTTCAAAGTACCCTCGCGGATTGTCCGGATAAGGGGGCAGCAATTGGTCGCCGATGTGGACTCCGGCTCTTTGCAGTAAACTGCTTACCAACGACGTGCCGGATCGGCCCATACCCGTGATGACAATTACTTGTGACATAGGGCTTTGATTTATCCGCACGCTCTGAGAACTTGGCGGTAACCGGTCGTCCGCGAAAAAAGCGCTTCGATTATGCTGCGGGCGAAACAAGTCGGACAATCGGAATGCCAAGGATGGCAATTCGACAAGGGCTTGTCGAATAACTACGACCTGTTGCGGAATGCAGCATTGTGCTGTCACAACAGCTTGTGGAAGAATGCGAATTGTTCGACAAGGCCGTTACGTTAGAGGTATCCCCATCAGAGGTCTAAGTGGAATGAATACGTGGTGGCCGGAATGCACGTTGGCCACCGCTGGCGATATCCTGTGGCCCGCTGTTCGCCTTCGCCGCACGAAGAAGTTGTGGCGTGGCGGCGAGGGAATTGCCGACGGCTTCGCCGGCCAGAATATATATTCTGGCGAGCGATGGAGGCAATAGCGAATCGTCGGCGGGCGCCCGTTGCAGTGATTGGCGAGCGGTAACTGGCCTTGCCCGGCGGCCGGACAGTTTCTACGTTTACGCCTCCGCATTCCGAGTCGATCCCATTCGCTGCGCCTGCGTCGCCGATGACTTTTTCTCTGCGAGAGCCCCCCATGGCCCAGGCGCGCTGGACCGATCGTGTGAAACGCAGACGACGGCGGCCCGCATTGCTGACAAGGTTTGGCGTGAGGTTTCCCGGCCGTTTCGGCGCCGATCAATGGACCGGGCGATATTTTTCGCCACACCCTTTCCCACTCGACGTCGCTCATGTCACTGGGATAACGCCGTTGTACCGTAAGCATCGTTGGACCCTCCAAGCCAAGTTGACGCGCTGGACCACACGATAACTCGCCGGCTACCTTCCCGACGATAGCAATTCAAACACACCCTCTCACTCGACGGCGCAAGTTGCGCACATACTATGAAGGCTGTTATCTTAGCCGGCGGTCTCGGGACGAGGTTTAGCGAAGAAACCGATCTGCGCCCTAAGCCCATGATCGAGATCGGCGGCAGGCCGATTCTCTGGCATATCATGAAAATCTATTCGGAGCAGGGGGTGAACGACTTCATTATCTGTGTGGGGTACAAGGGATACGTTATCAAGGAGTATATCGCAAACTATGCGCTGCACAATTCGGACGTAACGTTCGATTTCAGCGTGGCGCATGGCCCGACGATGGAGGTGCACCAGCGGCGTTCGGAGCCGTGGCGGGTGACGATCCTCGACACGGGTGAGAACACGCAAACCGGCGGTCGTCTCAAGCGCGTGCAACCTTACGTGGGTCGCGAGACGTTTTGCGCGACATATGGCGACGGCTTGGGCAACGTCGACATCAAGGCGTTGTTAGCTTTTCATTGCAGTCACGGTCGATTGGCAACGCTCACCGCGGTACAGCCGATGGGGCGCTATGGCGCGCTCGACCTCGACGAGGGCGGCCGCGTGCGGCAATTTCACGAGAAACCTGCGGGCGAAGGGGGCTGGATCAACGGCGGGTTTTTTGTGCTGGAGCCGGCGGCGCTAGACTACATCCGCTTAGGCGACGCCACGCAGTGGGAGCGCGAGCCGATGGAGCAACTCACCGACGACAGCGAGCTCGCAGCCTACAAACACCACGGCTTTTGGCGGCCCATGGACACGCTCCGCGACAAGCGTGAGCTTGAGGCGTTGTGGGCGGAGGGACGAGCCCCGTGGAAGATTTGGTCAGCGCCACCTTCCGCAGACGGGTGCGGAACTGGGCGGTTAAAGGCCGCATAAGGTAGCCAATTGTTCGAACGAATCTATGCTGGACGCCGTGTGCTGATAACGGGCCATACTGGCTTCAAGGGAAGCTGGTTGGCAGCGTGGCTAACGCTGCTGGAGGCGCGTGTGGCGGGCCTTGCGCTCGATCCGAACGAGGACCAGCCGCTGTACGCCTCGCTCGGCTTGGCCAAACTGCTGATTGCAGACCATCGGATCGACATTCGCGACTGGGAGTCGGTTGCGCAAGTCGTGGAGCGGGAGCAGCCCGAATTTGTATTTCATCTGGCCGCGCAGCCGCTCGTGCGGCAGGCGTACTCCGAACCGGCTGAGACGTTTGAAACGAACGTACTTGGCGTGACCAACCTGCTTGAGGCGCTGCGGCGCATGGGGCGGCCGTGCGTAATCGTTGTGGCGACGACCGACAAATGCTACGAGAACCGCCATACGGACGAGGGATACCACGAAGACGATCGGCTGGGAGGTCGCGATCCTTATAGCGCGTCGAAGGCGTGTGCGGAACTGGTCGTCGCCTCGTATCGGCAGTCGTTCTTTGCGGATTGCCGACAAGTGAAACTGGCGAGCGCGCGGGCTGGCAATGTGATTGGCGGCGGCGACTGGTCGCGCGACCGGATCGTGCCGGATGCGATCCGCGCGCTCAGGCGCGGCGAGCCGATCCGTGTGCGAAATATAAGATCGACCCGTCCTTGGCAACACGTGTTAGAGCCGCTGTCGGGTTATTTGTGGCTTGCGGCGACGATGGCCCGGCCCGATCTCGTCGAGCAACCAGACGCGCGACGCTTGTGCGGTGCCTTCAATTTCGGCCCGCTGAAAGAGAGCCATCGAGCGGTTGCTCAACTTGTGGAGGAATTGCTCACACACATTCCTGGTTCCTGGACGGACGCGCCGGAAGCCGCCGCTTCGCACGAGGCCGGCAAGCTGCATCTGGCGATCGACAAGGCGCGAGAGCTGCTCGCTTGGCGGCCGGCATGGGATTTCGCCGAAGCGGTGCGCGCGACGGCGGCCTGGTATCAGGCCGAGCAGCAAGGCGAGAACTTGTGGCGGACGACGCACGAGCAAATCTGCGACTATCAAGTGGCGGCTCGAGCCGCCGGAATTCCCTGGATAGGACAGTGCGAATTTTTGTTACCGGCGCAACAGGCTTTATCGGTTCGCACTTTGTGAACCACGCGCTCTCCACCGGCCATGAGGTTGTGGCGCTGCGACGTTCTGCGGAAAGTATGCCGCGGATCGTGCTGGCGCGCAAACCGGCGTGGCTCACAATGTCGATGGGACAGATTACCGAGCGCGATCTGGCGGGAATGGACGTCGTGGTGCATCTCGCGGCGGCGGGGATCAGTCCGCGCTCTAGCACATGGAATGAATTGCTCGAATGGAACGTCGTTGTGCCGACGAAGCTGCTGCTAACGGCGGCCAGCGCCGGCGTGAGGCGATTCGTGGTCGCGGGGTCTTGCCTTGAGTACGGCCGCGCCGGCGGGCGATACGAATTTATTCCTCCGGACGCGCCGTTGGAGCCAACTGGCGCTTATGCGGCGTCGAAAGCGGCTGGAAGCGTGCTGTTTTGCACGATTGCCGCGGAGCAGAAGCTCCAGTTGAGCTACTTGCGGCTGTTTTCGGTATTTGGCGTGGGACAGCACGAGGGCAATCTCTGGCCAATGATCTGCCGTGCGGCGCTCGCGGGAGAAAATCTGGCGCTGACGCCAGGCGAACAGGTGCGGGATTTCGTCGCCGTCGAGCACGTGGCCGCCGAATTATTGACTGCGGCCCGTGACGAAACAGTCGTACCGGGGGTCCCGCGAGTTCGGAACGTCGGCACCGGGCGGCCACAGACGGTACGCCAGTTCGCCGAGCATTGGTGGCGCGAATTCCGTGCGCAGGGCAAGCTTCTCGTTGGAGAACTCCCTTACCGCGGCGACGAAGTGATGCGATATGTCCCGCAGGTGTGAAGGACCGCTTCAGCCCGTTGAGGAGCAATTGACGACGAAGGCATCGTCGATGGCGAGGCGCAAGTGGTCTGGTGATGGGTGACTCATGCGAGTATCATGCACGCCCCTGTGGGCGAGACACACCTGAGCTGACCATGGACAGGCAATGACAGACGACGAACTGGAAATCCCGCCCATCGCACCTGTGCCCGAAGGCATGCCGCGCCCGCGCTGGTCCGTGATGATCCCCACCTACAATTCGGAGCGGACCATTGCCGAGACGCTCCAGAGCGTTTTGGCCCAAGCACTGGCCGAAGACGAGATGCAGATTGCCGTAGTTGACAACGTTTCGACCGACGAGACACTTGCCGTGGTCGAGCGAACCGTCGCTGCCCATTCCTCGCATCGTCGAATCGAGGTTCACCAAAATCCCAGCAACTTGGGGATGGTCGGCAACTTTAACGCTTGCCTGCGGCTCGCGCGTGGCGAGTTGGTTCACTTATTGCATGCAGACGACTTTATCCGGCTTGGCTTCTACGCGGCCGTCGAAGCGCGTATGCCACAGTCTCCAGAGGCCGAGCTCTGTGCGGCCCGCGTATTCGCCATCGACCCGCACGGCGAGCTGGAATACATCACCAATCGACTCGCTCGCGCGGGCGCGTTGACCGTGTTCGACGTGGCATACGAGAACCAACTCTACCCGCCGGGGGTTGTGGTCCGACGCGCGGACTACGAGCGAGTGGGTGGATACTCAAACGTAATCTCGTATCTGCCCGATTGGGAAATGTGGACGCGGCTTCTGGAACACCGCCCTGGCGTGTTCATTAATGAGCCGCTCGCTTGCTACCGCCAAACGCCCGGCAATGCTACCGACGCTTTTTCCAGGACGGGGACTGATTTGCGGGACATGATGCGGTTTGGTGACGTGCTCGCGCGACGGGTGCCCAATTTCTCGCGCTCCCACTGGCGGAGAAATATCCGGCGACATGCGGAGTGGGGAATGAATAAGTGGCGAAATGCAGGCGACGCCGCGGCCTTTCGTGCCAATCATGTGGTTTGGCGTGAGCTCGCATCGCCGCGTGTGATACTCGGCATTTGGCTCGCGGCGGCGAAAGAACTCGGTAGGAAGTGCGAAAGGACTCTGCGCTACGCGTTGTGGCGGCGGAAGAAAAAGCCATCGATCCAGAATTAGTTCATTGATCGACGAATCGACGACCGCATTGGGCCGCCATACTAGCGTTGAGTCCGCCGACCGACGCGAGCTGCCACCATACTACCGCATCACAAGCCGACGTGCTGACGTGACCGAGAAATCGCGAACTTAGCCGGCAAAAATGACCTTGTCGGGGAAGCAGCCCGGTTGTATTTTTGCCCGCCCAGCTCGTACCCGCCTTGCTAGCGCGAGCCTGTGCCGCCGCTGGCTTCTCCGTGGAGATGCAAACGTGTCGATCTCGGCTGTCGATGAGAAACTGCCGGTTCCTCGTGGGCCAAGGCGGATTGCCAATAAGGTTTGGCGTGAAGTTTCGCGGCCATTTCGCCCGAGACGGCAACGCCTTGCCACGCCGCCTGAAGAAACTTCGCATCCGATGGAAGCCGCCACCGAGCCCGTGCAGGCTTATCTCACAGGCAGCGGTGCCGGCGTAGCCGGGTTTCATCCTCAACAGGCGACGGTGGAATCGGAATGTATTCCGTTCATTCAACGTTTGGTGCGCGAGTCAGGCGCCTACTCTGGTCCCATCATCGAAATTGGAACACTCCTCGGCGTGACCACGACGCATATGGCTCTGGCGAAAACACCGCAGCAGAAAATCATTACAGTGGATTTTTTCTGCTGGAACCCCTGGGGACTGACGCCAGATGCGCACGAAGCCCTGACAACCCAGGTGCTATATTATCTCCAGCAGACGGGGCACGTGAAGTGTGTCCGGATGGACAAGAATGAGTTTTATCGCGCCTACGAAGGTCCGGCCCCGGCAATGGTTTTTCTCGACGCTTGGCACGATTACGACGAAACAAAGAGGGACCTCCAATGGGCCATCGGCGTAGGCGCCAAGATCATCTCGGGACACGACTACTGCGACGAATTTCCCGGTGTCAAGCAGGTCGTGGACGAATTCGGCGGTCCGCGCCAATTGGCTGGCACAGTTTGGGCGTTGTAGGCATTTTTCGCCAGTGACGATGGACACCACGAACTGCGTGATCAACGACTCAACCGATGGCTTGCGCGACATCGTCGTAGTAGCTGCGTCGGACGACGGCTACGCGATGCCCCTCGCGGTGACCATTCGCTCCGCGCTCAACCATCTCGGCGCCGATTGCCGAATGAAACTGTTCATTCTGGACGGCGGCCTCAGTCAGGAGAGTAAGACGCGGCTCCTGAAATCATGGGTCGATCCACGCCTGACGGTTGAGTGGATTCGCCCCAATATGGACCTGGTGCGCGATTTGTACGTGAGTTACCAGGTCACAACCGTTACTTACCTGCGGTTGCTAATGGCTGAACTGCTGCCTGAATATGTAACGAGGGTTGTCTATTTGGACGCCGACATGCTGGTCCGCCGCGATCTTGGCGAACTATGGGATGAAGCCCAGGACGGGCATGCGGTCCTTGCCGTGCCCGACGTCGCAGCGCCGTACATCGATGCAGCCGCATCCATGCCAAACTTCGAGAACTGCCGCCAGCATCTCTGCGCGATCACGCCGGTTGCGAATTACCGCGAGCTTGGGTTGCCCTCCGATGCCCAATATTTCAACGGTGGCCTGCTCGTCGCTGACATTGCTCAGTGGCGTTGCGATAATCTCGCAAAACAAATGCTCGATTGTCTGCGGAAATATCGCGAGCACGTCTTGTGGTGGGACCAATACGCCTTAAATGTCGTGTTGGCACGTAGGTGGCGACCGCTCGACTACCGATGGAATCAAGGGACTCACCTGTACGCCTATCCGAATTGGCACAAAAGTCCGCTCGACGCCGCGACGTTCGTACACTTGCGAAAATCGCCGTGGATCGTGCACTTTTGTTCGCCGTCAAAGCCGTGGCATTACTTTTGCCGTCACCCTTTTCGGCGCGAGTTCTTTCGCTGCCTGGGACAAACCGACTGGAGGAGCTGGCGGCCGGAGCGACCAGATCACTTTATAAAGAATTGGTGGGACTTTCACTACCGGCCATTGCAAAACCAGTGGCGGTCTCGAATTCTCGCGTTAAAACAGTCGGTTCGACAAAAAACCCGCAAGGCCGCGTAAATCCAGAAATCTAAGACGCAGGCTGATAGGCTCGAGTCGGATCAAAACTCGTCATCTTGTCTGATTGGGACGCAAATTGACGTGAGCGGCAGCGGTTTCGTATTGTCGATCCGCAGGGCTCTTTAGTACACTCCCCCGCCTCAGACGATACGTCCGCAGCCGCACGCGGAGCATTTCAAGTGTGCGGTGTTGGCATTACATTGCGTGAAGCATGCTGTCAGATCTCGAAATATCGGTCATCCTCACGACGTATCAGCGTCCCGAGCACTTGGAGCGATCGCTGATATCGCTTTCATTGCAACAGAATATGAAGGGGAAATTCGAAGTCGTTGTTGCCGACGACGGATCCAAAGATCGGACGCGTAGCGTTGTGGAAGCATTTGCGCGGATGGCCGACTTTCCGGTCAAATGGATTACCCATGCGCACCGCGGTTTTCGTGTGGCGCTATGCCGAAACGACGGCGCGCGAGCGAGTACTGCACCTTACTTGCTTTTTTCGGACGGGGATTGCATCTTTCCCGTCGACCATTTGCAAAAGCATCTTCAGGCCCGACGACCTGGGATAATTCGGGCGGGCGATTGCCTGCGACTCGATCGAGAAGCGACCGAGCGAATTGATGCGGCCGCAATTTTGTCCGGCGCCTACCGCGGCTGGGTTTCCCGTGACGAACGTCATCGATTGTTTCAGAAGCGGATTAAAGAACGGTGTTATCAACTAGTGCGTCATCCATCGAAGCCAAAACTCACCGGGTTCAACATCGGCATATCGCGCGAGGATTTTGAGGCCGTCAACGGTTTCGATGAGAGTTTTGTCGGCTGGGGCTGTGAAGACGACGATCTGGCCTACCGACTGAGATTATCGGGAAGGCGAATCGCTTCCGCATTGTCGTTCACACACGGTTACCACATGTGGCACCCGACGGAACCTTCGCGCCCAGAAAAATGGACGGACGGTCCCAACGTAGACCGATTGCATCACTTGGACCGGCCGATTCGATGCGTCGCGGGATACATGCCGTTGGATGATTCAGCGGACTTCGAGACGCTTCCTGCCCAAAGGACCTCGAATTGCGCGGCACGTCTATCAAAACGTGCGGCATGACATCGACGCGATTATGTACGCGGGGATTCGATGAGGATCGCTTTTTTTTCAACGATGGGCGGGTTGCCGTGGGGCGGCAGCGAAGAGTTGTGGTGCCGGGCAGCCGAGGTGTTGCTCGAACGCGGCCACGTGGTTGCGTTTAACTCTGTGAAGTGGCCGTCTACCGCTCCCTCGCTGCAGCGCCTGGTCTCCCGCGGCGCGAGCGCCCAATTTCGCTCCCGAAGACGCATGGGTCGATCGCTGCGCCAAACGCTTGAGAAGTTGCGAATTACGCGTCTCAAGTATGTTCCGTGGTTAAAAAAGTCGCGTCCGGATTTCGTGGTGATTTCCTTTTCTTGCCACACGGACGATCCGCAGATCGCGAATTCATGCCGCGCGTTGGGCGTGCCTTACGCGATCGTCCTCCAAGCTGCCGGCCCTCACAATTGGATCGATCCGCGTAGCGTCGAGGAGTACCGGAGCGCCTACGCGCATGCGGCACAATGCTTCTTCGTATCGAGTGATAACCGAGAAATACTAGAATCCAATTTGGCCATTGATTTGCCGCGCTCGGAGATTGTGGACAACCCATTTACCGTTCGAGTCGATGCGGAGCCCAAATGG
Source organism: Planctomycetota bacterium (assembly GCA_022614705.1). GTDB lineage: Bacteria > Planctomycetota > Planctomycetia > Pirellulales > Lacipirellulaceae > JABDGM01. The sequence goes on along the minus strand of JAKEIB010000319.1, from coordinate 26,996 downwards.
CCGTCGTCGACAACGCATTGGAAGTTAGCGTGCGTCGCTCGCATCCACTTCATCACCAAGAGCCAGGATCTCATCGTGCGCGTATTGCGGATGCCGAAGTGGCGGTCGCGGCCACTTCAGGTCGCGCTTTGGGGAAGCGACAACGGCAACTTGAACCAACTGCGCCAATCGCTCGACATCTACGGCCTAAACAGGCAAATCGCGTATGGCGGCGTGTCCAACGACATTGAGCAGCTTTGGTCGGAGTACCACGCCTTGCTATTGCCATCGCGGGCCGAGGGAAATTCGCTTTCGCTGATTGAGGCCATGATGTGCGGCCGGGCGCCCATCACGACGAAAGTGGGCCGCGCAGACGAGCTGATCGACGACAATGAGAACGGCTTTCTCGCACCCGCGGCGACGGCTGAGTTGATCGACGAAGTCCTTGAGCGCGCTTGGCAACGGCGGAATGACTGGCGAGCCATGGGGCAGCGCGCTGCTCAGGCGATTCGGGCGCGCCATAGCCAGCGGCCGGCGGAAGATTTCGCGGATAGAATACTTGCTGTATCATCAGGGCCAAGCGTTTCTAAGAAAAAGCTGGCAGCTTAGTCGTTTGCGCTTCTCTTCGACGCGGGCATAGATGTGTGTGACGCGGGCGGTATTCGGCCCGCGTAGATGCCCGGTCCAATGCCGTTTCTTCGGCATAACCGTCATTTCCCTTCGCGACGGATTCTCAGTCGACGACCGGCGTGGCGTTTCCACATCACGGCGTGACACGGCCGCCCGAGCAATTAGGCTGAAATCAGCCTTACCATTTCGCGACCGGCAACAGGTTTCTTGCCTGTTGTGGTTCCCACCACCACTTTCTTTTCCAGGCTGTTGTTCATGTCATCGATTCATGTGATGCCACGGTTCGTACGTTTCTCGCGATGCACGATTGCGCTGCTCTCCGCGAAACCCGTTTTGCTCCTTGCAACAATCTTAATCAATGCGAACGTCGCCCGCGCAATCGACTTCGTCGTTGGCCCAAAAGAGGTGATATACACTAAGTCGCAGCGAAGTTCCCTAAACCTGAAATACTGGCCCGATGGCAATCTGGGAGTGATCGCGAACGGAAACGGAACGTACGATTTTTACGCTGCCAATGGCCCAAAGCCAGTGATGACCACGGGCACGTTGACGAACCCCGGTACGTGGAAGCAATCCGTCACGATTTCCAACCTGCCAAGTAAAACCTTCGACTATGTCTCAGGCGGGCCCGTGTATCAGGATCCGACGAGTGGCGCTCGGCTAATGATCTACCACGCAGAGAAGCACGGTCATAGTTCGAGAGATTTTTATAGCGTGCTCGGGCTAGCCGTGTCGACGGACGCGGCCGGGCTGGCGTTTCGCGATTTGGGCACGATCGTCGAGCCGAACTTGGCGACCGGTCGAACGGAAGTTGGCGGCGGATCATTTGCAATTGTCGACGACCACCTTCACGTGTACTACCGCGATTGGTTCCCGAACTACACAACCAGCGAAGTCGCGGTGGCACGGGCGCCAATCAGCCAGCTGATAAGCAACGCTCTGATCGGACAGGGAACAGCCTTTGCGAAATACTTCAACGGCGGTTGGTCGGAACCCGGCATCGGCGGCAAATCGTCGGCGCTCGAGATCGGCAACCCGTCAAATTCGTGGCTATCCGTGTCGTATAACGACTATCTCGACCAATTCATGATGGTTAACACGCAATGGGAGGCTGGCGGCGGCGATTTGTACTTGTCGACGTCCTCCGACGGAATCAACTGGTCGCCACGCCAGACATTGGCCCGAGCACCAGGCGAACAGTTCTATCCGACAATGATCGGAACGGGTTCAGATCCAACTCATACTGGCGAATCGTTCTACGTGTACTATACCGACAGTCTAAAAGGCGCCTGGAGCCGTTGGAAGGATGCGGAGCTCGTTCGTCGCATGGTGCGAATCGATTCACCAGGCGTGACTGGGGAACCCGGCGAATCGCAGGAACCCAAGTTGGATTGGATTCCGATCGGCGGCTTCCAATCCGATTTCCAGAGCGGCGCACCGGCCGACGGTTGGACGTATGCTTGGAACCCGAAAGGCAAAATCGGAAAGTCGTCCGGCTACGTCGCGCTTCAGTGGAGCGCGTCTGAATTGGCTTACAATACGACCGGCGCTGCGACACAGCTTCCAGGGACTAAATCCAAATCCCACCACGACGACTACTTATTCCTCTCGGCCGACGGTGGGCACCCGGGCAACAAGAAGTATCTCCCGATGGCCGGATACACGATCCAGGATGACGACGGAGCCGGATACTATCGAATCGCCGACAGCTCTATTTATATGACAAACAGTTCCTTGATACCTAAAGAGGACGGATTGGGAGTTCTCGTTTACGTGAACGACCGCGTAATCGGACCAAGTCAGGCGGTATCCGCCAACGGCTGGCTCGCGAACTTCGATCGGGAACTCGGCCAACTGAGCGTGGGCGACACGATTTGGGTCATGATCGATCCGCTGAAGAACCAATACGACGACTCATTTCGCGGTTTCGATTTTGCGATTCAAAAATGGGACTTCGCGATGCCGCAGCTGACGATGATGTCGCAATTCCAGACCACGGCCGCCGTCCCGGAGCCGAGCGGTATTGCGATTTGCTTTATTGCTCTGGCCATTTTTCCGTTCCGATGCCGAGTGTAACGTCGCAGTATTGCCGACGAAATTAATTCGCGCCGCCGGAACATTAGCCACAGCGATTGATTGGCCGCTTCGGACGCTGCCGCATTGCGCCAAAGGCCGTTGATTCAGCATTATTTGGGCAGCGATTTTCGCTTGGCGCACTTCCAGGGGCAAGCCCTCGGCGGGATTTTCGTGTAAACTAGCGGTATCCCGCCAGTCGGCTTCGTCATCCCGCCCAAGCTTGCTCCCGCCATGACTTCACGCGTCTGTTACTCTGTGCGTCGCTGGATCTATTTCGGCGCTTTTGTATTGGGGCTTCTGTCGCCTGCCACGGCGGCCGTGGATTTTGAGAAGGAAATCAAACCGATCATCGAGTCCGCTTGCCTTAGCTGTCATTGCGAGGAAAATGTCGAAGCGGACCTGCGGCTCGATTCTTTGGAGGCCGCATTGGCAAAAGGCGAGCGCGGACCAGCGATCACGCCGCGCGACCCAGATCAAAGCCCGTTTTATACGCGAATGGTTTTGCCGACCGGTCACGAGCAAATCATGCCGCCCGACGGCCCGCCTCTCGACCAATCGCAGTCTAGTCGTGTGCGAACGTGGATCGCGGAAGGAGCACCCTGGCCAAAAACGGTGAAGCTCGAAGTGCGGCCGCGAATCGATTTTGTCGAGCACGTGCAACCGATTCTGGAAATGAACTGCGTTTCGTGTCATTCGGGCGAGGAGCCCGACGGTGATTTCGACTTAACGACGCTGAAGGCCGCCTTGGAAAGCGGAAACAGTCCGCCGTCGTTCGTGGCATTCGCACCGGAGCAAAGTCCCTTGTACACGCTGACGAATGTCGAGAAAGACGACGCGACGCTGATGCCGCCGGTCGATCAGGGTGGTCCGTTAAAGAAGGAGGAGACCGAGACGCTGCGCCAATGGATTGCACAAGGAGCCATTTGGCCAAAGGACATTGCCCTTAAGGTGCGGCCTAAGTCGCCGTCCAGTAGTCCATCGCCCGATGACTTGGAGTTGGTGCGAAAGATCCACGCTCTGATTGTCGAACGGTCTCAATCGGACTCCGCGTCGAAGTCGGCCGACTACTCGGCGAAGGTTCCGCAGACCGGCGCCCCCTACCACATGGTCGCGCTCGAAGGCGGCGAATTCTCAATGGGAAGCCCGGACGGCGAGGATGGGCGTGAGGACATCGAAGGGCCGCAGAAACGCGTGCAAATCACCCCATTTTGGATCAGCAAGTACGAAGTAACCTGGGACGAATATGAGCCATTCATGATCACGCGGATCGAACGATTTAAGAACGGAGCACGTAAAGATTACGACCCCGCGCGTCATACGATCATCGACGCGGTAAGCGGCCCCACAGCGCCCTACGCGGACATGAGCTTTGGCATGGGGCGGCTAGGTTATCCAGCGATCTGCATGACTCAGCACGCGGCGAACAAGTTTTGCCAGTGGCTGAGCGTGCAAACCGGGCATTTTTATCGACTGCCCACGGAAGCCGAGTGGGAATACGCGTGTCGGGCCGGAACGACCACGGCGTACTCGTTTGGCGACGACCCGGCAGAACTCGAACATTACGCCTGGTTCATCGACAATAGCGACGAAAAGTCTCAAAAAGTCGGCCAAAAGAAGCCTAACCCGTGGGGGCTTTACGACATGCATGGTAACGTGATGGAATGGACGGCGGATCAGTTTGTCCCCCATTACTTCGATCGACTTAAATCGCCCGCAACCAGTCCGTTCGTTCGACCTGAAACGCTTTATCCCCGCAGCGTCCGCGGCGGCGGATGGGAGAGCGATCCCGAACGAATTCGTTCGGCCTATCGCCTTGGGTCGGATGCCGTTTGGCAGCAGCAGGACCCGCAATTGCCAAAGAGCGTTTGGTATCTCACAGACGCTCCTTGGCTAGGATTTCGCATCGTCCGACCGGTGGAAGTGCCGTCCGTCGAGGAAATGTATTTCTATTGGAACAGCAGTACGGGTAAACAGTGACCGACGACCTGTAGCTGGCCTCTATGAGGCCGGCCTCGCAGAGGCAGCTACAGCAACGAAAACACGCGCTATTAGAAAGGGCCTATCCGTGAGTTACGATCATCCCCAAGCCGACCGTCGTGAGTTTATCAAGATTGCAGGCGCCGTTTCGGCGATCGGCTTGCTCAACGTGCCCAAGGTATTCGGCCAATCGGGTTCGGACCATTCACTGCAACTGGCTCTCATTGGCGCGGGCGGCCGGGGCACGGGCGCGGTGGCGGATGCGATTGCGGCCTCGAGCTACCCGATTCAACTGGTGGCCATGGCGGACCTGTTTCCGCATCGCCTGGACGAGAGCTACGCGGCCCTGTCGCAAACCTTCCAAAACAAGCCCGAGGCGATCGCCGTGCCGCCGGACCAGCGTTTCTCCGGCTTCGACGCCTACAAAAAGGCGATGGACGTGCTGCGTCCGGGCGACATTGCGATCTTCGCTTCGCCGCTGGCCTTCCGCTGGGTGCACTTCCAGTACGCCATCGATCGCGGGCTGCACGTATTCATGGAGAAGCCGCTGGTGGCGGATGGACCGACCGGCAAGCGGATGCTCGAATTGGCGAAGAAAGCCGATGAAAAGAAGCTCAAGTGCGGCGTGGGGCTGATGGTCCGCCACTGCCGCGGACGGCAGGAACTGCACAAGCGGATTGAGGATGGCGAGATCGGCGACTTAGTTCACATGCGTGCCTATCGCATGCACGGTCCGGTAGGCTCCTGTTTCTCCACGCGCAAGCCCGAAGGACGCGACGAACTCCCCTGGCAGATCGAGCGGTTTCACAGCTTCTTGTGGGCCAGCGGCGGCTTGTTCAGCGACTTCTACGTGCATCAGATCGACGAGGTCAGCTGGATGAAGAACGCCTGGCCGGTGAAGGCCCAAGCCCTGGGCGGACGACACTTTCGCGGCGACTACGTCGACCAGAATTTCGACGCCTACGCCGTGGAGTACACGTTTGACGACGGGTCAAAATTCTTCTTCGACGGCCGCACGATGCCCGGCTGTCTCAATAACATGTCGAGCGCGGTACACGGCACGAAGGGCTCGGCGATCGTGAGCACCTCCGGCCATTTTCCGGGCAAGGTGCGGACGTTCAAAGGCCAGCGTCAGACTCGTAAAGACGTGGTGTGGGCCTATCCGCAGCCGGAGCAGAGCCCGTACATGTTGGAATGGAAGGATCTCATCGAAGCGATCGTGGGCGACCAGCCCTACAACGAAGTGCCGCGCGGGGTGGAAGCCAGCCTGGTGACCAGCATGGGCCGGATGGCAGCCCACACGGGCAACGAGATCACCTACGATCAGATGCTCAACTGCCCGCACGAAATGGGCCCCGGCGTGGCCGACTTCTCCCTCAACGGCCCGGCCCCCGTGATGCCCGACGCCGACGGCAAATACCCGGTGCCCATGCCCGGAATCACCGTCGAAACGGAGTATGAGGTCTGAACTTGATAGGATGGGTTGTCCGATCATTGCCCGATGCCTAATCGACGAACGCGGCTGCGAGCAGTGACCATTGGAGAGCCGTGCTAACAGTTCGTTGAAAAATGTTGTAGCCGGGGTCTGTGACCCCGGTATCCTCGACGAAAAGCCGGCCTCACAGAGGCCAGCCAAAGTTTTTCAACGGGCTGCTAAAGATGTCAAGTCCTTCCGCAGGTTAGGAGTTCGGATTCGATCCGTAGCAGCCGATTGTATTTCGCCAATCGCTCGCTGCGGACGACGGAGCCGATTTTGATGTGTTTGGCCGCTGTGCCGACGGCCAAATCAGCGATCGTTGTATCCTCGGTTTCGCCGCTTCGTGCCGAGACAACGTAGGAAAAGCCAGCCTCCCGCGCCAAAATGATCGTCGCCAGAGTTTCGCATAGAGTGCCAATCTGATTTACTTTCACGAGCACGCTGTTCGCGGCCCGCAGCTCGATGCCACGGCGTAAACGCTCCGGATTGGTTGTGAACAGATCGTCGCCGACGATTTGTACGCCGTGCCCGAGCCGGCGGGTCAGATCCTGCCAGCCGTTCCAATCCTCTTCGGCCAACCCGTCCTCAACGCTGGCGATCGGATACTTGGTGACCAATCGTTCCAAACGATCGATCATTTCGTGGCTCGAAAGCCGCGAGTTCCCTTCCGAAGCAAGGCGATACGACGCGCCGTCGTAAAAGTGCGACGCGGCCACGTCGAGCGCTATCGTCACGTCCTGGCCGGGCCGCAATTGGGCCGCTTCGATCGCCCGGACGACGAATTCGATTGCCTGCTCGTTGCTCTTCAGCCGTGGACCATATCCACCTTCGTCGCCGACCAAGCGGCCTTCGTAGCCGGCCGCCTCAAGCAGCTTTCCAAGACGCTTGTACACGCGAACGATCCACTCCAGGCCCGTTCGCATGTCGGGCGCCGCCACCGGCATCACGAGCACGTCTTGAAAATCGAGATTGCGCCCGGCGTGCAGACCGCCCGAAATCATGTTGGTCATCGGCAACGGCATCCGCGGCTCGAGAGGCGCCAACGAATTGCCGGCAACCGCCTTTAGACAACCGCACAAGTGTCGATAAAGAGGCACTCGGCGCACCGTCGCGCCGGCATGGGCTGCGGCTAGCGACACGCCGAGAATCGCGTTCGCGCCCAGCTCCGATTTTTGCGGCGATGGGTCCAGGGCAAGGAGCTTCGCGTCCAGCGAGCATTGATCGGCGGGATCGGCGCCAATCAGGGCCGGCGCGATTTTGTCGTTCACGTTGGCGACGGCTCGCAGGATTCCATCGCCGTCGTATCGCTGCCGATCGCCGTCTCTTAGCTCAAGCGCCTCCGCTGCTCCGGTGCTTGCACCCGACGGAACCATGGCACGGCCGGCAACGTTGTCGCCCACGAACACGTCGACTTCGACGGTCGGCCGACCTCGACTGTCCAGTACTTCCCGGGCGAAAATCCGGCTAATATCGCTCATCGTTCAGTTCGTTCTCGGCCAGCAGCCGGCAGGCGAGTTGCCTGACATCGGTCCACCGCTTGGGTGGTTCGGTGAAAACGCGTCGACACAGTTCGCGCATCGCATCGCGCCGGCAGCCGTCGTTGAGATAATCGATTTTGCTCTTGCCGTCGAGCCGCGCCAATGCGCAGCCGGCGAAATTCAGAATACTGCGTCCGATGAGCGCGTCGAGCTCGTTCGACGAAATAACCCGCGCCATCGCCTCGTCATAGCTGCTCCAAAATGAATCGATAAGATCAAAAAAGGGCGCCTGCCGCGGCGCGTGGTAGAACGCCTTCAGCACCAAGTGACTGAGAAAAAACCCCAGGTCGAACGCCGGATCGCCGTAGTGGCCGACTTCAAAATCAATCAACATCAGACGATTGCCGTGGACCAACAAATTCTTCGGGGAAAAGTCCCCGTGCACAAGGCAATGCCGTTCGCTCCACACCGAATCGATCAGCCGTTTCATGGCTAACTCAAGGTCTCCATGCACGCGGGCGATCTGCCGGTAGTACGGGTCAAGACGCAGGTCGTCGAAAAATTGCCTGTCGTCCAACCGTCGCGCCAGCACAGCGTCGTGCCACGAGCCGCCATGCAACGCACCTAAAAGCGTGCCGCACGAGGAAGCAATGTCCCGACGCGCCACGCCGGTCAACAGCTCGTTCTTCCAAACCGCATGGTCTGCCGGCGCCGCCGACATCGCATAGAGGTAGCTTTCTCGATCCTCAAACAGCAACCGCGGCACTTCGACGCCGAACGGCGCATTCGTCCGACCGCAGCGAACGAGGCGCTCGCACTGGCGCAATACGTCGACTTCGCGCCAAATGCGTTCGACGCTACAAAACCAAGGCTCCGCCACGTTTAGTTGCTCGCGAACCTGTTTCAACACTAGGTCCTCGCCGTGGGACCTTGAAACGCGGACGACCATGTTGGAAACGCCACCGCTTAGCTCGCATGCGTCGGCTCGTTCGCCGGGGAGAAGGTAGCCACTAGAACACAAATAGTCGACGGCATTCGCCGCGCTCAGTTTCGTCCGGCGATCAGGAATTAAGGACACGACTCCCTCATCGCGCCGAGTTTCCATTTACGACGTTGATCGGCCGGCCATCGAGAAACGCCGCCACGTTTTCCGCGGTGCAGCGCATGAGCCGTTGCCGTGCGGCCAGACTCGACCACGCCATATGGGGCGTAATCAAACAGTTCGGCGCCGAAAGCAACGGATTATCGGTGCGAATCGGCTCTTGCGAGACGACGTCGACCGCCGCGCCGGCGATTTGTCCGGCGCGAAGTGCGTCGGCCAGATCGCGTTCGTCCACCAGCCCGCCGCGCGAGGTGTTGATGAGCAATGCGTCGCGTCGCATGCGGCCCAACAACCGGCGGTTGACCAGGCGTTCAGTTTCCGGCGTCTGCGGACAATGCAGGCTGACAACATCCGCCGCCGCGAACAGCTCGTCGGTTGGTAGCCATTCAACGGACAAGCCCGACGGCGCCGAATTGCCCGACCGACCACTTGCAAGCACCTCCATGCCGAACGTGTGGCCGATCTTGGCCACTTGCTGCGCGATGCGGCCGAAGCCAACAAGCCCCAGGCGTTTGCCGGCCAGCTCAATCTGCGGAGTCAGCCAGTAGCAAAAGTCAGGACACTTCGACCAGTGACCGGCCGCCACGCTGTCGGCATGTCGGCCAACGCGGTGGCAAAGCTCAAGGATCAGTGCCCAAGTAAACTGGGCGACCGTTTGCGTGCCATATTCGGGCACGTTCGAAACAGGAATATCGCGCCGGCGCGCCGCCGCAGCGTCCACGATGTTATGGCCGGTGGCCGTCACCGCGACGAACTTCAGCGAGGGCAGTTGCTCAATCGCTGCCGCGGAAATTGGGCACTTGTTTGTAATCAGAACATCCGCATTTGCGGCAACCGTGACGAGCGACTCCGGGGCCGTGCGGTCGTGGACGCGCAACGTGCCGAGCTTTTCGAGCGGATTCCACGGATTGTCGCCGGGGTTGATTGTATAGCCATCGACAACAACGATTTGTACCACGCGCAGGCTCCCAAATTGTCAACCGTGCCGCACTGCCCCGCCCCCGATTATCCGCATAGAATGCCAAACGGACAACGGTTTGAGGTGGCCCGACCCGTGGGGGCGTGGTGTCGGCCGTGGTGGGCGTGCCGCCCAATTCGTTGACGGCTTGGCATCCTATGGCGCGGTCGGGCTTTGCCCAGAAAACCAATTGTGGGAGGCGTCTCCGACGCCGATTTCGCCGATTTCGCATTGGTTCACTACATGCTGTGAAGTGGCAGAATGCTATCGGGATCGGAGACCCCTCCCACACGATTTTTTAGCCCCGGCGGGGGGTGGCCAAAAATTGTGGTGGAAATTGGCCGCGACTTCGTGTAGGGTGACGTGCGAACTGGCGCGAGGTATCGAGACGAGCCTGGCCAGACCGTGAAGCACCGGTAAAGCGGTGTAAAAGCCACTGGTCTGCGCCGCGCATCGAAAGAGCCCGCGGCGAGAGGATATTCCTCTCGCCGCGGGCTTTTTTCGTGGGTCAGGCTTTAGCCTGACACCCCGGCGTCATACGTCAGGCTAAAGCCTGACCTACATGTCAGTCATACGTCAGGCTAAAACCTGACCTACGCCTCGGTGGCAACGGGAGCACAAACATGACCGAAGCGGATGCAAGACTCTCGGCAATACTCGCACGCATTGAACAGACCACGCGCCGCGACGCTGCGGCGATGACTGGCGAGCACACTGTCCGGCGCACGACGATCGGCGACCGAGCCTCTCGATTGGCGCATCGCCGAGCGGGCGCGTGCTGGTGAAGTGCCACGCGGGCTGTTTGGTCGAGGCGGTGGTCGCGGCCTTGGGGATGAAGATGTCGGCATTAATGCCCAGGCGTAGCCGCGTCCGCCGCGGCGGACGCGGCCACGTGTCCGGCCATAGGATGCCAGCAAATCAACGTTCGGCAGCCCGGCCCACCGCCGTGGCCGATACGGACGCTTGTCCCGATGGCACTCTATGCGGGCTGGACCGCGCTGTAGCTGGCCTCTCCGAGGCCGGCCTCACAGAGGCCAGCTACAGTGTGCCGGGTTCCGTCGTGTTGCTCTCTGCCGAAGACGACGTGAGCGACACAATTCGCCCGCGGCTGATCGGCGCTGGGGCCGACTTGGCGCGGATCGTCGCGCTCCAAGCCGTCGGCTTCGACGATCCGGCCGGCGGCGCGACGCGCGAACACGCCTTCTCGCTGGCCAGCGATTTGGACGTGTTGGAACAGGTCATCCGCTCGCTCGACAACTGTCGGCTGGTGGTCATCGACCCGATTACCGCCTATCTGGGCGCCAGTGATTCCCACAACAACGCCGAGATGCGCTCGCTGCTGGCCCCACTCTCCGAATTGGCCACGCGAACGGGCGTGGCCGTGCTGGCCATTAACCACCTCAACAAAACCGGGCAAGGCCCCGCCATTTACCGTTCGATGGGCAGCCTGGCGTTCGCCGCCACCGCGCGCAGCGTGTTGGCCGCGCTGGCCGATCCTTACGATCCCGAGGCCCGCGTGCTGGTCTCGCTGAAGAGCAATCTGGCGGCCAGTGTCGACGGCATTCGCTACCGCATCGCCAACACCACGACGGCCGACGCCAACGGCACGGGGATTCGCGTACCGGTCGTGCGCTGGGACACGACGCCGGTGCGGATGTCGGCCGACGAACTGCTGGCCGCTTCGGCCCAAACGGCCGTGAGTGGGCCGGCCCTGGCCGAAGCCGCCGAATGGCTCGCCAGCACGCTCCGCGACGGCCCGCGGCCGGCGCTGGACCTCAAGCAGTTAGCCAAGGCCGACGGCATCCACGAACGCACGCTGTTGCGCGCCAAGCAACGACTGGGCGTCACCGCCGCGCGGCAAGGCTACGGCCCCAACGGGCTGTGGGCCTGGCAGCTCCCCAATCGTTGACCGATTGGCATCCTATGGAGCAGACCGACTTGGGTAGTGGTACAGTTTGCTTCTGTCACCCCGAGTTCGCCGAGGGGTCTGGCTGGATTCCTCGGCGGACCTCGGAATGACACGATGCGGAAATTGGCAAACTGTACCACTACCCCGACTTGCTCGAGGAAGTTGTTGGCGGCTCTAATGTTGTCCATCTGAAACTGACCGATTGACCGCTACGCACAGGGAGTGGATCAGCATGGCTCAAGACGATGCGCGACACAGGTCCTATCCGCAAGCCGACCAAGCCGCGCCTTCCCTAGCGGACCGACCGCGCATCGCGGCCCTGGACGCGCTGCGCGGCTTCGACATGTTCTGGATCGTCGGCGGCAGGGAGCTAGTGCTGGCGGCGGCCGGCTTCGCCTGGGCATCGCCTCCTGCGTGGATCGAACACCAGTTGGAACACGCGGCGTGGGAGGGTTTCACGGCCTGGGACCTCATCATGCCCCTGTTCCTGTTCGTGGTCGGCGCGGCGATGCCATTTTCGTTCTCGCGTCGCATCGAGCAAGGACAAACAAAGGCCGGCCTCTATCTGAAGATCGTCCGCCGCACCATTATTCTTTTTATTCTGGGCATGGTCGTGCAGGGAAACCTGCTCGCGTTCGACCTGTCGACGCTGCACCTGTTTAGTAACACGTTGCAGGCGATCGCGGTTGGCTACCTTGTCGCGGGATTCGTGATTCTCAATGCCGGCATTCGGGGACAGGTCCTGCTCACACTGTTTTTATTGGTAGGGTATTGGCTGCTGCTCATGTTTGTGCCGTTCGACGGGCACGGCGCGGGCACGCTCGAGCCGAACGCCAACTTGGCACTGGCGGTGGACACGTTCGTCCTGGGCCGATTCCGCGACGGTACGACCTACACGTGGATCCTTAGTAGTATGACGTTCACGGCAACCGTGATGTTGGGCGTGTTTTCGGGCCACATTCTGCGGGCGAAAGCATCGGAATGGAAGAAGTTGATCAGGCTGGTCGTGCTTGGACTTGCCTGCCTGGCCGGCGGCTGGGCGTGGGCCGAGTGGGGCGGTTTTCCCATCATCAAACACATCTGGACCAGTTCCATGACATTGTGGGCCGCCGGCTGGAGCTATTTATTGCTGGCACTCTTTTATCTCGTCATCGACATCGCCGGTTTTCGTCGCTGGGCGTTTCCCTTCATCGTCATCGGCATGAACGCAATCACGATTTACGTCACTTATGTCGGCCGGTTCATTCCGTTTCGCAACATCAGTGAAAGCCTTGTTGGCGGCGCCGCGCGGCATCTTGGATCGAATGCGGGAGCGTTGGTCGTCGAGACCACGTCGGTGCTCCTTGTTTGGCTTTTGCTATATCACCTATACCGCCAAAAGATATTCTTACGAATCTGACGTGCACCATGACGCGACCTGCTCTGTCCCTTATCGGATCTCTGATTGCCGCTTGCGGTTTAGCTGCCGCCGGCCTCGCCAATAACGGCGACATAGTGACCGTCCAATCACCCGACGGCAGCATCAACGCGGCGCTTCGCCACGCCGACGACGGAGGCCCGTTGCGATTCTCAATCGAACGCAACGGACATCCGATCATCGAGCCATCCACCATCGACGTGCGGCTGGTCGGCGTCGGTTCGCTTGCGGCGGGCGCCACGGTCCAAAATGTAGCGCAGCGAGAAGTCGACGAAACGAGCGATTTGCCGTGGGGGAAAACTAGCCGTCTTCGCGATCATCATGAATCGGCCGTCGTCCGATTTAAGAGCAAGAGCGGCGTGGCATGGGACGTGGAGCTGCGCGTGTTCAATGACGGCGTCGCGTTTCGCTACGGCATTCCCGAACAGAAAGGGCTGCGCGAAGTCTCCATCGAGGACGAAAACACCGAGTTCCGCCTGGCTGGCGAGCCCACCATTCTCTACACGACGTGCGATAGCTACACGACTTCGCACGAAGCGCTGTACGAACGAAAGCCGCTTGCCGACCTACCCGTGAAGACGCTCATCGATAAGCCGCTGGTAGCTCAATGGCCAGACGGAACCGCTGCCGCAATCACCGAAGCTCGGCTGCGAGATTTCGCCGGCATGTACCTCGAGCGGCCGGAAACGGGCAATAGCGCGCTGCGAACGCGGCTTTCCCCTTTGCCCGGTAAGACTGGCGTTTTGGTAACTCGCGGGACGCCGTGTTGGAGTCCGTGGCGCGTCGTGCTTCTCGCCGACAAAGCGGGACGGCTCATCGAGAACAACGTCCTGCTGTGCCTCAACGAACCGGCGGACGGCGACTTCAGTTGGCTGGTACCGGGAAAGACAACCTTTCACTGGTGGAATGGAAGAGTTGAGCACGGGCCGCCATCGACACCGGAATCTAATTTCGCGACCCATAAAAAGTACATCGACTTCTGCGCGCGTAACAATATCGAGTATCACTCGGTAATCAGCGTCGCTGGGAACCTGCCCTGGTTCGTGCAGGGCGATCCGGGCTTTGGTGACCTGCCGCACGCCGACACGGATATCCTCGTCGCTCGGCCCGACATCGACCTGCCGCGGATACTGGAATATGCGAAAGAGAAGGGCGTGGGCATTCGCTTTTGGGTGCATTGGAAGCCGCTGAGCGAACACTTGGACGAAGCCTTTGCGCAATACGAACGCTGGGGAATTCGCGGTTTGATGGTGGACTTCATGGACCGCGACGACCAAGAGATGGTCGAATGGCAGGAGCGGTGCTTGCAAGCCGCCGCGAAGCACAAGTTGCACATTCAATTTCACGGCTCGTATAAGCCGACCGGTGAGCAGCGGACGTTCCCCAACCTATTTAACCGCGAGGGTGTGCTGAACTTGGAGTATCTGAAATGGAGCGATTTGTGCGCGCCGCCGCACACCGTGAACGTCGCTTATACCCGGCTATTGGCGGGGCCGGTCGACTACCACTTGGGCGGGTTTCGCGCCGTGCCACGTGACGAGTTCCAGCCGCGCGATCTTGAACCTTGGGTGATGGGGACTCGTTGCAATCAACTCACGCTGTATGTCGTCTTCGACAACCCGATGCCAATGGTGGCGGACGATCCGTCGGCGTACGACGGTCAGCCGGGTTTTGACTTTGTCGCCGACGTGCCGACCACCTGGGATGAAACGCGATTCGTCGCCGGAGAGATGGGCGAGTACGTGGTCGTTGCTCGACGCGGTGGCAACCTATGGTACTTGGGCGGCATCACGAATTGGGACGCTCGCCAGGCATCCGTTCCATTAACCTTTCTGGGCGCAGGCGAATTCGAAGCAACTGTGTATTCCGACAAGGCGGCCGATGGCAAGAATCCGAGCGAATTGCACAAGGAATCTTTTGATGTGACTTCGAAGGAAAGTCTTGAGGTCGCATTCGCTTCCGGCGGCGGAGTGGCCGCGGTCTTCAAACCAAAGTAGTCAACATCGCATCGGCTCGAAGTCGGTCTGCGGTCGCGTGTCGAAAGCGAAAAACCCCAGGTCGACGAACGTCGGCGCGCCGCCGCACGGTACACGGTAGCACCGTCCGGGCCAGTTCACTGAATTCACGGCGCCAAGGGCCGCGACAAATCGGATGTCCGGGCCGTATCATATGCGTTGGCCGCCGGTGAAGTTGTTGTTGCCATGGAGCCGCGAATGTCGCACGAATCGAACCGTGTCGCATTGGTTACTGGCGGGAGTCGAGGCATCGGTCTCGGCATTGCCCGCTCGTTGGCCAAAGAGGGCTGGCGTCTAGCGATTAATGGTGTGCGCGCGCAGTCAGAAGTAGAAGACGTTCTAACTGAACTTCGGGAGTTGGGGCGCGATGCGGTCTATTGCCGTGGCGACGTGGGCCATGCGAACGATCGTGAGGCAGTGATCGGCGCGGTCCATGCGTACTTCGGATCTCTACATCTTTTGGTGAATAATGCCGGCATTACGTCGCCAGGCCGGGTGGACATCTTAGATGCGACCGAAGAAGCGTTTGATCGAGTCATGGACGTTAACCTGAAGGGCGCTTTTTTTCTCGCCCAGTTGGCCGCGCGCTGGATGATTAGTCAGCGCCAGGGCGATCCGGATTTCTCCGGCGCCATCGTCAACATTTCATCGATCTCCGGCCAGATGTCGTCCACCGATCGTGGCGACTACTGTATCTCCTGGGCCTGCATGGCTGAAGTTACTAAGCTGTGGGCCACTCGCCTCGCCGAGTTCGGCATTCAAGTGTACGAGATACGGCCAGGAATCATCCGCACCGACATGACTATGGGCGTCGCTGAAAAGTACGATCGGCTTATTGCCGAAGGTTTGACACTGGAGCGTCGCTGGGGAATGCCAGACGATGTAGGCCGAGCGGTTGCCATGTTGGCGAGAGGCGAACTTACCTATGCTCCCGGAACTGTACTAACCGTGGATGGCGGCTTAACGGTGCTCAAGGAACTCGAAATTCGATAGTTGGCGAGCAGCACGAGAAGGATTTACGGGTTAACAGGGCGCGTCCATCTGTCACCATAATTCCTTTGAAGCTAGCCTCGCCCCGGCGGCCAAGTTCCGGAATTTCTCCCATACGATCGTCGGGTGGATTTCTGGCTCAGTGTTGGCGAACGAGGAAAACCCGCAATCGCTGCCGCCGATGACGTTTTCTTTGCCCACTGTGTTGGCGAACCGTATGAGACGCTGGGCCACCAATTCCGGATGCTCCACCAGCGGCGTGGAGTGAGATATAACCCCCGGAATGAGAATCTTTCCTTCAGGCAACTTGATGCCCTCCCAGACCTTCCACTCGTGTTCGTGGCGCGGATTGGCGGCCTCAAACGAGTAAGCCCCGGCGTTAACCTTCAGCATGATGTCCACGATGTCTTTGAGGTTCATCTCATGGACGCGCGGGCCGATGTTGATCCCGTAGCAGGTGTGAAATCGGATCCGTTCGGTCGGAATTCCTCGCAGGGCATAATTTAGCACTTCCACGCGCTGCTCCGCCCAGCGGCGACACGCCTCAACGTCGAGATCGGGTCGGGAGATGTAGTATGTAAGCAAGCGCGGGTCATCGACTTGCAGCAACAGGCCGGCATCAACGATCGCCTTGTACTCCTCGTGCATCGCATCGGCAATGGCGGCAAGATATTCATCCTGCGACTTGTAGTATTCGTTGGCCTGTTGGCCTTCGATATCTGATGGCGAGATGGCGGTCATGAAGACCTCCTCGGCCGCTATGCCGTCCGTTGCGGCTTTGACGTTTGCGATGTCCCGCTGCAGCGATTCCTGGCCGTTATAGGTGATCGGCCCGGTACACATCAGCTGCACGGGTTTAGCGATGATCCCGGCGCGAAAGTGCCGGTGCGCTTGGTAGAATTCCGGGAAAGCGAGCGTCTCGCGCGATTCCTTCCATAGATCCTCGCCCTCTCCTTTCCGCGTTTCAAATCCCCCCAGCCGCTCCGAGACGTATGTTAGGAAACTCGTTTTTCCCTGTTCCCCGTCACAAACGACGTCCACTCCGGCTTTTACCTGCCATGAGACCACATCGCGCACGGCCCCACGGACGGACGACCGGAAGGCATCCCGGTCGTAGTCCTGGCCGCGCTCTTTCGCGAACATGATCTCAAGAAGCTTGGCTGGCCGCGCCAGGCTGCCCACGTGGGTCGTCAGAAATCGTCTTGTGCTGCGCTTCATATGCTGGTCCTAATTCCCCCATGACAACGCCGTAAGCATTTACCGATTATCGCAGGGCGTCGACAGGCTGGCGACGGAATGCGGAGGATGCGCGGGCCCAGCTTTCGGGCCTATGGTACCGTCGCCGTGACTTGGGCTACTCTTCAGCCAACTCCAACGAATCGACCGTGGCGCTGGCCCGAGCCTCAAGAAGCAGCTCAATCCATTTGCCGACAAAATGTCCATGATCAAGGTACGTTCGGCCGCTGACCAGGTTGCCATCCACGACACACGGCTCGTTCACGAAGATACCGCCGCAGATTTCCAGATCGAATCGGCATTTTGGTACCGTGGCCATGCGACGCCCCTTCACGCAATCGGCATACGCGGGAATCTCTGCGCCATGGCACACCGAACAAATCGGCTTACCGGCTTCAAAGAAATGACGAGTGATCCGTACCAGGTCGTTGTCGTAGCGAATGTACTCCGGCGCCCGCCCGCCACTGAAAAAGATCCCTAAATACTCCTCCGGGTTGACTTCGGAGAACGCCACGTCGGCCTCGATCGTGTAACCCTCCCATTCCTTGGTGATGGTCCAGCCGGGCCTGACCTCGTGCATTACCATCTGATACGATTTTCGCTTAGGGCCGGCGACAACGGGCGAAAATCGCGACTCTTGGAGTCGATAGTACGGGTAGAGCGTGTCCAACGTCTCCGATGCGTCGCCTACCACAATCAAAACTTTATGTTGATTCGATATCACGTATATTCCTCGGGCGACTTAGAGACGAGTGACGGCGATGTAAATGTGGTAACGATCTGCAATGACATTATATGGTGAGCTTTGCCCGCATCCAGCGCACAAAAATGCCTCCTCGTCATCGCGTCGAGGGAAGCCCAATTACCGATATTCGTCAGGTGATTGCCTTCATGTATTTCATCCTATCCTGCCCCGTCGATCTCGACATTCAGGATTCTATGAATTCCTTTTCAGCATTGTGGCAACCGCCGGATCCGCCCGAATCGCTGCCGCGTGATTAAACCTTGGACCACCTGAGGGGCAGGCCACTTTTGGCCGCCGGATGATTACAAACAGCAACGTTGACTGAATTTTTTTGCGCGGGGCATACCGAAGGACTGGATCGAGGTGGATGCCTTTGCGAATGCTGGCGCGGCGCCGGCCGGTATTTACGTCATCGGTTTGTTCATTATCTGGCTCGGACCTGAAACAAAGGGCAAGCCATTGCCGAATTGAGAGATGCGAACATGTGTCGTGACATTCCGACCAGACAATTCGTTCCCTAAAGCTCCTGATACTCCCTGCGGTATGTGCCAGGAGTCTTGCCAGACTTATTCTTGAATAACTCGGCCATGTATTGGGGATGCTTGAACCCGGTTCGATCGGCGATCTGAGCGAGTGACATATCGGTTTCCGCCAACAGCCGTTTCACTTGGTCAAGCTGTACCCGCAAGATCTCCGCTTTGACCGTTCTGCCGATAGCGCCGCGCATTCGTTGATCGAGCGCGGCACGCGACATCGGGATTGCGCGAAGGACGTCCTCCACCGTAATTCCATGGGGAGCATTTTCGCGAATAAAGCGCAGCGCATCGGCGATCTCCTTATCCTCAACGGCAACAATGTCGGACGATTGGCGAGCCACAATGCCCAATGGAGGGATGAGTGTGTGTCCCCTCGGCGGAGACTCACCCGCCATCATTCTGGTCAGGATCGCAGCGGCCTCATAACCCGTCTTTTCAGCATTAAACTGGACGCTGGAAAGCGGCGGGATGGACATGGTCGCAAGCGATTCGTCGTTTTCGCAGCCGACGACGGCAACTTCCTCCGGCACCGCTACGCCGGCGCGCTTGCACGCATCCAAGAACCAAAAGCCGAGCTGATCGGTGCACGCCATCACACCGATCGGCTTCTGTAATCCCTGGATCCATTCTGCGACATGATGCTGCTGCCGTTCCCAATGGATGGGGATTTCGCGGTGTCCGAGCTGACGATAAATGTCACAAGGAAAACCTGAAGCAGCCACCGCGGCGACAAAGTTCTTGCAGCGCTCCTCGAAATAGTCTTCGGTTTCAATTCCATAGATAGCGAACCGCCGGAAGCCGCGCTCCAGCAAGTGGTCGGTCACCATCCGACCGATCACGCGATTATCCACTCCGACAAAATGGAAGTCGTGCTTCAATCGCGACGACCGCATTTCAACCGTTGGCACTCCGGTCGCTGCGATGGCATCGGCCATCGCCTGACTACCCGTGCGACTGATGATCCCGTCCCCCTTCCAGCCCTTGAGCCACATTGGCGTCTTCGAATCAAGAGCCCGCAGCTCGACGTAAACCGACCATGGACCGTGCTCCGACATGTAACGACGGATTCCTCGCAACAAGCCGCGTCCATAGGATCTAGCGGTTTCAATCAGCAAAGCGACGTGTGGAGGGTCGCTCGATTCCGGTTCGTCTGGCCGCAAGCCTGGTTTTCGCTGCACTCGCTGCATGGAGATAGCCGACGGTTGTCGTCCGTTAGAGCGCGGGCTGTCGCACGTTAATCCT
Organism: Planctomycetota bacterium; assembly: GCA_022614705.1. GTDB lineage: Bacteria > Planctomycetota > Planctomycetia > Pirellulales > Lacipirellulaceae > JABDGM01. The sequence continues at coordinate 7,229 of JAKEIB010000319.1, read as the reverse complement.
CATGCTACATCGTTGAAGTAAACGAAATCGCGCCCGCCTCGATTCGAACGATGGCGGTGTGTGCTTCCTCCAATCGCCGTTTCAGGCGGAACAGTACCTCGCTCGCTGGCAGCAATTTACGAGATCTCGAATCCAGGCCGTTGTGGCCGCTGGAGGCGCGAATTGGCTTCGGAGTCGTCGATGAAGTGCTCTGCTTGACTATCCCATTTTAAGGGCCGGCCGACCCACATCGCGATGTTGCCAAGATGACACGTCGTAACACTCCGGTGCTGGCTTTCGACATCCGAGATGGGCCGTTTCCGAACCTTGATACAATCGAAGAAATTCCCCATATGATTAACAATCGAATCGAGTTTGTCGCTGCGCGGCGGGCGATCGAGGTTGTCAAAATCGTACAGCCGGAAAGACTCGCGCGGCAGTGGATTGTGAGCAAGATCCTCAACGGGCTTGCCAGACAGCGTGCCTCGATTAACAAAAATCCGACCCTCGTCTCCGGTGAACAAAATCCCATTTCGACCGGTGTCGCCGACGGTCATTACCACCCCGCTCGGATATCGGTAAATAGCTTCGAAATCAATAGCCACGTTGTACCCGTTTTCAACTGTCGGCATCGTCGAAGTGGCTTCGACTTCGATCGGGTTCTCGCCAATCGCCCATTGCGCGATGTCGATATGATGGGCGCCCCAATCCGTCATTTGGCCGCCCGAATACTCGTACCACCAGCGGAAAGTATAGTGACACCGCTCGTGGATGTACGGCACGCTGGCCGTCTGCCCTTGCCACAAGTCCCAATTGATATTTGGCGGAGGATCGCCGATGCGAAACGGCCCGCCGACTAAGTTCTTGCCCAGCACGATGTCGACTCGTTGCAACCGACCGATCCTTCCCTGTCGTACCATCTCCGCGGCCTGGCGAAAGCGATGATCGCTTCGCTGCCACGACCCGACTTGCACCACGCGGCCAGTCTCCTGAACCACCTTGCGTATGAGTTTGCCTTCGTTGACGGTGAGCGTGAGCGGCTTCTCGCAATACACATCCTTGCCTGCGCGGCAAGCTTCGATGAGCATTTTCGCATGCCAATGGTCGGGTGTCCCGATCGTGATCACATCGATATCGTTGCGCGTCAAAAGGTCGCGATAATCTTCGTAAATCTGGGGAGTGCTGCCGAAGGAGGCCCGTGCCTGCTCGCGCACGTTGCGATCGACGTCGCAAATAGCAACAATATCTCCATAAGCACGCGCCTTTTCGGCAACAACAGTACCCTGATAGCGCATGCCGATGCAACCGATTTGCAGCCGATCGTTCTTTGAGGCGGGCAGTTCGGCGGTTGCGCCACGCGGTGACGACACAGTCATCGCCGCGGCCATACCGGCCAACGATGCGGAAGAGGACCGCAAGAATCCACGTCGAGACTGCCGAAACTCGTGCATTGGAGTTGTCCTTACTGTTAATTTGCGGCGGAGAATCTAAAACTCGGCCGCCCCCGCGATCACGTGGACGCCAGACAAGCCGCCCTGGTTTCCGGTAGCGTACTCTTTGCAACAAGTGCCGGCATTCAGCTTTCCACAATCATCTTATCAGTAAATTCGCGCATCTGTCCCCTGAGTGTCAACTTTTTTAAAGGAGCCTAAAAGCTCAGAAGCGTGGGCGCTCGGGCCTTCGCGATTCACACTCGAATCGCTTGGCGTTCGGGCCGAGGCCGTGCGTTCGCCTCGATGTTTGGCAGGCTTCGCGGTTAGATGAATCGGAACGTCATATTTCTGAACCGATTTGCCAATAAACTGAATGCAGCCAAGCCGACAATTCATTACCATGCTAAAAGCCGCAAATCACATTGAGGCCTACCTCCAATTCGATTATCGCGGCAATCGAGCGGTTTGTCGTTGAAACACCACGGAACATTATAAGGGAGCGGGTATGGCATCGGGACAGTTGGCTACGAGTCCTATCACAGCAGCTCATCGGCGACAGTTCCGAGAGGAAGGTTATTTCATCTTAGAACGCGCTATCTCCGATGAGCATCTCGGGATCATCGCTGACTCATGTAGTCATTTGATCGATTTAATGCATTATGAAATGGATCGGCTTGGCACCGATCACATCCATATTAGTCACCGCGGCCAACGATATCATATTGCGAAGAAATACGACCAGGCGCCACGATTGGATGAATTTGTCTTTAGCGATCTTATGGCCGAAATCTGTCGTGCAACGATCGGCGACACAGCCTACTTGTTTTACGATCAGTACGTCGTGAAGTCGGCCGAGAAGGGCATCAAATTTTCTTGGCATCAGGATTCCGGCTACTTGGGATTTTCGCATCGCCCCTACGTCACGTGCTGGTGTGCCGTGGATGACATGACGCTGGAAAATGGAACGGCCTTCGTGATGCCTTTCTCGACGATCGGCATTCGTTCCTTGGTCGAGCATATTCGCGATCCAGAAACTGGCGACAAAGTCGGATACTTTGGCAAGGAAGAGGGTGTCGCGGCCATCGTGCCCGCGGGCAGCGTCGTCGTATTCAGCTCGCTTACCTTTCACCGTAGTGGCGCTAACACGACGAACAAGATGCGACGGGCTTATGTCACGCAATATTCATCGGAAGTCATTAACGATCCGGATACCGGTCGGCCAATACATCTAGCGGTGCCATTCTTGAAGGGCGGTGAGATCGTGTATGGGTAACGGCTGGCGCGGTATTAGTACGACGACAGCGTTTGCACGTGTGCGAGCGAAGGGGGGATAACCGCCGCTCAGCCGCTCGTTCATGGCACTCGTCGCATTCTTCACAATCCCCCGCGATGCTGAAAACGAATGCAGGAAATCCTGAATGTCGGCCCCGCGGCGCGATTATAAGATGAATAGTGGGACAGGGATCCAGATTGTACGGTAAAGGGCTGGTAATGGCGATAAAATCACGTTCATCTTTCGGAATATCACGGCGGCGGTTCTGTGCAATGGCCGGCGGCGCATTCGCGGCTAGTGCGCTTTCCGGACCGCGGTTCGCCCGCGCGGCGGCGCCGAACGGTGACGATGCGCGTTTCCGGTTTAACTACATCGTTTCGGCGGCAATGTACGGCACGGCCCCGCTGGCCAGCGTGTTGGACGAAGTGAAGAAAGCTGGTGCCGATACAGTCGATATATGGCCCAAGCCTCATGGCGACCACCGCGAGCAAATGGACCAGCTTGGCCTGGATCAGGCCGAGGCGCTCCTCAAGGAACGTGGCATCCGCCTGGGGGCGATCACGCGGTACGACCTGGGGCCAGGCCAGCTCAGCAGCGAAATTGACGTGCTGCACCGCTTCGGCGGCAAACTGATCGTGACGGGCGCCAAGCGGCCGCAAGGCTCGACCGTCAAAGAGCAGGTCCGCAATTTTGTGGAGAGCATGAAAAAAGACGTCGAGATCGCGGCGAACCACGGCATCACGATCGGCATCGAGAATCACGCCCGCACGGCGTTGACCACACCGGATTCGCTGCGCTATTTTGCCGAGCTCATCGATTTTCCGAACTTTGGATTGGCGATGGCTCCGTACCACTTGCCTCAGGATCCCCTGGCCATCGCCTCGCTGATTACTGACTTGGATGAAAAGCTTGTGTTCTTTCAGGCTTGGGAATATGGCAAGGGCTGCATGGAGAAGCTGCCGAAAGACCAAGAATTGATGCAAATGCCGGGTCGCGGGAATCTCGATTTTGAACCGATCGTCGCCGCGCTAGAGAAGATCAATTACCAGGGTTGGACCGAGATTTTTATGCACCCGACTCCGCGGGGAATAGCGATCCACGAAACGAACGACAAGGTGACCGCTGAGATCAACCGATCACGCGATTACTTGGAGCGTTGTTTGGCGGCAGTGGCATCTTCCTGAGTATCCAGAAAGTCCGATCAGCCGTGGCGACGGGCGGCCTCTTAATTTTCATTGACCGCACTGACTGGGCCGTCGATAATGCGGTGCGACGCCCTCGGGGGACCGGCGGTGTCGATGGCATTCGTACATCAACAGATTCACTGGCGCTGTTCCTCAGCCCAACAACCCTGATATAGCTAAAATGAAAACAACGATGAAAACAATCTGGAAAGTTCGTATTCAGTTTTTGATAGCCGGTATGGCCATGCTCAGCATGGTGCAGACCGCTTCTGCAACACTCGTCTTAACGGAAGATTTTAGTTCTAGTACTTACGCCAATACCAGCACCAGCACTAGTACCTTAGGCTTGAGACGAGGGCCAGGAGCAGCAGGTCAGACACTACCGACTGTAGCAACGACACCGGGATGGGACGCTAACATTGCCACTATTACCGGCGCGTCGGGCGACACGATCGTTTTGTTCCCCGACCCCCTGGATGCGTCTAACCAAACGGTCCGGAGAAATTCAACCGATTATGATTCCGGCCGGATAGATCGTATGTTCGATGGGAAAGGGGGGACCAGTTCTACGGCTGCTTCTGACATTCAAATTCTCCCTACTTCGGCAAACCCGCTCTCGGTGAAGTGGAGGTTTTACGATGGTGGCGGGTCGGGTTCGCCGTTGCCGCTTGGGGTTTTGAGCCTGGGTGGTCCACCCCCTAGTGGTAGTGGTTTACCCGGCGCTGGTGGCCCCGCCATAGCTGTGGGGTTCATACCCACTTTGGATGGTGATGGCACCGGTGGCCCCCCTCCTGTTCCTGTGCTATCTGATACTACAAAATATCAAGCGTCTGGATTTGGTGTTAATCCCGCATTCAACCTGGCTACACCCCGGCTTGCCTCGCCTGGATGGGTGACGTTCGAACTCCGGCTTACCGACACGACGGGCAGCCTGTTTGTCAACGGCTCGGCCACCCCAGATGCCAACTTCAACAATTTGGACTTAACAAACGGTGGAACGATACCACCACGATCCTTTGGCCGTATCCGCTTGGGACAAATCAGTGGATCCACCCACCCCATCGCGGCGCCTATAGGGCCTACGATTCCCTTCGTCCTTTGGGACGACATCACGGTATCGGTCGTTCCGGCCCTGCCCGGCGACTTCAATAACGATGAGAAGGTCGATGCGGCCGATTACGTGACGTGGCGGAAGAACAACGGCACCAACAACGCACTGCCGAACGACAATGGCCTCGGCACCCCGATCACCAGCGCTCACTACGACCTGTGGGTGAAAAACTTCGGCAACATGAGCATGCCCGGCGCGGGCAGCGGCAGTGGTAGCTCGGCGGGTGCGGTGCCGGAGCCCTCAGCCTTGTTCTTAATCGCTCTTGGAGCCGCGTTCGTTCAGTGCGGCAGGAAGGGGCGTCCCGAGTAGAAAATGGAACATACCGCGCTGGCGGCGGCGCCGGGATCCTATTGCTGGGCACGCGTAATCGGCGGAAATAACCGGGTAAGATTCGACCATGCATCGCGAGTCAATCCACGCGCGGCTCGGTTTCACATTGGTCGAACTGCTGGTCGTAATTGCGATCATCGGGGTCCTTGTGGCGCTGTTGCTTCCGGCGGTGCAAGCGGCGCGCGAGGCGGCGCGGCGGAGCCAATGCCTAAACAATATGCGGCAGCTCGGCGTGGGGATCCTCAACTACGAGAGCTCCAACAAGTCGCTCCCTCCGGGCGGCATCACGGAGGGAAGCGGGCGCACTTTACCCAGCGGGGCCGGGTGGACGATCTTCATTTTGCCATTCGTCGAGGAGCAGGCCCTTTACGACAGGTATGATTTTGACGAGCCCAACGAAAGTCGTATTGATACGGACATGGACGGACTGGTGAACAGCGCCGTGCGCGAGGCAAATCCCAAAGTTCACGATTGTCCCACGGATGAAGAGACCGACTTGAACGATTACCCCGCGAGCGGCCCCGCCAGCGGCGACGGCACTCCTACCTTGTTCAACCGAGGTTCCTATCGAGGTAACGCCGGACTTTGCACGGTACAGTCTAGCGCGTTCTGGGATGCTTCTGGGAGCCAAGTCAAGAAATTCGTTCATGAGCGCGGGCCGCTGCCCGGCATCGGCAGACAATACCTGAACCCTTGGGTGGCGAACCCCGTGCCAACCGGCACGTGGAGCCTCACGTCGCCCGTGCGGCTCAAGGATATCACCGACGGCACCTCTAGCACGGTGCTGCTGGGCGAAAAAGCCCATTTGGCCCTGCCTGGCTCTGCTGACCCCTTTGCTGTTGAAAGGGCCCGCCGGCGACGCACGTTTTGGGCCTATACGTACACCTCGTACCAACGCTCGTTGACGTTCCTGCAGACGAGGTCCATTATTTCTGACTATAGCCGTTGCGTGGCTATCGGCGGGCCATTTGGCGAAAATCCCTGCAAGCGATCCTGGGGAAGTCTGCACCCTGGTGGCTTCAACGTCACGATGTGCGATGGCTCGGTCCAGTTCATTTCCGAGTCGATCGACATTTTCCTGTTCGGCGCGATGTCGACCGTCGCAGCAGGGGAAGTTCTCCAGCGGGAGTAAGGGACCAGAAGTGTGAACAGATAAGTATGAACGGCCACGAAAATGCACAAGAAGTCGCAAAAAATCGGCGGACATCGTCGTCCATTCTGAACGACGCAACCAATCAATTCGTCGTACCCTTTTGGTGCCTTTTCGCCCCTTTTCGTGGCTATCAAAGTACGCGGGAATCCATGCGTTTCGTTACGACGTCAGCATCGATACTGTTGTTGTGTGCCGGCTGCCGCGAGGGGCTGCCGGTCGCGCCGGTCTCCGGGACGATCACGTATCGAGGTGAGCCGCTGGCGGACGCCAACATCACGACCCAGCCGATCGCCACGGATTCGATGAATCCTGGCCCGGGCTCCTTCGGCCGGACCGACGGGCAGGGTCGCTTTGAGCTAGAACTGGTAAAGCCCGCCATCAAAGGCGCAATCATTGGCGAGCATCGCGTCATGATTTCACCGGCAGGCGGCGACACGACGCACGATCAACCACAGCGGTCGGCCGATGGTAAGTCCGTGTATTGGACGGACGACCCCCTGGCACACCGCAAGGCGGTCGCCGACCTAAGCTGGCCGCCGCGTTTTGCCGATGGCTCGCTGCGACTGCAGGTTCCTCCCGAGGGCAAGGCCGACGCGCGTTTCGATTTGACGCAGTAGGTGGCACGCTGCGCAATAAAGGGGTGAGAACTTCTGACCCTTTACTGTTACGGTTGGACTTGCACCCGCCAGTTGACAAACATGCCTGGCAAACCCGAAAAAAGCCCCGACCGAAGGTCGAGGCTCTGTTTGCTTCAATCGTCGCGCAG
>JAKEIB010000045.1 GCA_022614705.1 Planctomycetota bacterium | reverse complement strand
CCGTCTTCGGTAACTGGTGCCGCCGCTTCGTCGACTGGTTCGTACTCGCCGGTTTCCGAATTCAGCTGCAGGGTTTGGCCGGTGATGGGATCGATCTGCTGATCGCTCCAAGCCCACCCGCTGTCTTCTGGCGTGTACGAAAATACCCACGGCAAACCCCCGGTCCCCCAGGTTCCGCCGGGCGGCTTGTTGTTGAGCGGCGTGCCCGTGTTGCGGAGCGTCGCTCGAGTTCCGGAGAGCCAACCGAGATCGAAATCGTCGAGGCGCTTTTCGCCGATGAATAGCGTGTATGCGGCGCCGTCTTTGATGTCGTCGCGCGTGAGCTTGCTGTTGAGAAAGAACACGCCTCGGTTATCGGCGTCGATCGGTGCTTCGGCGTCGTGATGGCAGCCCGCGTAGTTGGAGTACGGCTCGTAGTTCGCAGGCTCCGAAGGACAAATCAAAAGGTCGACGACAGTTTGTCGCGCGCGATCGTTGGTGTGATGGTAAGCGCTCTGCTCCATGTCGATCATTTCGAAAAGGGCGTTCTCTTCGAGGAACGGCAGGACGCGGGCGATCCAACTGATGTGATGACCACTGGGCACGTTTTTGATCGGGCCTTTTTCATCGATGGTGCCGGCCGGAAAATGCTCGTGGGCCATTTCGTAGTCGTGCACGGCCAGGATCAGCTGGCGAAGATTGTTGGTGCATTGGGCGCGGCGGGCCGACTCGCGGCTCGCCTGAATCGCCGGCAACAGCAGTGCCACGAGGATGCCGATGATCGCGATCACTACCAGGAGTTCAACGAGCGTAAAGGCGAACGGTTTACGGCGAATCATAATTCACTTCCCGAACGTGGAATGGACATTTCGATTTGTCTTGTGACGCGGGCTTGGCGGACGGCGTCGGCCGGGTACTCGGCCGTTGCTTCGTAGCCGACGGCCGATGCGTCGTTCGGCACGGCGCGGATTTGCACCTTGGCGGCGTGCTTGCCACCGAGATGGTCGGCCGACACCGCCCACGCTTCTTGCTCGAACTGCGGATCGGCGACACGTCGCGCGATTGCACGGCGCACGCCGGCTTCAGCCAGCCGGACGGCTTGCAGGCGAAATTGTTGGTAAGCGAATCGCTGGTGTTCTTTCACGATGTTTCGCGCCCACAGGCCGAAGAGCGTCAGGCTGATGCTGATCGTAACGATCACCACGATCAGCACGACGCCGCGGCGGTGCGGGCGGTGGTGAATTCTCCGGGGAGCTGTACGGCGGCTGCTCATCTCAGTCTATTTGAAGTCGTCCGGGAATTTCGGTCGATAGCTGCAATAAACTCCGAAGCTGTCACCCCGAGGTCCTCCGAGGGGTCTGGCCAGATTCCTCGGAGGACCTCGGAATGACGGCGGGTGTGGGCGTCGTCAGATCGGCGCCAAGCGTGGCCTGGACCAGCAGCGGGGCGGCACGTTGCTCGTTGTCCGCGCTCGTGCGGTTTATCGTTACGACAAATATCGGCCGAGCGCCGGGCGCGCCGGAGTCGAGCGACCACGACGTGGCCGGCCCGATAGCGAACAAATCGGCGAGCGTTTTGGCCTCATTCGGCAACGTGACGACTCGATGACAGCCTTCGGGCGTTAGTTCGTACTGGGTTCGCTTCTCGCCGGGCGAGTGGATCAGCAGCGTTTGCTCGGTCGGCGCCGAGACATCGGCGCCATGCCGAATGTCGCTGCGTATTGTTTCCGCCAGCCGCATCAATTGATCGTTCTGCATGCCGCGTTGGCGGGCGTTGCGGTCCCAATCGCGCAATCCAAAGAGCAGCGACGTGGCGACGCCGAGCAGGATCGACGCCACCGCGACGACGACTGCGACTTCCGCGATTGTCATGGCGCGGCGGCCAGGCCGTTGCACGGTTCGTAGAGAATTGTCGGTGAATCGCATCGATTGTTTAGAAGCAGTTTCAAAACCGGCTCGGGGAAGGGGCCAGGCACATTTTGCTCCGCAGACTCCGCAAAATGAGCCAGTCCCCGGCGGGTCGGTGAGTCGCATCGATCGTTTCGTTAGTTTTGCGTGTTATCCGGAAATACCCAGCTGGTCAGGCGCACGGGCCCAATTCGTTGCGAGCTGGAGCCATTCCAGGTGAGTTCCACCAGGACGCGTTTGGCGGCCGGGTCCGTTTCGTCGCTCACGGTAATCGCCAGCTTCGCACCCGGCAGGTAGGACGCTACCTGGGCGGGCACCGTTATTTGATTCGCGGTTTCGGCCGAGAGTTGTTCCCATGGAGTGTTGCCAACTTGTTCCGAAATGGCTTGAACGGTTTGCAGCGCGACGTTCCGTCGTTCGTTGGCACGTTGCTGATGGGTGACCAGATGAATCACTTTCATCGACGTCGCCAAGAGCAGGGCGAGCACGGCCACGGCGATCGTTAGCTCAAGAATGGTGAGGGCAGTGCGACTAACTTCCAGGCAGCGGTGGCGATGGCGAAAATACTTTGGGGTGCCATGGCCACTGCTCTGAGTGGCCATGCTATTAACTCGTCTTCCATGCCCACGCAGAGCCGTGGGCATGGCACCCGTTTTGAGCGCCCGAGCTGTCCGTGCAGGCATCATTGAGAGAGTCCTCGGATCAGTTGAACGATCGGTATGAATAGCGATATGGCGTAGAAACCGACAAAGAGTCCTAACAATAAAATTGTAACCGGATACAGCACTTGGAGTCGCGAGGCGAGCCAATAGACGGCGAGTTTTTCGCGTCGCTTGGCGATTTGGCGAAGCGCCCAAGGCAAGTTGCCGACCTGCTCGGCCGTTTTTAGCAGGCTTTGCTCGGCTTTGTTGATGATGCGCGCCGCCAGCAGCGCGTCGCGCCAGTCGGCGCCGGCATCGACCTCAGCGGCGGCCCGATGAAGTTGGCGGCACGTTGGAGCGGCCGGGTAGACCGCCCCGACCCGGTTTAGCACGTCGCCGAGCGGCTGGCGATGTTCGGTCGCCAGGGCCAGGATTCGCAAAACGTCGGCCGTGCGCCGGCCGCGGAAGAATCGATCCGATATCCATTTTAGAGCCTGTACGTCGCACAAATAGCAAATGGCGACAACCGTAGCGGCGATTGCCAGCAGCGTGATTACCAGTATCAGCGGTGCCATCAGGTAATTCACGATGAAGTTTGACATCACGACCGCCAGTTGGGTCATCGCGGGCAGTTCGAGGTCGAATTCTTGAAAGATCTTCACGTACTCCGGCACGATCTTGATCATGATGAACGTGAACACGATGGCCATGAAAAAGAGGACGGCGGCGAGATAAGAAATTCGGTCGATGCACGTGCGCCAAATCGTGGCGAGCTCGCCCTGCTCGCTGCGGCTTAGCTCGCGTAGGGCAGCTAGCCGGGCGACACGACTTGTGCCAGCGGCAAGGTAGCCAGGTGCCTCGGGCGGCAGCGCACTTGGGTTATGAACGATCGCGGCGCCCAGCGGAATTCCGGCCTCTAACACGTAAAAAAGTCTTTTGGCGGCGCGGCCGACAACGCCACTCATCGCTTGCCCCGCCACCAGCATCGACGGCTCCAACTGAGCGCCGCGCTCGAGGAGCAGGGCCAGAATTCGGCACATTGACCGCCGTTGCGCCATGCGCCGCTGAACGACCGCCTCGATCACAGCGCTGGCGGCCAGCAACACGATCACGGCGCCGAACACGCTGCCGAGGCCGCCAATGATGGCCGGGGCCAAGCCGAGCGCGATGAGCACCCATCCGGTGATGTTGAGGAAGGCGTGCACCGGATCGCCGGGCTCGGGGCCGCGCGCGCCGTAGGTCAGGCGCAACGCCATGCGCAGCCCCACGCCCAGCAGGATTAACGTCGGCCATGAAATGAGGAGCCATGCCATCGAATCAATTCACTCACATCGACAAATAGTTGATCAACTGAACCAGCGGAATAAATAAACCGAGGATGAAAAAAATCATGATCGCGCCCACAGTGACGAGTGCGAACGGCGGCAACAGTCGGCGAACCAGTGAGATGTGTTGTTCGATGCGGTCGTCAAACACTTCGGTGGCGATCTGCAGTGCTTGCGGCAGCAGGCCGTGCGATTCGCCCCACGCAGCCATCGCAACGAGCGTGCGGTCGAAGTTAATTGAGTGGTTGAGGCTGGAGCTCAACGACTCGCCGGATTCCAGGCGTTCGCTCACGCGCCGACACGCGCGGGCAACGTTCCGATCGCTCATCGAATCACCCGTCAAAGCAACGGCGCGGCTCAACGGCATCCGCAGCTCGAGAAACGACGCCAGCAGCGCGGCGAATTCTCGCTGACCGGACCAAATCCACAATCGGCCCAACATGGGTATTGCCGCGCGGAAGCGGTGCAGCAACCAGCGGCCGCCGAGAATTCGCAGCGCGATCGGCACGGCAATCACCAACACCAACAGCCCGACAATCAACCCGGGCAACTGCTCAGCCGTTTGCAAAATCAATTCGGTCAGCGCCGGCAGCGCGAGGTCGAACTCCTCGTACATTTCGGCGAACATGGGTACGACGTACAGGCCTAGAAACAACATAATTGGCACCAGGATCGCCAGAACCAGAAGCGGATAAGCGATGGCCGCGCGAATCCGGCGGCTGACGCGCTGTGACGCCAACCGCTCGTGCGTGAACCGCTGAAACGTACCGGCCAGGTCGTTTGTTTCGATGCCGGCGCGCATCAGTCCGCGCACTTCGGCCGGTAGTTCGTCCTCCAAATCGGCGACTGCCTGGTCGATGGTTGCGCCTTGCTGGAGCCGCGCTGCGAACCGATGTGCCACGTCGGCGAGCCGCGGGTCGTTTTTCTCTTCGGCCAGGACGGCGAGCGTCAACTCCAGCGGCACGCGGCTGGCCGCCGCCGTGCCGACGGCGTGCGCTAGCGTAATGAGTTCTTCGTCGTGAAGCGTGCCGGCCTCGTCGACGGCCGGACACCAAAGGAGGTCGATGATGGTGAGGCCGCGTAACGCGAGCTCGCGATGCGCCGCCGTCTCATCGACGGCGGTGATCGATCCGCGGACACGTTCGCCCGTTCGTGTTTCTGCCTGGTATTCGTATTCGGCCATCGACGCGTCGCGCTAGGGAGTGTACAGGTCGCAGAGAAACAGTGTAGTCCTCTCGCTCCGCGAGAGGAAATTGCGTCTCGCGGAGCGAGACGACTACAAACTGTACCACTACCTCGCGCTACCTCCAGTTCCAGCCGGATATTTCGTACAACATCCTGGTGTACGGCCAGAGCACGAACAGCGTGAAGCCGATCGTGAACGTGCCGCCGATGGCGACGGTGAGAAGTATGGGCAAGTACTCGGCGTACCACTCGGCCGCGCGACCGGCGCGTTCATGATACATGGTCGAGGCCTGTTGCAAGCCGGCGGCCAAGAGCGATCGATCGCCCGCGTGGTGCAGGGCGAGTCGGATGAGAACGGGGAAGCCGGATTGCGCTTGGGCGGAGGTCGCCGGGCGCGCCATCGGCTTTGCTTCGCCCGAGCAGATGTCTTTGGCGAACTGTTGCGCGGCGTTACGCAGTCGCCTGTCGCTGGTTACTTCGGCAGTCAGCTGCAACGATTTATCGAGCGGCAATCCGCGATCGACGAGCAAGCGCAGTAACTCGGCGAATCGGGCCGCTTCGCTCCAGCGGTAAACGCGGCCAGAACCCGAAAGAGTCGCCAGTAACCCTAGTCGCGGCGTGCCCGCGCTGCCGAGTCGTCCCGAACGCCACCACCAGAACAACGTCAGCACAATGATCGAGCAAGGAATCGCGATCGCCAGAATTGGAACGGTGTACGGCGAGTGGGCGAGCCATTCGATGGGTTTGAAACTCGATCGGTTGAGCCATTCGAAGTTCGGGACGACGGTCTTCAGTACGAGCGCGAGCAGAAGGCAAACGAGGATGACGACGGCCAACGGATAGAGAAGCGCCACGGAAGTGACGCGCCGGAGCTGGTCAGAGCGGGTTGCGGAATCGACGACGGCCTCGAGCGCGCTGCCGAGTCGGCCGCTCTCCGCGCCGGCGACCAGCACGGCGCGGTAGGTGGCCGGCATCGACGCGCACTCCGCGTCGATGGCCGAAACTAGGCTTTCGCCGGCGTCCAGTCGCCGGCCGACGCGCTGGGCCAAATCTCCCGCCTTGCCTGGCAATTGCTTTCCGATCCGGGCCAGGTTCGACTCGAGCGGGATTCGCGCGCGGACGAGCGCGGCGATTTCCTCGTTCAACACGATGAAATCCGCGAGCGCGGGCGTGGCTGCCTTGCCTCCGGCGGGAGCGTTCATGCCGTAGCCTCTGTACCGGGAGGAGGAGATTGCGGATTGCGGCAGTATAGCAGATGCCGGCACGTAGGCGAGTTTCTCCGAAACTCGAAATCGCGTCTCGGAGAGACGCGGCTACGTGGGCGGCAGACCGAGCACGCGAACGACTTCGGCTGCGGTGGTTGTGCCGCGTTCGACGAGCGCTTGGGCGCTTGACCACAGGCCGTGCGCGGCTGGTTGCGGAAATTCTGGATTGGAGCTGCTTATCGTTTGGTACTCGGCAACCAGCGTGCGTCCGCGAAAGCCGGTGTGATGGCAGTCGTCGCACGCGCCGGGAATCCGGCACTGCGTGACGTTGAGCCCCAGCGGCCGGGCGTCGCGATCGGGATCCCCGGGCCCGGCGCACTTGCACAGTCGCCGCAGCAAGCGCTGCGCGACGACGAGGCGCACGGCGTTTCTCACGGCGTACGTCGGGATGCCGATATCTAGCAGCCGGTTGAGAGCGTCGCGGCAATCGCCGGCGTGGAACGTGGTGACGACGAGTTGGCCAGTGAGTGCTGCTTGCAGGGCGATCTCGGCGGTGGGCCGGTCGCGCATCTCGCCGATGAGAATCACCTCGGGATCCAGACGCAGCAGGCTGCGGAGACCGGTGGCCATGTCGAACTCGACCGCCGCGTTTACCTGCGTTTGTGCGACGCCGTTGACCGCCACTTCAATCGGGTCTTCCAGCGACGCGATGCTTCGCCCGCCGCCGCTGCGCGCGACGATGTGCCGCAAGCACGCATAGGCGCTTGTCGTCTTGCCACTCCCGGCAGGGCCGACAATGAGAATCGCGCCCGACGTTGCCGATAAGTTTCTTTCCAGCTCGCAGAGCACGTCCGACGGCATGGCCAGGTCGTCGAGCGAATCGAGCGACTCGCGGCTTGCGCCCAACAGGCGAAGCACGGATCGCTCACCGTATAGCGTGGGGAACGTGCTAACGCGAACTTCGGCGCGCAGCGTGTCGTCCCAAATGCGTCCCTCCTGCGGCAGCGCGGACTCGTAGGTGAGCAGGCCTGCCAGAACTTTCAGACGTGCCGTCACGTTGGCGGCCACTTCGCGCGGCAATCGCACCAAGGGTTGCAGCACGCCGTCCAGTCGCCAGCGGACGTCGAGCGCGTCGGTGGTGGGATCGAGATGCACGTCGCTCGCGCCGGCGTCGCGCGCGGAACGCAGGACGGTGCTGACGAAGTCGGTGGCAAATTGAGGATCGCGTCTGGCCGCGCGATCGACGAGCGCCGCGAACGGCGCCGGTGGCCCTTGATTGCCCATGGCCGCGACGGATGATGGACGATTCATTGTGATCTCAAGCCGATATGTCGTATCAACTCATCCTACTTCGCGACGGAGGACACGTCGATTACGCGTCGTCTTGGCCGAATTCACTCGAGGACAAATCGGTCGATCGATTTCGCAACGTGCGTCTCCCCATTTAACTCCACGGCAGCTATACTCGGTGCAACGTTCGTCGAGCTTTCCGTACGGTTCATCGTACGGAGGGCTCGGGAAAAGGACAGGCACATTTTGCTCCGCGGAAGAGCGCAAAATGAGCCAGTCGCCGGTGGTTTTGAAACTGCATTTGGCCACTTGTCAGGAGCAAGAATCGTGCCGATTCAAGTCACTTGTCCATCGTGCGGGGGTATGTTCAACGCGCCCGATTTGGCGGCCGGCAAACGGGCAAAATGCCCGACGTGTGGCGGCGTGATTCCAATTCCAGCGCCGGTCGTCGCGGCGGCGGCGGCCGATGTGGATCCGGAGGCCATGGGCGCGTATGCAGGCGATGAATTCGACGTTGGGGCGCCGGTTGCACTGGCGGAAAGCGAGGAACGAAAGCCGTGTCCAATCTGCGGCGAGTTAATCGCGGCGAAGGCGATCAAGTGCCGTTTTTGCGGCGAGATCCTCGATCCGTCGATGAAAAGCATGATCGGCGCGCAGGGCGACGCGAGCGACCCGGGATGGCGACGCGTCCGCACCGGACTGGCCCTGTTGTACTACTGCATTGTGACGATATTCATCGCAGCGATCGTGATGGGCATCGGCATGGCGGTTAGCGCCGCGATAGCTGGGCCGGGCGGTGGCGATCTGCCGGTCGGAGCGATCATCATATTGGTGATAGGCGGCCTGGTAATCTTCGGCGCGGCAATTGGATCGCTAATTGGACAAGTGCTTTGCATCAGCGTGCCGGAGAGCAGCGACGCGCGGGGATTTATCATCGGCGCCATCGTGTGTATGGTTGCCAACGTGGTCCTGTCGATGGCCGGCGGCGCCGCAGACTCTGAGGCGTTGTCCGGCATGGGCAGTTTGGTTTCCCTGGTGGGGAACGTTTTGTTCATTCTGTTTATTCGCCAGTCGGCGACGTATCTCAATGACCACCGTCTCGCAGCGAGCGCCCTGAAGTTTCTCCTCTTCGGCATAATCGTTTTTGTGGGAATGGTGATGCTGGGCGTGGCGGCGGGTGTGGCCGCGGGAGCTGCCGGGGCGCCGGCATTGATTGCCATTTTGGGACTCGTAGTGATTGTGTGTGCCCTGGTGGCGCTGGTGTGGTACTTGCGGTTACTCAGCTCGCTCATGTCGACGATCGACAGGCGTACGGGGTCACGATGATCGCCTGGCGCGCGAAAAGCCTCGCAAGCGGGATCAATCCCGGCGGCACGACAGATGTTTTATGGGCGCAACCGATGTATCCAACGCCAGCATAGCAAGGGCTGACGCCCAACGATGCAATCCGATGCCAGCAGAAAAACTCGCGCGGCAATTGCGCGAGCGACACCGGTTCATGCTGGGGCTATCACTGTTTGTTGTGGTTGCCGCCTTCGCGCTGCAATTCCAAGGCGAAGCACTACGGCTAGCGTGGACGGATACCGCGCTGCCGTCGATTTACGGCAGCCGGCTGCTGTTCGGCGTCGAATGCCCCGGCTGCGGACTGACACGGAGTTTTGTCGCGCTGGCAGCCGGCGATTTTCAGGACTCGCTGCGGTTCAATCGTGTGGGCTGGCTGCTGGCTTTGACGGTTGTGGTACAAATCCCGTACCGCATCTTCGCCTTACGCGAGCTGCGGCATCGCGTCGTCGAGCGCATCTGGCCTGTGTGGTTCGGCTACTTCCTGATCGCGGCGCTCGTCGGCAATTGGCTGCTGAAGGTCGTCGGAGTTTAGTCGCGATGCTCGGGCGATCGTATGAATCGACAAAAAGACGTTGCATCGATTAACCGTCGCGGTCGCATTCTCCCATCCTTATTTCGGAACGAAACGCGCAGAAGTTTCGTCTAATCCAGGCGCTGCCTCCACGACCAGGCATGAAATCTCGACGAAACGCTGGAAAAGTGGCCCTTTTCCGGCGATAATCCAGCCGCCATCTGCGAACAGTTGTTAATGAGGATGCGTATGGTCTTGGGGCCGCGGCGGCCCCAAGTACGTTAGGCTTTCCGGCCTGACATTTTCATGCGTCTATGAGTAAACACCCATTAGGTCAGGCTGGAAAGCCTAACTTACCTATGTCTCAAGCAACTCTGCCGGCGCAGGGATCTCAACTTGGCGCCGACGACGTTCAGGCGATCGATCAATTGGGCGACACCTACACCAGGCTGCGGGAAGAGCTTGCGCGGGTGATTGTCGGTCAAGAAGAAGTCATCGAGCGGCTGGCGATTTGCCTGTTCGCCCGCGGGCATGCGCTATTGATGGGTGTGCCGGGGCTGGCCAAGACGCTGCTGGTCTCGAAGCTGGCGGAGACGATGTCGCTGAAGTTCAGCCGCATCCAATTCACGCCCGACCTGATGCCGATGGACATCACGGGCACCGACATTTTGCAGGACGGCGCGGGCGGCCGGCGCGAGTTTCAATTCAACCACGGGCCGGTGTTCGCCAATATCATCCTTGCCGATGAAATCAACCGTGCCCCTCCGAAAACGCAGGCTGCGATGCTGGAGGCCATGCAAGAGCGTCGCGTCACGGCGATCGGGAAGCCGTTTCTGCTCGATGCGCCGTTTCTCGTGCTGGCGACGCAGAACCCGGTGGAGCAGGAAGGCACGTACCCTCTGCCGGAAGCCCAGCTCGATCGTTTCATGTTTTTGATTGAGCTCGACTATCCGTCGGAACAAGAAGAGATTCAGATCGCTCGCACCACGACGGGTGACGAGCTTCCGGCATTGAAGCACCTCTTAAATGCGGCGCAAATCATTGATTACCAGGACCTGGTGCGCCGCGTGCCAGTGCCGGATCACATTTACTCGTATGCCGCACGGCTGGTGCGCAAGACGCGGCCGCACGGCGACACGGCGCCCGAGTGGCTCAAGCCGCTGGTGAGCTGGGGTGCTGGCCCACGGGCAGTGCAAAGCCTGATTCTCGGCGCGCGGGCCCGTGCGGCGTTGTCGGGCAATTACATGGCCCGCCAGGAGGACATCGAGCACGTCGTGTTCCCCGTGCTGACGCATCGTTTGATCACCAGCTTCGCCGCGCAAGCGGAGGGAATCAGCGCGAAGGAAATCATCCGCCGCTTGGTGGCGGAAACTGGGGAGGAGTGAGTAGGTGAGTAGGTGCGTAGGTGCGTAGGTGCGGACGCGAGTAAAATGACTTACTCACCTACTCGACATACTCACCTACTCACCTCGCGAAGCGATGGGACCCGAGCGCCAAACTCGCAGTTTTCTTGATCCGCTAGCGCTCGGTCGCTTGGCGCGGCTGCCGTTGTTCGCGCGTCGGCCGATGCAGGGCAACGTTTCTGGCAAGCACTCCAGCTTGCATCGCGGTTCCAGCGTCGAGTTTGCCGAGTATCGCAAGTACGTGCCAGGCGACGACCTGCGTCGACTCGATTGGCGAATGCACGGCCGCAGCGATCGCTACTATGTGAAGGAATGCGAGGCCGATACGAACCTGCGGTGTTGCCTCGTGGTCGATACGAGCGGTTCGATGGCGTTCGGCTCGAATGGCACCACAAAGATCGACTATGCGAAGCGACTCGCCGGCACGCTCGGTTACCTGGCCATTTTGCAGGGTGACGCCGTCGGCTTGTCGTGCGTGGCCGATGACATCGTGACGGAGATCCCGCCGCGGCGCAATCCGGCCCATTTGACCGTCATTTTCGATTTGCTGGAGCGCGCCAAGCCGACCGGCGGCACGCACCTTGTGCGGCTGCTGCATGAGCTGGCGGAGAAAATTCGCCAGCGGGCTCTCGTGATTGTGATCTCCGATTTCTTCGCCGATCCGCAGGAGCTGCGCGGCTGCTTTGAGCATTTCCGCTTCCGCCATCACGATCTGGCCGCCGTGCAGTTGCTCGACCCGCTCGAGCTGGAATTCAAGTTTCACAGGCCGATGCGTTTCATCGACATGGAGGGTGGCCCGGCGGTGTTCGCCGAGCCGAATGAAATCGCGGACCGCTACCACAAGGCGATCGGCCGCTACTTGCAGGATTTGCAGAAGGTTGTTGTGGACACGGCGGTCGATTATCACCGCGTGAACATCGACACGAGCTACGAGCAGGCTCTCATGCACTTTCTGGTCGGCCGCACCCGGGCTGGGAGCGTGCGATGAGTGTTCTGCGAAACTGTAGCCGGGGTCTAAGAAAGACCCCGGCCGAGCGCCTCGGGTGGCTGGGGTCGAGCGCCAGCGAGCCCCCAGCGAGTCACCGTCTGGGGGCTCGCCTTCGGCTCGACCCCAGCCACGCCGGCCGGCCTCATAGAGGCCAGCTCCAGAGGGAGCGTGCGATGAGTTTTCTCCAGCCGTGGCTGTTGGTGGCACTGCCCGTGGCCGCGTTGCCGGTGATCATTCATTTGATCAACCAGCGGCGCTTCCACACGATCGATTGGGCGGCAATGCGCTTTCTATTGGAAGCGAACCGCATGTCGCGCGGTTACGCCCGCATCCGCCAGTGGCTGATTCTGCTGTTCCGCGTGCTGGCTATTGCCGGATTGATCTTCATGATCAGCCGGCCGCTGGCGAGCGGATGGCTGGGACTCACGGGCGGCGGCCGTGCCGATACCACGATCGTGCTCATCGACCGTTCGCCCAGCATGCAGCAGGTCGGGCAGGGGACCGCCAGCTCCAAGATTGAAACCGGCGTCGCCCAGCTCGTGCAAACGCTCAACACGCTCGGATCGACGCGCTGGGTGCTCATTGATAGTCACACGGCCGAGCCGCGCGAGATCGATTCGCCCGACTCGATCCTGCGTTCGCCCAGCGCGGAGGCCGCGAGCGCCACGTCGGCGCTGCCCGCGATGCTGCAAGCGGCGCACGATTACATCAAGAACAATCGCACGGGCGAAACGGAAGTATGGATCTGTTCCGACCTGCGTGCGAACGATTGGAACGCTCAAAGTGGCCGCTGGAAAAGTCTTCGCGACAGTTTTCAGGAGTTCAAGCAGAGCGTGCGGTTTCACTTGCTGGCGTACTCGTCGCCGGCGCCGGAGGACATTGCGGTACGCGTTACGGGCGTTGAGCGGCGAACGACGGGCGACGGGGCAGTGCTGCTGATTTCATTGAAACTGACGCGCGAAGCGAACTGGGGCGTCGAAGACTCCGCCCCAGGCACCCAAAGCAACGCAAGGGGAAAACTGCGGCTGCCGGTGCGATTTGAAATCGAAGGCGCGACCTCGGAGTTGCCGGTCGAGTTCGAAGGCCGTGAGTTTGAGTTGAAAGATCATCACATCCCGTTAGCCGGCGATCATCCGAAGGGCTGGGGCCGCATCTCGATTCCGTCCGACTTGAATCCGGCTGATAACGAGTATTACTTCGTGTTCGACGACCCGCCGCCGCGGCGAACGATTTTGGTCGCGGAGGGCGACGAGGAGGTGCGTCCGTTGGAGCTGGCGGCCGGCATCGCCGCTGATCCGACCGTGAAGTGCGAGGTCGAAACCGTGGCCGCCCGTCAGTTGGCGAGTGTTCGCTGGGAAGGCGTCGCCTTACTTTTGTGGCAAGCGCCACTACCCAGTGGCGATGCGGCCGACATGATCAAGCAATTCGTCGACCGTGGCGGCCGCGTTGTGTTTTTCCCTCCCAAGCTGCCGAATAACGACGCGATCTTCGACGGGCGTTGGACCAGGTGGGTCGAGCCGCCGGAGCCATTGCGGATTGAAACCTGGTGGGGTGATGCCGATTTGCTCGCACGAACGCAAAGCGGCGCCGCCGTGCCGGTGGGTGAACTCATCATTCGCCGATATTGCGGCCTGGAAGGCGAATTCACGCCGCTGGCCACGCTGCCGGAGAAGGCTCCGCTGTTGACGCGCGTCACGACCGATCGCGGCGGCGTTTACTTCTGCGCGACCACGTCATCGATGGATGACGCATCGCTCGGCACGGACGGCGTCGCGCTGTACGTCATGATTCAACGTGCCCTGGCGGCCGGCGCTGCCGAACTTGGCAACTCGCTGCAACTTAACGCGGGCGATCGTTTTCCAACAACCGCCGATGCTTGGACCAAGCTGGCCGGGTCGGAAGATGTTTTGTCCAACGAGTATTCGTATCATGCCGGCGTGTATGCCGCGGGCGAGCGAACGCTCGCTGTGAACCGCGCCGCGCAGGAAGACGATGCGCCGATTCTTAACGACGCGCAAGTCGCCGGCTTGTTCAGCGGGCTTGATTTCGCCCGTGTGGACGATCAGGCCGGCAATGTGACGTCGCTCACGCGGGAAGTGTGGCGGTTGTTTCTCGGCGCTATGTTAGTCGCCATTGTGGCGGAAGCCGGGTTGTGCATTCCGCGCATTGCCCGGAAAACCGGAGAAACGCAGTGACCGCGACGCGCGCACTTACGTTTCTGGCTTCGCCGTGGAGCATCGCGGCCGGAGTGATCGTGTGGATCGCCGTGGCGGTGATCAGCTTCATCTCTTGGCGGCGGAGCGGCTACCGTACCGATATCGGCTGCCTCGAAGCGTTGCGACTCGTGATCGTCGCGCTTGCAACCATTCTGCTGAATCAGCCGGAGTGGGTCGAAGAATATCGACCGGACGAGAAGCCGGCGATTGCCGTGCTTTGGGACGCATCCAATAGCATGACCACCAAAGACGTCGTAGATCCGCGAGAGACCGCGTCCGAGGCGCGAACGCGGCAGGAAGCCATTGGTCCGCTCACAAAGAAGTCCGCCTGGTCGCCGCTCCGGGAGCGTTTTAACGTCGTCCTGCAACCGTTCGCGAAACCAGCGCCCGGCCGGCGCACCGATATTCACGCGGCGCTTGTTTCGACTCTGGACAAAACGAGCGGATTGACAGCCGTCGTACTCGCGTCGGACGGCGACTGGAACGAAGGCGAGCCGCCGGTCGAGGCGGCCGTACGACTGCGGCTGGCAAACATTCCGGTGTTCGGCATTCCAGTGGGTAGCCGGCAGCGGTTGCCGGATGTCGAACTCTTGAGCCTTGACGCGCCGACCTTCGGCATCGTCGGCAAGAATGTGCGAATTCCGTTCACAATCGATAGCTCGCTGCCGCGCGAGTACATGGCCACGGTCGTGCTGAAGGCGTCGGACGGCGAGGAAGTCACCAAAGACGTGCGGATCGCGCCGCAAGGGCGCACGAGCGATTCGCTGTTGTGGAAGCCGAAGGAAACGGGCGACTTCACTGTGTCGCTCGAGATCCCGAAGCACGATAGCGAGGCTGTGAGTGACAACAATCGCCTCGGCGCCCCGGTTTCGATCCGCGAGGAAAAACTGCGCGTGCTGCTCGTCGAGTCGTATCCACGATGGGAGTACCGATATCTTCGCAACGCGTTGTCGCGCGACGCGGGCGTGGAGTTGTCGTGCCTCTTGTTCCATCCTGGGCTCGAAAAGGTGGGCAGCGGCAATAAGGACTACATCAAGGCGTTCCCCACAAATCTCGAAGAGCTTGCGCCATTCGACGTCGTGTTTCTCGGCGATGTGGGCGTTGAGGACGGCCAGCTTACGGAAGAACAGTGCCGCCTGCTTCGCGGCTTGGTCGAGTTTCAAGCAAGCGGCCTGGTGTTCATGCCCGGTTGGCAAGGGCGACAGTTCTCGCTTCTCGAAACGCCGTTGGAAGACGTGTACCCGGTCGTGCTCGATGAAGGCCAGCCCGGTGGCTGGGGCTCGCGCACCCCGTGCCGTTTCGAGCTCACCGCATCGGGCGAGCGCAGCCTGCTCACCAAGCTGGCCGACGCGCAGGAGAGCAACGCAGAAGTTTGGGACAGCCTGCCCGGCTTTCAATGGTACGCGCCGGTGACGCGGGCCAAGGCAGGGACCGAGGTGCTGTGCGTTCACGGCGATGCGGTGGGCGACTACGGCCGGCTGCCGCTCATCGTCACGCGCACCTACGGCGCCGGCAAGGTGCTGTTCATGGGCACCGATGGCGCGTGGCGCTGGCGCAAAGGCGTCGAAGACAAATACCACTATCGCTTCTGGGGACAAGTCGTCCGCTGGATGGCCTACCAGCGCAACATGGCCAAGGGCGAAACGATGCGGCTGTACTACACACCCGATCAGCCGCAGCTGCGCAAAACGATAACGCTTAAGGCAAACGTGATGGAACCCACCGGCGAGCCGCTCAGCAAGGGCGAAGTCGTGGCGCGGATCGTCGCGCCCTCCGGCAACGCGCAAACGATTCAATTCACGCCGCTCGGCGACGAATGGGGCGCGTTTATGGGCCGCTTCGTTTCCGACGAGCCGGGCAAGCACGACGTGACGCTGTCGTGTCGCGAAACGGACGCGTCGCTCGACGCATCGTTCTATGTGCAAGGCGCCGACAAGGAGCCGGTTGGCCTGCCGGCACGTCCTGAAGTGCTGGAGGAGATTTCGCGAGTGACGCGCGGAAGAATTGTGGCGTCCAACAATCTAACCGAGATACTCAATCATTTTCAGAACATGCCCGATCCGCCGCCATCAGTGCGGCGACTGCAGATTTGGTGCCATCCCGCGACCGCATCGCTGATTGTCGTGCTTCTAGGCGCGTTTTGGGTGGCTCGTAAAGCGGTGGGATTGATATGATGACGGGGAAGGTGAATAGGTGTTAGCTGTCATTCCGAGGTCCGCCGAGGAATCTTGCCAGACCCCTCGGCGGACCTCGGGGTGACAGTTCAGGAACCAACAGCCGGAGGCAACGCCATGAGCCGCATTGAATGGCATCAGCAGCTACAGGTGCCAGCCACGCTGCAAGCGCAGCTGCACGAATACCGTCGCCGAGTGTGGACGATCAAGCTTATCGAGGCGCTCACGGCCGCGGCACTGAGTTTGCTCGTAGCGTTCCTGTGTGTGTTCATTCTCGACCGGCTGGGGGACACGCCGCGGTGGCTACGCGCGGCAGTCGGATTGGGAGCGGCCTTCGGCTTCCTCACCGTACCACTGTTTCTGCAACGCTGGGTGTGGCGTTTTCGCCGGTTGGATCAATTGGCGCAACTGCTACGGCGCAAGATGCCGCGGCTTGGTGACGAGCTATTGGGCATCATCGAGTTGGCGGAAAACCGCTGGGAGCAGGCCCGCTCGCGAGCCCTGTGTCAGGCGGCGATTGAGCAAGCGGCCCGCGATGCCGAGCGCTGCGACTTCCGCACCGCCACGCCGCCGTCGCTGTATCGTTCGTTCCTTTCGGCCGCGGCCGTGCTGCTCGGCGTGATCGCGGTTCTCACCGCGTTTTGTCCAGCGGCAACGTCAAACGCCTGGGCCCGCCTGCTGCGCCCGTGGGAGGACACGCCCCGTTACACGTTCGCGGCCCTCGCCCCGCTATCGGCTGAGCGCGTCGTTGCACACGGCGAGCCATTCACTGTCGACGTGGCGCTTGAAAAAAATTCAGTATGGCAGCCGGCGAACGGTACCGCGCAACTCGGCTCGCAGCAGGCCGTGACGGCCGCCCTTGCTGATGGAAGGTACCAATTCGAGTTCCCGCCGCAAATCGATTCACACTCATTGCGACTTCGCATTGGCGATGCCCGCTCAACAATTCGAGTCGAACCCAAGCTTCGACCCGAGCTAACGTCGATCGTCGGCAATGTGCATTTGCCGGAATACCTTGGTCTGCCCGACGCGCTGCAGAAGGACGCCCGCGGCGGCGCCCTCTCGCTGGTGAAGGGAAGCCGTGTGCAGTTCGTGGCCACGGCCAATCGACCGCTCACTGCTGCCCATGCCAACAAGGTAGCTGTCAAAGCTGACGGAGACTCATTGGCGACCGACGAATTCGCGGTGAACGAAGTCGACCACGTCGATCTCGATTGGGTCGATGAATTTGGCCTCACCTGCAAGGAACCATTCCAGCTTTCGATCACGGCGGTGGACGATGAAGCACCGCAATTGGCGTGCGAAGACCTGCCGCGCGGCCGCGTCGTGCTCGATACCGAGCAACTCGTGTTCCGAGTGCGTGCGCGCGACGATTTCGGCATCAAGCAGGTCGGCATGTCGTGGCGCGGCGTGCCGTTCGACAGTGTGGAAAAACCGGCGAAGGGCCGTACCATGCTCGCCGCCGGCGGTTACGATAAGGCCACACTCGACTTGCAAGGCACGTTCACGGCCAGCTCGCTCGGCATCAAGCCGCAGCCGGTTGAGGTGCGAATTTTCGCCACTGACTATTATCCCGACCGCAAGCCGGCGTACACGGCGCCCTTCCTGCTGTACGTGCTCAATGCCGAGCAACACGCAATCTGGGTCACCGAGCAACTGGCAAAATGGCATCGCCAGTCGCTGGAGATCCGCGACAAAGAGCTGCAACTGTACGAGACGAATAAGGAGCTGCGGAGATTGTCGGCGGAAGAGCTGGATCGACCGGAGACGCGCCGTCGCATTGAAAGCCAGGCAACCGCCGAACGCGTGAACGGCCGCCGGCTCTCGAATCTCACGGCCGACGGCAAGGAACTGCTGCGGCAGGCGGCCCGAAATCCTGAAATCGGCGTCGGCCATCTCGATAAATGGGCTGAGATGCTGCAAATCCTGAACGACATCGCGGCAAATCGGATGCCGAGCGTCGCCGATCTGCTCAAGGATG
Organism: Planctomycetota bacterium; assembly: GCA_022614705.1. GTDB lineage: Bacteria > Planctomycetota > Planctomycetia > Pirellulales > Lacipirellulaceae > JABDGM01. Next base: position 3,444 of record JAKEIB010000045.1, on the reverse strand, counting down.
CATCCCAAGCGCCGCGCGTGGCGGCGACGCGAGCCAAAAGCGGTCCAATGGCCGGCCAGTCACGCGCCACCGGCGCGCCGGCGGGTAGCCGACCGGAAGACTCGAAGAAGGTCGCCAAGAATGCGGCCGTTCCGCGAATCGTCGACGGCGAGTCTTCGCAACAGCCGGCCGATCTGCTCGAGTCTGACCAGGATTCCAAAGGCAAGCCCTCGAATCCGACTCTCCGCCTGCCTGTGACCACGGTCATGGGCCAGGGCAAGTCGAAGCCCAAGGCGAATCAGCCAGCCAATGAAACGGTCGAACAAGCCGTGACCGAACAGCGGGACTTGTTGGCCGAGTTCGAAAAGGTGGCCAACGAGCTGAACCAGATTCTCGGAAACCTCGAAGGCAGCACGCTCGTCAAACGACTCAAGGCAGCGTCGCGCGAGCAGTACAATGTGGCCGGCAAGATCGATGAAGTGATCGGGGAGGCGTTCGGCAAGGCGCCCTCGTACCACGCAGCGGGAGTCAGCAAGACGTTTGCCGGCCTCTCAGAGAAGGAAGAGCAGGCCGTGCACAATGTTTCGTACATCATGGACGACATGGCCGCCTACTTCGAGCGGCGCCGGCTGGTGCAGTTCAAGGTCGTACTCGACGACATGCGCCGAGAGGACGTGCTCGGCTCGCTGCGCCAACTGGCCGGCGACATCCCGCGCGAGCAGGGCCTCTCGATATCGCAGGCCGAGTATTGGTCGGACGTGATGGACCGCTGGGCGGAAGACCTGGTTGATCCGGCGTGCAGCGGCCAGTGCCCGGGCGGCCGGTCGAAAGGCAGCTTGCCGCCGTCGATTGTGCTAGAAGTGCTGCAGATTCTCGAGGGAGAGATCAATCTGCGCGAGGAAACGCGCGTCGCCGAACAGGCTCGTACTGCGGTCGAAGCGGAAAAGTACGGCGCGGAGGCGAAGCGTCTTTCCGAGTCGCAGACGATCCTTGGCGGACGCGTGGACAAAGTGGTCGAACGGATTCGCGAACTGCCCGATGCGGAGCAGGAATTTGGCAAGGAAATCGCGCTGTTGGGTCGCGTATCGACGGTGATGGGCGATGCCTCCGGAATCCTGGCTGGCCCCGACACCGGTCCCACCGCGATTGCCGCGGAAACGGAAGCGATCGAACTGCTTCTGCAATCCAAGCGCATTAACCCCAAGGGCGGCGGTGGAGGCGGCGCTAACCCGGGCGGTGGCGGCACCGGCACCACGCAGGATTCGGCGCTCGCCCTGCTTGGGGCTGGACTCAACGAAAAAGAAGTTCGCGAGAGTCACGATACGGAACAGGCGTCGGGTGAATCTGGCGCCACCCTGCCAGAAGAGTTCCGGCACGGTTTGGATCAGTATTTCGATCGGCTTGAAGAAAGAGTGAACTAGCAACTTTCCGGTAGTGCCTTGATAGAGTGTTGTTCCTTCCATGCGACCGATCGGCTAGCCACAAAAAGTCACAAAAACTTTTCGTGTCTTTTTGTGCCTTTTCGTGGCCATCGATCCGACCAACGCGTTGTTAAATTGATACCGACTTATTTGGAATTACGGATTCCGGCATGCCGATGATTCTTACGAAAACTAGTCAATGGGTTTCTCGAAGCGCGGCGATACTTGGCATCGCCGGTGGACTGGGTGTGTTTTACATCTCCGGTCGAACGGCGCTTGCCGAACTTGTTGCCGTTGAGGCTCAGGCCGACGTCTTCGTAGTCAACAACGCCGCTCCGGCCGGCATTCAACAACAATTCCGCGGCCAGTTTGAACCGATGCTCAAGGTCGAGCTATCGTTCGCCAATCGCGCGTGCAAACTCACCGACGACGAGCGCCGCACATTGATTACCAAGAGCAACGCCTGGCTCACCAAATTCATCGCCGACTACGCCAAGCAAGGCGGCCAGCCGCAGCAGCACATTTGGTTTGGCGGCGGTCGCCAGCAGCCTGCCGATCCGCGTACGTCGATCGAGGAAGGTGTCGCGAAGATAGTTACGGCAGAGTTGCCCAAGGAGAAAGCCGCAGTCTATGCAGACGAATGCAAGAAGCGGTCGGAGTTCTCTCAAAAGATGGCCGTCGATAATCTCGTCGTTCGCATCGACAAGGAATTAGTTCTGTCGCCCGAGCAGCGTGAGAAGCTCACGAAGTCACTCTCCGAACATTGGGACAAGAGCTGGGCCCCGCAACTCGAAATGTTCATGCACGGCATGGATATTTGGCCCAACGTGCCGGACCAATGGATTCGGCCGCATCTTACAGCGGCGCAGCAGGTGGCCTGGGGCCGGCTCAACAAGCAGTCGGGGCATATGTTCTTCGGCGGCTTCGGCATGGAAGGCCAGGTGATCGACGACATCGACTTGAAGGAAGGGGATCATAACTCGGAGGAGGCCGAGCCTGCCGCACTCGTTGACCCTGGGGCGCCTCCCCGACCAGTTGCAAAACAGCTTCAGTAACAGACACATGGACCGTTCAATTCTGCACAAACCGCGCTGTTGCATTAACACCGGCGTCATGATGGTGATCGTGGCGTGCTGTGCATCCATCGCGGCTGGGCAAGACACATTTGAACTCAACGAACAAACATTCAATCAATGGCTCTTCAGTGCGAGCCAGGGTTCGTTCAACCCGGATTCCGAGCTCACGCTCACGGTGGAAGCGGTGGACCGCGTTTGCACGTTGACCGATCCCCAAAAGGAGAAACTGCGTCTGGCCGCCAATGGCGATTTCGCGCGGTTCAAGCGGAAGGTCAACGAACTGCGCGCGGAATACGTCGGCAAGACGTATTCGCAAAACGAGATCGGTCAGATCTATCAGAAGATTCAGCCGCTCGGCCAGGTTTATCAGGCCGGCTTGCTGGGCGATGCGTCGCTGTTCTCAAAAGTGCTTGCCAATACGCTAACGTTGGAACAAGCCGCCAAGTTTGACCACATCGAAGCGGAGCGACGCCGGGCCCGCTACGCAGCCAAGGTTGGCCTGTTCGTGGTCACGCTGGAGCGCAACTGCCCATTGACCGACAAACAGCGAACCGCCCTCGTCGAGCTACTGCTGAAGGAAACCAAGCCGCCCAAGGTGTTCGGCCAGTACGACTGGTACGTGATCATGTATCAGGCCAGCAAAGTGCCCGACGCAAAGTACGAGCATATCATCGACGAGGCCCAACTTAAGGCCCTCAAGCAATCGCTGCGGCAAGGCGCGGGGATGCAGCATTTTTTGCGTCAACAGAAGATTTTAGATGAATAGCATTAATGAAATAACGAGCAGTCGTGGCTGGATTGCTCCGAAAATAAAATCGGCGTGATTTCTGCGAGAGGCGCACAACGCCCCCTCCCCCCAGCGCGAGACAACTATGGCCCATCGCAATAAATCTGCAACATTGGCCTGGACAAGTACATAATATCATGGGACAAGGCGCGCGCCATGAGCGTAGGCGCCTATTCGACGT
>JAKEIB010000318.1 GCA_022614705.1 Planctomycetota bacterium | reverse complement strand
TCGACAACATGCCGCTGGCTGACGCATCCGTTGATTGCGTCATTAGTAACTGCGTTATCAACCTTGCGCCTGACAAGCCGGCAGTGTTTCGAGAGATTGCCCGCATATTGAAACCGGGCGGGCGATTGGCCGTAAGCGACATCGCTTTAAAGCAACCGCTGCCGCCAGAGATTGGAAATGATCTCATGGCCTACGTCGGCTGCGTTGCCGGTGCGATTCTCATTGACGACTACCGAAAGTGGTTGGCCGCTGCCGGATTCAGTTCCGTCGAGATTATTGATGCCGGGAAAGACTTAAATGCGTACTCCAAAGTTGCGGGACAATCTGGTTGCTGCTCGCCGTCGATGGGCGACGGACTACCGGTCGTCTCCTGCTGCTCAAGCGAAGTACATAACGAGCTTGGCGACTTGCTGGCACGCTACAACGTCAACGACTACGCGGCCAGCGTGAGAGTTTTTGCGGTCAAGCCATAGCACTTGGGTCATCTGATGCAAGGCCCCGGCTCCGCTGATTGCGGGGTGGCACGGCGCGACGATTCTTTGTAGAACAATGACGGAAGACTAAGCAAAGGGCATCTCGGCACGGCCGGGCGGCCCGTTGATGAGTAAGCCGACGCGAACGAACACCCAGCAAGGGCGCTCGTCAACGTCGGCTTATTCTGTTTCAGGCATCGCATTTTGAGACGACAAATTCCAATGACTCAACTGCATTCGATGGCCGAACAAATTGCTCAATCAGCAATTGCTTTTGAGGAACACCGATTGGGCCGCAGACCCAAATCGGTAACGGTCCTACTAGGCGGTAACACATTGGCAATCACGATGCAGGGAGTCTTGTCCCCTGCCGAAATGGCCCTCGCCGTAAGCGCGACGGGTGCCACTCAATTGCAGCAATACCACCAACAATTATTCAATGATTCTTCTGGCCCGCTGCGGCAAGAGATTAGGAGAATTACCGGCTTGGAAGTGTGCGAGGACGCCAAGCATACGGCGACTGCCGCTGTGCAAGTGTACTCAGTCGGCACGGTGGTGCAGGTGTTCCTACTCGATGGTCGCCTATCTGCGGAGAGTTGGGAGGGATCGTAACCGCCACGGTCCTCTGCAGCTAATTCGCCTAACTCATTGGCCGCGGCTCCGCTGATTGCGGGGTCGGGATTTTGTTGTCGCTGGGCAAAGATAATGACACTCATTCCGGGCGGCGCATGACCAAACCCCAGTGCCATGAGCAACAGCACAAAGGCTCATAACGAACGAACTCGAATCCTACTTGCTCGCCCCAGGTTCGACACTGTTCGGCGGTCGGCCGGATCGGAAGCGAGGGACCGCGTGGCGTTGGAACATCGCTACGCCAGTGGATCATCGCTGCCTCTCCGCCGGGTGCCAAAACCCGATACACTTCGCGCAGGAGCCGCAATGGATTTTCAAAGTGTAGGATATTGAAAAGCATGGCGCGCCCGACTTGCCGATCTGGTAGGCCGCAACCGTCAGCTACAAAGTCTCGGACGACTCCCACGACGTTGGACAACCCTGCCTCTTCGGCCTTGCGGAGAGTTTCCGCAACCATTTCTGGCTCGATGTCCAAGGCGATGACTCGCCCGGTCGTTAGCTGAGCAGTTGGAATCGTAAAGGTGCCATACCCGCAACCAAATTCGACAACATCACCGCACGGTCCCGTGCAGTCAAGCTTTGTCACCATGCACGTCGGATTGAAGAACGAGTCCCAATACGACTCATCCGGCATTCCGCTTTCTCGTATCTTCATTTCCCCGCTCTGCTACTTCGTCTTTCGCTTTCTTGAATCCAGCTTCCAGCAACTCGTCATAGCCGGGCTTCAATGCCCGAACCGTGTAGCCCTGCTGTTCCAATTTGATCGCAGCAGTTTTCGCCCTCATCCCCACCACGCAAAACGTGTAGAGAATCGTTTTCTTGTTCTTGGGCAGCTTCTTGGCCAACATCATCGGATCGGGTTTCTTGCGGAGCGAATCGACGGGCAAGAATATCGTCCCTTCGATATGGCCCTTGTTCCATTCCTGTTGACTCCGAACATCGACGAGCACCGCCTTGCCCTCGGCAACATTCTTTTTAACTACTGCAAGCGTATCCTTCGTGTGCTCAAGAGTGTGCCGAGCTTCGTTGCTGGCGGGCGCGGGGCGGGCTTCGTTTTGGGCCAGCAGTGCGACCAGTGCAAGGCAGTAGGCAAGTGACATAACGACTCCCTTCGGATTGAGCGCTGTAGCAACTCAGAATTTTACCGATTACGCTGCCATGAGTGAACGTCAATCAGATTGCGGCAAGGCCCCGGCTCGGCCGATTTCGGAGGTCGCGGTTTTTCGTATGCTGTCCATCTCGGAAGTGTGCAAGTAGTGCGTCAGTTATGCAATCGGTCCGGCCATAACAGTGCGGAACCAATGCCATAGCAAGCCAATCGCCAATACGCCAAGGCCCACCGACCACACTTGCCATTCGATAGCGAAAGCCAAGCCCAGGCACGCGACTAATCCGACCCAAGCCCAAGGCTTCCCGTAGAGCCGCTCATTCGCAGGAAGGCGCAAGGCTGCCAAGTTGGTAACGGCATAATAGATCAGCACGGTAAATGCACTGAAAGTCCAAGTAATTTTGACGCTGCCCGTCGCGGCCAGAGCCGCGATTAAACTCCCGACGACAAGCACCGACACTGTGAGATTTGACATTGCGGAAGGCATGTCGCCACGACGCCCCATCGCTAACATGACTCGCGATAATCCCAGCAAGAGATTTAGCAATACTCCGAGCATCGCCGTCATGGCACCGATTGAAACGAACCAATGCACTCGCAGCGGAAAATCGCGTGACACAATCTCCAACGGTGCGGCATTTTGTGTCGTCGCAGCTTGCAGTTTGTCCGACCCCGCCGCGCCGATGGCCACAATGGCAACCGCGATGTAAACCAACATGGAGATTACCAACGTCAATATGATGGCTTTAGGAATAGTCCGATGCGGTTCTACGACTTCCTCACCGAGTGTTGCGATTCGTCCATAACCCGTGTAGGCCACGAACATCAAAGCACAGGCATGAAGTAACGACGTTGGTTCAATTTGCATCGCAAGCCGGCTGGCAGAAACCGTGGGGAAACCGGCGACGACAAAAGCTGTCAATGACGCGAGCGTGATTGAGACGATAATGATATTGACCCGATTGGATAGCCGAATGCCAGACAGCACGATTGCAGTGAGGATCACCACGCTGGCGATGGCAAGCGGAATCAACCAGCTAGTTTCTTGGCCGAGGAAAATCAGCAAGTAAGGGGCCGTCGTCGATCCTTACATAAGAGATGCCTAGAGCGCATCAGGCGTTAGTGTAGCGGTATCCGCAGTGTCGGAAGTAGTTTCGGCATTCATGTTCATGAAAGTGGTCGAGGAGCTTTCCGCAGGTTTTCCAGAGCGCTTCAACGGTTCGTTCAGCGGCAGTGCGAAGCAACCATTTGAACTTCGAGAACGCCAACTCGATCGGGTTGAAGTCGGGGCTATACGGCGGTAGGAAGAGCAGCTTCGCTCCCGCCGCTTCGATGGCCTGGCGAACGCCAGCTTTTTTGTGGCTCGACAGATTGTCCATGACGACGACGTCGCCTGCGCGAAGCGTTGGTACGAGAACTTGCCTCACGTAAGCCAGGAACGCCTCGCCGTTCATGGCGCCGTCGAGTACCAGCGGAGCGGTTAGGCCGTTGGTGCGCAGCGCGGCTACGAAGGTCGTCGTCTTCCAGTGGCCGTGCGGCGCCTTGTCTACCAATCGTGTGCCACGAATGGATCGACCACGGGGCCGCGTCATGTTCGTTTTGGCCCACGTTTCGTCGATAAAAACCAGACGCTCTGGATCGAGCCCTGCCTGTTGCAACTGCCACCAAGCTCTTTGCTGCGCTATATCGGGCCGATCCTGCTCGCTGGCCCGCATCACTTTTTTTTCAATGTCAACTTGAGCTGGCGAAGCGCCGTGCACAGAGTTTGGCGAGACAGATCCGTTTGCAGCTCATCCTTGAGTTCTTGCAAAGTGACGTCGGGACTCTCGGCAATGATCTGTTCGATTCGTTCGCGATGAACGGTCCACCGCGGCACTCGTCGCCGAGTGGTGGCGGGAGCTGTCTTGCCTTGCTCCCGCCGCTCTTGTTTCACTCGCCGCACCCACGATTCACTACAATCGAACCTCAGCGCCACGGCCCGAGTTCCTTCGCCCGCATCGCACGACGCCAACACATCGCGACGCATTTCCTTCGAGTAGGCCTGCATCGAAAACCTCCATGGTTCAGGTGGTTTTCTAAACTACCCGACTTGCGTACATGGCGCTAGACTAAAAGCGGACGCGCTCTAGTCGGCTTCTTGAAAGGAAAGAGTAGACCAGTTTAGACACGGGCCGCCGATCCTACAAACTCTTCCGTTTGATGTATTACACTCGGTGGCCGACGCCGACCTCACCGATGCGACGGTGCACGGCGTCGATTTCTCGGCCGAAACGTTTTAGGGATTTACCGCATCCCAACTCGAATCGACTGCCAGCTATCAAGCTCACGATTTGGCGGGTATGCATGCAGCGAGTTTTCGATTCGTGCCTTGAGTTGCGACTAGCAGGGCACAGACGCTGCGACAGAATGTCCGCCGTCAGTCGGTTGCCATCGCAATACTTGAGCAGCTAGCCAGCGAAGATTTGAAGTCGACCCAGTGAGCGACTAGCACAACTGTGCTATGCTAACGCGCGCTACCGACTCTCGATGCGTGTCGAACAGTACCACGGAGTATCTGGCCATGACACGTCTTTCTTTCATGCCGTTGCTGGTTGGCTCGGCGACGTTGCTCTCCTGCCTGTTGTGCAACAACGAATCGATGGCCCAGCCGGTTGTGCTTGAGTCCGCTGTCATGGGAACACCAGGACGGTTCGGCGGCACAAGTATTACCACGTCGCAATTTGTCGGCTGGCGATTTCAAACGAGCCAGACTTTAGACGTCGACCACATCGGCGGCCACCTGCTGTCATTCCCCGATGAGCCGGGCGACATCTTTGCCGCCTTGGTGCGGCTTCAATCGATTGATTCGGTACCTACGCTGAAAATGTCGATGCAATCCGCAAACGCTACGCCGCGCGAACCTTTGAGAGCAAACCAAATTGAGAGCCACTTCCCTTGGAAGTCGCCCAAGCGCTGCTCTCAGAAGGCAGGCTCGCTGCAACAACATCACGCCAGAAACGGCCAAGCCTCTCGCGTGATGCACAAATTGCATCTTCCAGCCAAGGAAGAAAACCGCAGCGACTGCCGAAGCAGCCGCCACGGCCGCGACATAACTTGGACAGGCATTTAAGCCCGTCGCCACTTTCGTTGTTGCTTGTGCCGCGCTTGCGGCACCTTAGCGGTTACCAGCCGCCAAAGCAAACGAGCCCCCACTGCCGTGCAGGGCAAAATTGCAGAAGCAATCTGGAAGGGCCTTCGCCCTTCGCATCGCCGAGGCTTTCGCCTCGCTGTCTACTTGTGGCACGCTCCCACTCTCGCGAATTTGAAACACCTGGCTGACCGCCGCGGCCGTGCTGACAACGCACGGACCGCAGGCACCAGGCACCGGGAGCTTAGGGTATTGCTCGACTACGAGTAACTACCGAGGCAATGGCGAATAGACTTCGCCGGTGCCTCATGAACGGAGTCAATATGGACTAACGGCGAAGACAGTTAAGAAGCAGACCTGAGACCAGGCCGCTGATGTGTGGATGCAACTACTTTCGAGGCTCGCAACCTGAGAGTAGCAACATCCCGCAAAAGCAGTCAACTGACAAACGACAAAGGTCGTGCAGGTTTTTTGCGTCCAGAATCTGGCGGTCTTCGCCCTATTTAGGGACGAAAACCATGTCACAGCATCGAAACGACAAGCGGAACATCCGCTACCGGCAATTTGCGGGCGGATATGCCCAAGTGCTCGGCACACTGTTCAGAGCGCTTCTTGAAGGCTACCGGCAAGACCATTTTCGCCGAAACGAGATTCGCGTGTTCGCGGCTCGCCTGGAGCAGTCGGCCCTGCACGAAAAGAGCAACGTATCGCTCTACCGAATCGTCAATTGCAACTCGCAACGCAAGGGAAACCGAAGGCTTTCGGAGGGCGAGATTCAAACGGCAGTTGAGACGCTTGACCGGCTACTTCCCGAGCTTCAGGCGCCCTTCGATTTGGAGCAGGCGCGCGCGGAGCGAGAGCCACAGCTAAAACCTGTTGCAAGGAAAGTGCTGCGGCACATCGCCCGAGGCGGCGCCACAACCGTTGAGGCCCTCCTTTGCTTTGCCTACTTCCTTCGCCGCATTCCGCAAGTAAAGTCGATGCAGCGGCTTTTGCCTAACGAGTATTACGCGCGGTTTCGGTACGCTGAGTTTGAAGCGTGGACCGGGGTGCATCGAGCCACGCAATTGGGGCGTCACCGGGACCCGGAAATTCAGCGAATCGCCGCCCGAGCGGCCCAGATGCTCGATGAAGCCACTTGCCAGGCGGCATAAAGCTCGGGACGGCGTTTCAAATCGAGACACAAATCTAGGAACGGGACGAAACGGCTACGTTCGCACAGGCATTTGACGTCGCAAATGCTTGGAGAATTGGCCGCGTTACGCATGCTACCTCCCAAGCACCCATGTCCGATCCGTGTGGTCCGAAGTTTGCACCGAAGCGACATGCATTCCGCCACAATGTTGGCGGAATGCACGACCATGTTGGGGGCGAGCATCCGAGCCCGTAGTCAAGGCTTGACGCCGGATGCGCTAGCGTTGAGTGGCCCAACCTCAAAAGGAGGTTTATGGCCAAGGCCGAGTGCCAAACACACCCGGTTCGCTGGCTTACGGTCGAGGATATTCGGAAACAGCAGAGGATGCGTCGAGACGCGGTAGTGGCCGCGATGCTTGCGGGTGAGCTCCCCTACGAGCAGCGCGGGCGAATTCGCTATGCGCGGATCACAGACGTACAAGCTTGGGAAGATTCGCGGTTAAGCCGCGAAAAAATGCCCAGGCGCCTGCTCGTCCACCCGGATCTCGCGGAGTTTGCCGCATAAGTCAGCTTGGCTTGGCCGGGGCGGCCTGCCCATCGCAGGTCGCTCCGTCCGGCCTTTTTCGAAGTGTCTATCTGCCTCCTTCGTTCACTACATTTCTGGTCGATGATGCACTACAAAGGTCGATTCATCGACCCAGTCCGCACGCCGAAAACTGAAAGAATAACCTTGTTTTTAAGGAATTTTCGGCAATTTCAGAAAAATGCTCGGTAGAGTCTTGTTAGATTGGGAAGCTAGCACTCTACCAACTGAGTTACGCCCGCGCGCGGCCGCTTTGGCGGCCGACAGCATCAGTTTACGCTCGTTCGACAGGCACTGGCAAGCAACCCGTGCCGGATTCGCGGTTCGCGTTGGGCTTGTCGCCGGAATTGGCTCATCGTTACGATCCCGTCCGCTAATTGGTGATCCCGAACCGTGAATTCGTTGAACCACGGATTACACGGATAGCACAGAGATCGATTGATCCGTGCCCATTCGTGCGACCCGCGGTTGAACGAGAAATGTACGCTGCACTTCTTAGTTTGATGCTCGCCGCTTCGCCAGAAGCGCCGGACACATTGGTGGTTTGCCCGGGCGAGTTTCATGCGGCCCTCGCGCCGTGGCTGCAGTATCGGCGCGACCAGGGGCATCAAATCCTGGTCATCGAATCGCCTGGCGGCCGGACCAAGTTGAAGCATGCGATACGCCGAGTCGCCGCATCGGGCCGGCTGAGGTGTCTCGTGCTGATCGGCGACGTGCCAGATCCAGCGAGTAACGTTCTCCGTCGCGGTGGCGTCGGCATTTCCACGCATCATGTGTCGGCGAAGGTCAATACGCAATGGGGATCTGAGCCGACCATCGCGACCGATATTCCGTATGCCGACGTCGACGGCGACAACTCGCCCGACCTGATGGTGGGGCGCATCCCGGCCGATTCGCCCGACGAGCTGGCGCGCGTCGTTCGCAAAGTGATCCGCTACGAGCGAAAGAGTCGGGATGGAGTATGGCAGCATCGACTGGATCTGGTGGCTGGCACCGGCGGGTTCGGCACGGTGGCCGATTCGCTGATCGAGGCGGCAGGACGTCAGGTGTTCCTGCAAGCCGTGCCGAAGGGTTACGAGATGCGGCACACATCGGTGAAAGACTCGAGATTCAAAGCCGGCGATGTGTGCGCGACAGTCCGCGATCGTCTAAACGAAGGCAGTCTGGCTTGGATTTACATGGGGCATGGAATTCCGACGGAGCTGGACCGAGTTTCCACCGCGGCCGGCGAAGTGCCGCTGCTTTCGGTGGACGACGTGTCGCAATTACATTGCGTGCAAAGTCCGCTGGCGGTGTTGGTGGCATGCTACACGGGCGCCTTCGATGCCCGGCATGAATGCCTGGCCGAGGAGCTGGCACTGGCCGACGAAGGTCCGGTTGCCGTAATCGCCGCCACGCGCGTCACGATGCCCTACGGCAACACGGTAATCGGATATGAGTTGTTGCGGGCGTGCTTCCACGACCGGCCGACGTCACTGGGCGAAGTCATGCGGCTGGCACAATGCCGTACGCTCGTTCCACTGAAGGAAGACACGATGCGCCCATCGCTCGATTCGCTGGCCCAAGGGCTGAGTCCGCCGCCGGTCGATCTTCCGGCCGAACGACGGGAGCACGTGTTGATGTATCACCTGTTTGGTGACCCACTACTGCGGCTGCGGCTATCGCAGTCCGGCGCGGCGCCTGCGGCGACAGTTGCCACGCCGATTATCGGTGCGGCGATTGCCGAATAGTGGCCGGAAAGCACAAAGCCCCGGCCGTACGAAGTACGACCGGGGCTGCGTTCTATTTCGCGGCCTGTCGCCAGGCCGCGTAAACAACTCGCATTGCGAGCTGGTCGAATTGCAATTCTAGCCGCGGCGGAGTGGAACTATCGCCAACGCGGCGAGGCGCGGTCGCCGAATGATGCCGATCGCCAAAGCCGCCAGGCCTGAGCAAAGCAGAGCGTACGTCGCCGGCTCCGGAACCATAACCCCGGAGACCGTCAAAGCACCGCTCGCCATGGCTCCTGTTCTCGCGTTGGCGGGTCCCAACAGTCCGGGCAACGTCGCCGTGTAGGAAAACACGACTGGCAGGCTTGTGTCGAACGCCAGCCCAAACGGGAGGTTTTGACTGAGGACTGTGGCACTTCCCGTGAAGAACAACACGCCGCTGGAGATGAGCAAATCGATCTCATCGATTCCTAGCCGCAGCGTCTGCCCGCCGGTGGTGAACCAATCGAAGCCAAAACCGCCACCGTTGTTGCCAATTCCTACGTGGAAGTTGCTGCCGGGCAGCGAATTGAGCGAAGCGCCTACGTTGTCGATCTTCAAGTCGCCGTACATCTGACCGTACGGAACGTCACCGGTCATGATTGTTCCCACGCTGGCCATGTCCAATTCGAAGACAGCAGTCTTGATGTTGTCTGCTTCCGCGGGAATGAGATTCCCGCCCGGATGTCCGACCACGTCATAAATCGAACCGCCGAAGTTCGCGCCCGAATAGACGATGTCCGCGTCGGACAGGATGATATTGATCGTGCCCGCCTGTGCCGCCAGGGGGAGGCAGCACGCAGTTAAGGCGGCAAGGAAACTCTGAGCTGTTCGTCTGCGAATCGATCCCAACATTTTAAGCCTATTTCGTGTAGGGTCCGCCTGCGTTCGCCAGCTCCCCGCGAGCCGCGCATAGCCTGGGCGGACGATATGAAGCCCCTCGGCAATCCATTTCTAAAAACGCGTTTCCAATTCGGGTGACGCCAGCTCGACGGGGCGCTACCAGCTGACGCGCTTGTTGCGACGCTGGTGCATGCCGCGTTTTGCCACGTCGTTCGCCCGGTTCCGCCGCGCACGCTTCCGCGTGCGTAGTGCAACCTTGCGCCGATTAAATCGATCCGGCAACGCAGTCCCTCGTCGCCCGGCGAGATCCCCCTCGCCGTCCTTACCAGTCCAGTCAGTGGACGTTAACGGAGACATGGATGACCCTTTCCCAAGTTGTCCGGTGCATCATTGCGATCTATCAAAAGCGGCGGGTGGCCCTTGCCGACCGGCCGATTGGTCGTTTGATGTCATTCCGAGGTCCTCCGAGGAATCTGCCCAGACCCCTCGGCGGACCTCGGGGTGACACCTTGCAACACTCCGTCGTTCAATCACCCGATCGTGTGAGCGGGCAGGCCATCCAACTTCTTCAAAATGTTTCGTGCTTCGCCACACAGCAGGGCGATGTCGCTTTCACGGTCGACCCCCGGTAAGTACATCCACACGCCCAATTGCCGCGACCAAACTTCGCCCAGCGAGTCGTCGGGCTTGCCGCACACCGCGACCAGCGGACCCTTCTGGGCGGCAAGTTGTTCGACGAGCTTACGCAACAGTTTCTCCTGAGGCGGCGGCGCCGATTGCAAATCGACGAGCGCCAATTCGATTCGCTGCCGCACCGCTTGCCGGATCGCATCGTCGGCCGTGTTGCACACGACCGTGGCCCACTGCTCTTCGTGCGCCGCGCGCACCCAGATCTGGGCGCGGCGCGGCGAGGTCGACACGACCAGGCACAGCTGCACGGTGGCTGGGGCGCGACGGCTACTCGTCGCGCGGGCGTCCGACGACACCAAGGTCGCCGGCAAACTAAGTTGCAAATCACTCATGAAAGTGGCCCATCACACGTTGCGTCCCGCCATCGCGCCATAACACCCTGCCCCATGCCGCAATTGCGGCGGTCGCCAGCCATGCCCCGCGTTAAATCTCACCGTACGCGCTACCAAGCCATCTTGCGGCGCCGCCGACGGTGAATCCCATTGAACGATTGAGGCGCTTTGCCATGTCGCCGGCCCATCTGCGGGCGACGTCGTTGCGAGTTGTCGATGCGCTCGAACGACCGAAAGCTTTCCGTGCCGTAGTCCAAATCCGTTGCTTCGTACTGTTGCTTGTGGCTCATACTGCATGCCTTTCTAAAACTGATCCTGCACACACATCTCCGGCGAGTGTCGCCACACACTCCCCGTGCGCACTATGGTCGCCCTCTGCGACATGCGCTTCGATTCGGCGTCGTCTTACGCGATTGCCATGCCACGCGCGCGACAGAATTCGGATTACATCGCAACCATCAACGACGAAACGACTTCGATCTCGGGCACGAATTGGGCAGGGTCACGAACCCAAGTGAAGCGCCTCACCAGAGCAGTGAGACAGAGGTGCTAGCATCGACGTAAGTGTTTATGCACACGTGCGATACGGAGAATGTCACCGAGTTGAGGAACCCTCACTGGGACGGTGTAAGAAATCGGCGGATTGCAACCATTGAAGGAACGCACGCATCAAAAAATCTTTTTTCGGATGCGCGTCCGGGAAAAAAATCGGACCGCGACGATCACTAACGTGAATCGCTACGACTTCAGAAGTTGCGCCGCGACCGGCGCGAAGTATGTGAAAATGGCGTCGGCGCCGGCCCGCTTGAACGCCAGAAGACTCTCGAGAACTGTCTTCTCGCGGTCGAGCCAGCCGTTTTGCGCGGCGGCGCAGATCATCGCGTATTCGCCGCTTACTTGGTACGCGAACGTGGGCACGTGGAACGTGTCCTTCACGCGGCGCACGATGTCGAGGTACGGCAGGCCGGGCTTGACCATCACCATGTCGGCGCCTTCCGCGATGTCGAGGGCCACTTCACGCAGCGCTTCGTCGCTGTTGGCCGGAGCTATTTGATAGGTTCGTTTGTCGCCCATGCCGAGGTTCGCGGCGGAGCCGACGGCGTCGCGGAACGGGCCGTAGAACGCGGATGCATACTTTGCGGCATAGGCCAGGATGCTCACGCGTTCGAAGCCCGCTTCATCCAGCGCGCGGCGGATGCGGCCGACGCGGCCGTCCATCATGTCGGAAGGGGCGATCACGTCGCAGCCCGCCTCGGCCTGCACGATCGCCTGCCGGCATAGCACGTCGATTGTCTCGTCGTTGACGACGTATCCGTCGCGAACCAGCCCGTCCTGGCCGTGGCTAGTGAATGGATCGAGGGCGACGTCGCAGATCGCGCCGATCGCGTCGCCGTGGGCCTGCTTGATTGCCCGAACCGCGCAGCAAATGAGGTTTTCACGGTTGACCGCCTCTTCAGCGTCGGGCGTTTTTTTGGCCGGATCAATGACGGGAAACACGGCCACGGCGGGAATTCCCCAGGCGACCGCTTTGCCGGCCGCTTCGACCAGCAGATCGACGGAGAGCCGTTCGACCCCCGGCATGGACGACACGGCCTCGCGGCGATTCTGGCCCTCCTGAACAAACAACGGCCAAATCAGATCATTGACCGAAAGTGTGGTCTCTGCCACAAGCCTTCGCGACCAATCGTGACGACGCAGCCGCCGCAATCTCGTTTGCGGAAATTGGCCCCAGGGATTCGCGGAAGTTGCAGTATTCGACATATTTCCAATACTATACCGCTAAGATGGCGGCCTCAATTGCGGATTGCGGATTTCGGATTGCGGATTAGAGCACCCGATTTCAATCCGCAGTCCGCAATCCGCAATCCGAAATCGACACGACTCGCCCTCATAATACTTCACATGCCCCACTTACCCCCGAAAATCTCCATCGGCCCATTCCAATTCACGTCGGTCGGGGTGCGAATCACCGGAAAGCCGGAACTCACCGATTGGCGCGGCCCACTGCAATTCGCATTGTGGTGTCAGCGGGCCGGCCCCTGGTGGATCGGCGACTTGTTGAACGCCGGCGAGGATCGATTCGGCGAAACATTCTCGCAGATGTGCGAAGGCACGCTCTCGACGGAGATGCTCAATCGCTACGCCTCGGTCGCACGTCGGGTACCGATCGAGAGCCGCGTGGCCAGTCTCTCCTGGTCAGCACACGCCGCCGTGGCACGCTTGCCGCCGCACCTGCAAAAGCGCCTGCTGCTCGACGCCGAGCGCCACGGCTGGACGAGCGACGACTTGCGCGTAAAGGCGCGAGAAGCTGCCCAGCGCACCGTTGACTAAGCGGCAACCTTATCTTGATTGCCGTCATACCGAGGCGAATTACGAAAGCCGATCGTCGGCCAGGAGATCGCTTGCGTCTTCGCCGCGAAGTTGGGCCAGCAGGCGGGTCATCGTGTTGGGATGAACGCCCAGCAATCGCGCCGCGCGGCCTTTGTGGCCCTGCGTGGCGCGGAGCGCTTGCCGCACGGCGATGCGGCGCAATTGGGCCAGGTCCATCAGCGGCAGAGCCGCCTCGGCCAGGCGCCGCGAATTGGGCCGATCCGGCAGGCGCGGCTCGCAGTCCAGCACGTAGGCCTGCTCGATGATGTTGGCCAACTGGCGAATATTGCCCGGCCAGCGATACTCGCAGAACTGCCGTAGCGCTTCGCTGTTGGGCTTCCAAAGCGGTCGCTGATAGCGGGCCGAGAATTTGCGCGAGAAGAAGTCGACGAAGTGGGGAATGTCGTCGACGCGCTGCCGAAGCGGCGGCACGTGAAATTCCACCATGTTCAGCCGGTAGTACAGATCCTCGCGGAACCGTCCTTCGACGACTTCCAGCTCGAGATCGCGATTCGTGGCGGCCACCACTTGTACGTCGACCACGACCGGAATCGACGAGCCGACCGGCGTCACTTCGTGCTGTTGCAACACGCGCAGCAGTTTCGGCTGCAGCTCGAGCGGCATTTCGCCGACTTCGTCGAGGAAGACGATGCCGCCTTCCGCGGCACGGAACACGCCCAGGCTGCGCCCGGCGGCGCCGGTGAACGCGCCCTTCTCGTGGCCGAACAACTGGCTTTCGGCCAGCGTGGCGGTGAGGGCGGCGCAGTTAACCGGCACGAACGGCTTCGCGCGGCGCGGACCGAGTCGGTGCAGCAAGCGGGCCCAAAGCTCCTTGCCGGTTCCGGTTTCGCCGCTCACCAGCACGGTGCATTCGACATCCGCCGCCCGTTCCACATGGCGCGCAATGCGATTGACCTTTGGATTGGATCCAAGGACCCAGCTCTCGGGGTCTTCCGGTGCAAGTTGCAGGAGGGATTCAATTGAGGGGGCGACAGTTGCTTGAGCCATTTAATCTCTGTTCGGACACATCGACGAGCCTCATCGCCGAATCATTCGCTCATTGGACCACTCGGATCGAGATCAAGCTTCCCGTCCGGCGCGCACTCGTGCGAAGAGTGGTCCAAGCGCGGGTCGTCTCACTAGCGTCCCATCTCATGGGGTGAAGTGGTGATGAACGGACACACGTCGAGCCGCACGCTGCCGGGGCAACGCAGGGCACGACCCATACTCGTCATTGTAACTACGCCGCGAAATACCTCAATGAATTGGGTCACAAAAGGAGGGAAAACTACGCTGAGATTAACTATTCCGCGGAATCTGCCAGTTGTGCTGTCTTTGCATGTCCCACCTCGGTTCGGGCCGAACGCGAAGTATTTCTCGGCAATTCGGGACGACAGCGGCGTTTTCCGACGATTTGCACGCCAGATCAGCGAGAATCCATTCTCGCTTTTGCGTCGGTTTCTTTCTCGGCGGGTGGGCCTCAGTTTGTGTCCAATATCAGGGAATTTCGGCTGCCGCCGGGTGCTTCCCGCGAATCTGCACGTCCAAGATGATCGGCCGGTGATCCGACCCCTCGCCCTGCCCTTCGGCGACTCTTAGGCATTCCACGTCTGGCGAAAGGAACGCCTGATCGATGCGAATCGGCGGCAGCCGCCAGCGGTTGTTGGGCCAGGTCGTCGCGTATCCGCGGCCGCGGTCGTCGTGTGCCGAGCGAAGACCGCTGTCCCGAAGTTGTTTGTATACGAGCGAGTGCTCCGTGGCGTTGAAGTCGCCAATGACGACCAGCGGACCCTCCGCGGAAGTCAGCAGCGGGACCATTTTCTTCCAATAACCGAAGTAATCGTACTGAGGCGGATACATGGGCCGCGGCGCATGCAGCCCGATCAAGCGAAGCGTATGTACGCCAACTTCGATGTCGACTGTTTGCACGACACGGCCGGTCACCCAATTCTGCAATTCAGACTTAATCGGAAGCTTGGAATAAACAATCACCTCGCCGCTCTGCGACTTTCGTACTCCGTTCGCATGAACGTAGGCCGCCATCGCGGGCGATTGTCGGAACGAGTCTTTGCTGAACCGGGTAGACTCCGCCAGGACGACGACGTCGGGGTTCGCGTTCTCGATTTCTTTCCACAGCGGTGTGAAGTCGTGATTGGTCGCCAATACGTTGGCGAAGAAGATTCGCACGGTTTGTGACTCACTTTCCTGGGATACCGTTGCCTCCGACGGCACGTCGAACCGGCGATCGCGCACAAAATTGGGCATCATCCAAGCCACGTGGCATCCGACGACCGCCAGAGCGACGAGCGAGAGAATCCATCGCCGCATCCACGCAGCCCAGGCGAGGCACACGTACGCAGGCAGATAAACGTAGCGCGTAAAGGCGTTGATCCAGGTTAATTCGTGCGTGCCGTCGTGATAGACGATTCGCGCTACAGCGGCCACCAGTAGGGACAGCGTCACTAGCCACAGGCAGACATGGCACATCCACCATAGCCAGCCGTGCCGCGACGATGCGCCATGCGGAAGCGCGGCAACCTTGGCCGCTAGTTCGGCCGCTTTAGCCTTCTGTTCAATGGATGGCCGGCTCGACGGCGCACCGCCACCAGGTTCAAGAGTTTTCATCCGCACCCAAAGTTGCTGAGCAGACGCGTGCCGGAAATGTAGTCGATGGCCGTGCGAATTATATCGGCCTGGCCGGGCGCGGGGCATGGGATTGGGCGACGCGCGAAGGAATGCCGTGAGCCGCCGCGATGGTTACGCCGCGGCGCTAGTGGCCAGGCGATCGGGAAGCGCCACAATCGACAGCTTGTGATAGGCGGCAAATTCGCGAAATGCGGCGTCGTCGAGCAAGATGGTGCGGCCGCCTTCGATCGCCAGCACCTTCGCGCCTGCTGCGACCATCGTCCGCAACGTTCGCACGCCGACGGTTGGCACGTCGAACCGCATGTCCTGCTGCGGCTTGGCGACTTTCACGACGGTGAAGCCGCCCTTCTTACACAGCTCGCCCGCACGCAAGATGCAGGCATCGGTTCCTTCAATTGCCTCCACGGCTACGATGGCGCGGTCCTTGACGCATACACTCTGTCCAATATCGAGGCGGCCCATTTGCTTGGCGATGTCCCAAGCGAACTCGATGTCGGCCTGCTGAGCGGCGGACGGCGGCCTGCCTGCGATTTGGCCGGCCTTCACCAAGAGTTCGGGTGCGAAGTCGGTCGCCGGATGAAACACGATGCCCTCGGACGCGAAGGCGTCGGTCAGCACGCCGAGCAGCGTGTCGTCTTTGTTGTCGCGATGGCGCGTGAATAAATGGCGGTAGAACGTCTTGATGAACTTCCAATCGGGCAAGTGTCGCCACCACAAGCCGGGCTGGTACAGCAGCGCCTTGTGAAACTTGCCGGCCATCGTGGCTTCGCTGACTTCGCAACGGCGGAAGAATTTGATCGCACCACCGAGCTTGCCCCAGCCGATCCACTGAAAATCGTTGCAAATGTCTTGCAAGCGGGGATCGGCCAAGTCCGCCACGCCCAGGCAGCTGATGTGGTAATCTTGCTTCCGCAACGCTTCTGCGACGAGCAGCGGAAAGCGGCCCCAGGCGGCCAACAAACCGATTCGTGGTTTACCGCTCATGCCGCTTGTTCCGATTCGTGTGGTTTGGGACCAATTCCGACGGCGTTTTGCAGTGCCGCCAATTCGCGACGAAACGCCTTGAATTCCTGCCGCATTTCGGGCAATTTAGCCAGCGCCGCGAGTTTCAGCTTTTGCTCGCGCTCGGGCGTCGCCGGGATGCCCAGCATGGCGGCGCCGTCGGGCACGTCGTTGGTGATGCCGGCCATCGCGCCGAGCCGCGCGCCGTGGCCGATGTGCACGTGATCGCGCAATCCGGCCTGGCCGCCGATGACCACGTAATCGCCGGTCGTCGTGCTGCCAGCGATGCCCACCTGGGCGCAGATGATGTTGTGCCGGCCGATCTGGCAGTTGTGCGCGATTTGCACCAGGTTGTCGATCTTCGTGCCGTCGCCGACCGTCGTGGCGCCGTAGGTGCCGCGGTCGATCGTCGTGCCGGCGCCGATTTCCACGTCGGTGCCGATTCGCACGTAGCCCAGTTGCGCGGACGGCACGTGCCGGCCGTCCGTGAACGTGTAGCCGAAGCCATGCGCGCCGATCACCACGCCGCCGTGAAGGATCGCGCGGTCGCCGATGATCGTATTTTCGTAGAGCACGACTCCGGGACCGATCGTTGCGTTCTCGCCGATCGTGCAATCGGCCATGATGTGTGCACCGGGAAAAATCGTGGTGCCATTGCCGATGCGGCAATCGTCGCCGATCGTTGCACCCGGATGAATGTTGACGCCATTGCCCCACCGCGCGGACGGACTCACGGTAGCGCGTGGATGAATGCCCACGGCAACGCGTGCTCGCGACGGACGAAAGTGGGTGATGATCGCGGTAAAAGCAGTATGCACGTCGGCGACAAAGATCACGGGCAATGATCCGTCCGAGCGAGCCGGGGCGTCCCCGCCCCCGACCCACTGCGCCGCAATCTTTTCCGGTGCTAAAACGGCAGCCGCCTTAGTATTTAGCAGTTGCTTCAACCGTTCCGGTTGGTCCACAAACGTAATTTCGCCCGCGCCGACTTCGCTGAGCACGGCCGCGGCGCTAATTTCAGTCGCCGGATTGCCCTTGATGCGTCCTCCGACCAGTTCCGCCAATTGCCCCAAAGTCGTTGAACGCCTGCTCATCGATGTGCCTTCCTGGGTTAAGTCGAAACGCCGACCCCGGCGGGGCGGTAATGGTAGCGGCGCCGCCAATAAACGGCAAGGTCGGCAAACGCTAAGCCGCTAGCGGCCGAGTTGCACCGGAATAAGGCCGGTTCTTTAATTCTTTACAATGACGGTTTACACTGACGCGGAACACGCACGCAGCGTTCTGTCGCCATATCATGCGAGGGTTAGCATGCTTGATTTGACAAAGCTTCCGGAAGCGGTGAAGTACGAAGGCGGCGTTAGCCGACGATTGTTTCTCGCGTATGCGGCGAGCCTTTCGGCGCTGCCGCTGCTGGGCCGGCGGGCCACCGCGGCACGGCGAGCAAATAGCTTCGCCGATGATCCTTTTACTGTTGGCGTAGCATCGGGCGATCCGACTGAGCGAGGCGTCGTGCTGTGGACGCGACTGGCGCCGCGGCCGCTGGAACCGGGCGGCGGATTGTCGCCGGAAAACGTTGAAGTTACCTGGGAAGTCGCGCGCGATGACGCGATGCGCGACGTCGTGAGCCGTGGTACAACAGTCGCCACTCCGCAGCTCGGCCATTCGGTCCACGTTGAGGTGGACAACCTCGCACCCGATCGGTGGTACTGGTACCGCTTCCGCGCGGGCGACGCCGAAAGCCCCGTCGGCCGCGCGCGGACGATGCCGGCCGCGGACGCAACGCCCACCGAGTTGCGGTTCGCCTTCGCATCGTGCCAACACTACGAGTCTGGGCTTTACACGGCCTACGAGCACATGGCCAAGGATGAGCTCGACCTCGTGTTTCACCTGGGCGATTACATCTACGAGGGCGCCGGCGAGGACGGCGGGGTTCGCAAGCACGTCGGCATGGAGATTCACTCGCTCGACGATTACCGAATTCGCCACGCACAATACAAATCGGACCCACTGTTGCAGGCGATGCACGCTCGCTGCCCGTGGATGGTGACATGGGACGACCACGAGCTGGACAACGATTATGCGAACGACATCTCCGAGGAAGCCGGAATCGATCCGGCCAAGTTCTTGCAGCGGCGGGCCAACGCGTACCAGGCGTACTACGAGATGATGCCGCTGCGGAGCACGTCGCTGCCGAGCGGGCCGAACATGCAGTTGTATCGCAAGGTTTCGTTCGGCCGGTTGGCCGAGTTTCTGGTGCTCGATACGCGGCAATATCGCACGGATCAGCCGTACGGCGGCGACCGTCACGAGATTGATGATGCGGCGAAGTCGCCGGACGGCACGATGCTGGGCGCGGCTCAATTGGAATGGACGCAGAAATCTCTCGTCGAATCGACCGCTCGCTGGAACGTCCTCGCCCAACAAGTGATGATGGCGATGGTCGGTCTTGTTGCCGGGGAAGACCAGGGCTATTCGATGGAAAAGTGGCCAGGCTACGCCCACGAAAGGGGGCGGCTGATTCAATTCCTCGCCGACCGGCAAATCAGCAACCCCGTCGTGCTGACCGGCGATATCCACTCGAACTGGGTGAACGATCTGCGGGTGGATGACCGGCAGTCGGTCGCGCCGGTTATCGCCACCGAGTTTGTCGGCACGTCGCTTTCGAGCGACGGCGACGGCATAGAGACGCCCAGAAAACTTGCGGCAACAATTGCCGAGAATCCTTGTGTGCGGTTCTATAATGCCGAGCGCGGCTACGTGCGCTGCACCGTGACGCCCGCGTCTTGGCGAAGCGATTTCCGCGTCGTGCCGTACGTTACGCGCCCCGGCGCGCCGGTGACGACTCGCGCCTCGTTCGTCGTTGAATCGGGTCAGCTGGGCGCGAAACAGGCGTAAGGATTCAGGCCGATCGCCGCCGTCGCCTATGGATCGGCGACGAACGCCATCGCCTGCTCGAAGTGCGCCTGCAAGCGCAAGAACTCGCGTTGGTCGCCGCCGAGATCGGGATGCATCCGTTTTACCTTGCGACGGTAGGCGGCCAGTACTTCGGCTTGGGTGCAAGGCAACGTAAGACCGAGGGCAAGAATGCATCGCGGCGTGTCTTTTCGAACCCATTCGGGAAGTTCGACGCGATAGCCGGTGATTACGACGAGCGCACGACGCAGCGAGCGCAGGTAGGCGCGGATGTCGAGCGCCATCGAGACGTAGCCGAGTGCGGCGAGACCGAACGCCAGCGAGAGATAGGTGACGGCGATTGTCCAGTCGATCCCATCGGGCCAGGAGTGCCGGGGGTGTAGCGTCGCATTGATGAAGAGGGCAGACATCAACGTTCAATCTTAGCGACATTTGGGTCGACAGGCAAAGCGTTCGGCGGGACAGGCAATTGTAGCCGTCTCGCTCCGCGAGACGATTTTCCTCTCGCGGAGCGAGAGGACTACACTGTCAGGCTGCCCCGCCGAGGCCGACTTGCATGCCTTCGCCGAAGTAGTACTTGCGGGCTTCAGGGTGATTCAATACTTCGCGCGGCCGGCCGTGGCACAGCACCTGGCCGCTGCGGATGACGTAGCTGCGGTCGGTGATCTCGAGCGTTTCGCGGACTTGGTGATCGGTGATGAGGATCGAGATGCCGCGATCGCGCAGATCGCGAATGATGCCTTGGATGCTGTCGATCGTGACCGGATCGATCCCGGTGAACGGCTCGTCGAGCAGGATGATTTGCGGATCGGACACCAGCGCGCGGGCGATTTCGAGCCGGCGTCGTTCGCCGCCGGAGAGCGACATGGCCTTGCTCTTCCGCAGGTGCTGAATGCCGAACTGTTCCATCAACTGCTCGCTGCGGCGATTGCGGACTTTGCGATTCATGCCCAGCATTTCCATGACGCCAAGCAGATTCTTTTGCACGGAGAGTTTGCGGAAGACGCTCGACTCCTGGGCGAGGTAGCCCATGCCGCCGTCTTTAGCGCGGCGAAACATGGGCCAGTTCGTGACGTCCTCGCCGGCCAGCGTGACGCGGCCAGCGTCGGGGTCGATCATTCCGCAGGCCATGCGGAACGTGGTCGTTTTGCCGGCCCCGTTCGGTCCCAACAGGCCGACGATCTCACCTGGGCTGACGTCGAAGTCGACGCCGTCGACAACGCGTCGGCGGCCGTAGGACTTCACCAGCCCGCGAACTTTGAGAAGTGACATTTGGGGTCCTCCGTGACTGGGCTTTCGGCTGTCGGCTGTCGGCCAGAATTCGAATCGCCTGGCCGAGAGCCGATAGCCGAGAGCCGACAGCCTTTCATCTAACTAACCTCATATCGGCGAAGTTGGGAAACAACGGGAACGGAATGGGGGTGCCGGGGATGCGGTTCCAGGAGTGCGGCCAATACACGCTCAGAGCCTTGCCGATCAATAGCCGGCGCTCGAGGTATCGCGCATCGGGAGTGCCGGTTCGCCAGAGGCGCGCGTCGGAGCTTTCCGCGCTGTTGTCGCCCATCACGAAGAATTGATCTTCGCCAAGGGGGAATATCGCCTGGTTGCGCATGGTGAATCGGTCCCATAACGACGGCTTCGTCGGCAAATCCAAGAGCCACGATTCGATCGGATGATCGAAATCGGTGACTGGTTCGTTCGGATAGTTTTGCTTTCGCTGCAAGTCGTCGGCGATGTAATAGATGTCGCGCCAAACTTTGAGCCGATCCACGGTGAGCTTGGCGTCGCGGGAACCGATGCCGGCCGGCGCGAAGTCGCCCAGGTCGTCGTCGCTCGTTTCGGGGCGGATGTCGCGGCGGTCGCCGAAGACTTGCTTCGCATCGTAGGCGGTTCCACCTTCGAACGTGACGACGTCGTTATCGACCCACAACAGGAGCTGGTCGTCGAAATTGGCGAAGGCCAGGCGATAGCTGCCGGGTCCGATCACGTTCGTTTTTGCCGATGGTGCGAAGTCGGGTGCGCCCTCGGCAGCGAGCCTGGCCTGGCCGTTTTTCAAATCGATGCGGCAGGTGAAGCGTCGTCCGCCTTCGACCAGGTCCAAAAGCAACTCGCCGTCGGCGGATTTCACCTCGATGTCGGCTTCGACCATCAGGTCGCCCACCCAATGTAGACCCTGTCGGAAACGGTCAATCTCCAGGCTGGTGTTTGAGTCAACGACGCGACGATCGAGGTGATCGCGATCTTCGCGTCCGTTGTACGGATTGGCGTCGGTGATAAGGCGGTGCTGCGGCGTGGGCAATCGAGGATTGCCATCGGCCAGGCGCTGCCACACATAGTAGTCGGGTACGAAGTGATTGTAGCGTAGCCAGGCTTCGCCGCCGCCGGTTGCGTCGACGCTGTACGTCTGGCGGACGTTCGTTCCGTCGTCCGTTTTTTCCACGTTCCACCCGTTGCCGTTATCGTTGGCCGACGCTCGCCAGCGCAGCGGCCAGCCGGCGGCATCGAGTTCGGCCGGGTCGTACGCGGTGTCGTGTACGAGCTGCCGCATGGCGAGCACTTTGTCGGCCGGCTTGTGCGCGATCTCGAAGTCACCGTCTTCTTTGGCGGTCTCATTTCCGACGAACAAATCGCCATGGAAGATCCGCAGCGTTTCGCCGGGCAATCCGACCAAGCGCTTGATGTAATTGACCTTGGCATCGCCGGGAAACTTGAACACGACGACATCCCAGCGCTGCGGTTCGGCGAACGTGTAGTTGTATTTATTGACCAGGATGCGATCGCCGTTGTACGAGCGTTGGAACGCGATGTCTTCGAGGCGGAGTTCCGGAACGCCGCCGGGCAGCCTGTCGGGGGGCAACATCGGCAGCACGTAGTGACACATGGGGCACATGCCGGCGACGCAATCCGACGGGCGGTCGTTTCGATTGTCGGGGTTCTCTTCGCTCGCGCTCACCTGGTAGCGATAGCCGCACTTGGGGCAGTCGACGTCTTTGTGTCGGCCCATCAGCGTGGGGGCCATCGAGCCGGTGGGGATTACAAACGCCTCGGCCTCGAACGTGCGGAAGAGGAACGCCAGCACAAAGGCGATCACGATCGATTCGACGGTCTCCCGCAACGCATGCGACTTGGGAGGCGGGGTCTCGGCGGTCTTTTGAGCGGGCAGTTTTGGGATGTCGCGCGACTTGGCGGGTTTTTTGGATTTGGCCATGGGATTGGCTCGGTGCGGAAGTTGGAGGTCCGCCTCGGCAAGGCGGACCTACTGGTGTGCGTCGGGCGGCCGCACAAGGGTATTCGCTAACTGGGGGAAAAAATAGGTCAGCTGGGGGCGGATCTGAGCGTTTCGGCGGGGATAAACCCCGCCGACGCGCATGATGTTTTTACGGGCTGCTAGCGGGGATGGGTCGGTTATCAAGGCAAGACGCAGATTTGTCCACATCCGCGAACACGATTTTTTTGGACAAAACTCGATCTTGTTGTCACCGCCGTTTCGCAAATTGGCCGGCAAATCCAGAACTTGCGTCGGAGGGAAGTGGACAAAAGTCGGCCAGTTTTGTCCACCGCGTACACATCGCGTGACAGGTTCCGACGATCATGACAGTCGACGGGCGACACGAGCGCAGCGGCGAGCGGCCCGCGTCGCGAATTCATGTCGACGCGCGATGCTGGGGCTGTGCGAATTATCAAACAGCTAGTGCACAGGGGCAAGCATGAGCGTAGCACAAGTGCGGGCCGATTGCTGCAACGATTTTTGGCCACCCTTCGTTCGAGGGAGATCGGACAGGTTTCCGGCTCGCAGAAAATGCGAATTCCCCGGAAGGGGACACAAGGGGACAGTTTTTTGGGGGTCGCCGGTCGCCGCAGCGACTACTTGGCGGGCGGCAATCTGGATGAGCGGCGGCGAATGCGCAGAGCGAGTGAGCATGGGTTCGTTCTGTGTGCGGCGCGCAAACTATAGCGCGCACAGCGAGCGCAGGCCGAAGTTCGCTGGTCGGCGATGCCTCAGTCTACTGAACGCGCTTTACGGACGTCACCCTAGCACATTAGCGGGCCGATTTCAGCAACGATTTTTGGCCACTCTGCGAGCGTGTTCGTTGGCAGTTGCACAGCGCCGGCGAGCCGTTGGCTCGCGGCTAGTTTCCGTCGAAGGATCTGCGATCTGCGCATTCGTTAAAGTCGCTACAACGTGATCGATCGTGCGTGGAAGTGTTGCGAAAACTCGACGGTTGCGTTTGCACATCACTCGACGGCGGGTATGGTTGAGTGGCCAGATTTTTGCGCCCCTCGCGAGCAGTGGCAGCATCGAACCGGCGTAATTCGGTGGCCGTAGTACAGGCAACGGAAGTTTCCTGTCAGGAGACACAAAATGAAGAGGATGTCACTTCTCTCGGCCTTCTTGTTGTTCGCGGTCAGTAGTGCTGGCTGCGGTTGTTGCAATTGGTGGCGACCAGCGCCCGCGCCGGTTGCCGCGGCCTGCCCGCCACCGTGCGATCCGTGTGCGACGGCCCCGGTGACGTACGGCGCGGCGCCGCCTGCGGTCGTGCCGTACACTCCGCCGCCGCAGTGGTGATGGGGCGCGGAGAGCCTCCGAGAAGGGGACAGGCACATTTTGCTCCGCGACCATCGCGGCGATGGTGCCCGGCGCAAAATGAGCCAGTCCCCCGGGGCGGTTGTAACACGTTGCTTTTGCTCCGTAAGAGATGGCGAACAGGTCATGTGACCTGCAAGCTTAAACAAGTCTCTTAAGGAGAAAAGCAATGAACGTATTCCGCAGAGCCAGTTTGTTCGTCCTGGTGGCCTTCGTGGCCGTGCTCGCCCTCGGTGTGCTACAGTCGTCCGCGCAGGCGGGCGGTCATCATGGTCACGGTCACGGCCATGGCCACTTCCACGGCCACGGCCACTTTCACCACGTGAAGTATCCGAGCTATATCAACTACGGCTCGTACTGGCCGACGTATCACGTCGCCAAGCCGATTAGCTATCCGGTGACGTACTACGATTGCTACGGCCGGCCGTACATCGTGTGGCAAACCAGCTACTCGAACCCGCTGTGGTAAGAATTGTAACCTGTAGCTGGGGTCTGTGACCCCGGCTGGTGTATGCAAGCCGGCCTCACAGAGGCCAGCTACAATGCGGTTTTGAAACTGGTACCGTCCTTGCTCGGCCGACGTGGATTCGCGAGTCTCAGTGGACCAGCAACCCACGCTCCGCGGACCTGAACGGAATCAACTGCCACGCACGGCGGGCGAAACTCACCAGACCGTAATCAATCGGCAAGCAGCGTGTGACCGCGACGAAGGTCGACGCCGCGGGAGTTTCGCCGGCCGATTCTTTTCTTCGCGCACGTTCAGGTACGCGAAGGCGCGCTCAATAGGGTTCAGAAATCGGTGTAGGGCGTCACGCCGTCGGCGGACATGTCGGGGCTATTGATGTAGAAGTCGCCCGTTTCGTAGTTGTAAACCCAACTATGCGTTCCAACAGTTTGGCCCATGCCGGGGCCTTCGGGTTCGCCGTCGGCCATCATGCGAATGGTGTTGTATCTCGCCGCATCGACGGGACACATGGGAAACTCACTTCCTCGAAGATAGTCCTTCATGTCGGCCAGGAAAGTTAATTCTTGACCGTCGACGCCCGGCAACGCGCCGTTGTGCTCGGCCGCGTAGGTATCGATGGCGGCGCGGATGACACTCAATGTGTGTCGGACGCCGTTGTCGGTTGCCGTCTGAGAAGTTCCCAACACGCGCGGCGCCGCGATCGCCGCCAGGATGCCGAGGATCATGACCGCGACGACCAGCTCTGCGAGCGTGAAGCCGGAACGAGTTTTGGCGTGTGCGCGCATTTGCGGACAGATTTGGGTGTCTCCTTGAAATTTATCTCGCGGGCTGCCGGCCGGCGGAGGGAGTGGGCCACAACCTGGGCGGATCCGTACGACATTCTGGCTTGCGCGGCCAGAGGGCGAATGCGGGTTGTAAGGGATGCGCCTAATGTACGAATGGAGCGGTGTCCTCGCTCCATCAGCATCGAGCAAAAAATGCTCGCATACAGACGTTCACAGCATTTGAACTTCGACCGGCAGCTGTTCCTGCGCGAGTTTCTGTCTTGGAGAAAGATAGTTCAGTCGCTCGAAACCGATCACTCGACCTCGGCGATCCTTCATGATCACCGTGTCGTCCGCTATTTCTTCGCACGCGTGTTCTTTTGCCGGCGTATCAAACCATACGGTGAGCGTGTTACCGGTTCGATCGAAGTAGACTCTCACTTTGTCCATAGCTCATCACCTGGCTTAATTCGTTTCGTCAGATAGATCGTGACTACAAAGTATTGGCTCTGATTTTGCGGCGCAATCACAACGCAAAGATAATCGCGCCCGATTTGTAAATAGTATACGTGAACGTCAGGATTCTTCGCACTGGCACGGATCAAATCCGGACTCTCCAGGCATTTTCGCACTTCTTTTTGATACGGTGCCACCGCCGGATGCTTAAACCGCACAATTTCCCTCCAGCGGTCACGCGTCAAAACAACTTGGTAACCAAGAGGCGTCGTGACTTCAATGAAAACTCTTTTCGGCATTGCCTAGCGCTTCTTGGCTTCTTCCTCGCCCGTTTCCAGGACGGCCAGGAAGGCTTTTTGCGGGATGTCGACCTGGCCGATCGATTTCATCCGTTTCTTGCCTTCCTTCTGCTTCTCCCAGAGCTTTCGCTTGCGGGTGATGTCGCCACCGTAGCATTTGGCGGTGACGTTCTTCCGCATCGCGCTGATGGTTTCGCGGGCGATGATGCGGCTGCCGATGGCGGCTTGCAGCGACACTTCGAACATGTGGCGGGGGATTTCCTTCTTGAGTTTTTTGATCACGGCCCGGCCGCGGACTTCCGAGTCGCGGCGATCGCAGATGATGGAGAGGGCGTCGATGCGGTCGCCCTTGACGAGAATGTCGAGCCGCACGAGGTCGCCGGGCCGGTAGCCGAGCAGCTCGTAGTCCATCGTGCCGTAGCCGCGGGTGGCGCTTTTGAGCTTGTCGTGCATGTCGTAGATGACGTCGGCCAGCGCGAGGTCGTAGGTGAGCATCGCGCGCGTGGGCGAGAGGTACTCGGTGCGGACGTACTCGCCGCGGCGGTCGGTGCAGAGCTTCATGATGGGGCCGATGTATTCGGTGGGCAGCACGAAGTTCACGCGCACGATCGGTTGCCGGAACTCTTCGATTTCGCCCTGATCGGGCACTTTTTGCGGCGTGTGGACCTCGAGTTGCTCGCCGTCGGTTTTCGTGATCTCGTAGGTGACGTTGGGGGCCGTCTGCACGAGGTCGATGTCGGAGTCCTGCTCGAGCCGTTGTTGCACGATTTCCATGTGCAACAGGCCGAGGAAGCCGCAGCGGAAGCCGAAGCCCAGCGCGTCGCTCGATTCGGGCTCGAATTCGAAGCTGGGGTCGTTGATCGAGAGTTTGTCGAGTGCTTCGCGGAGCTGCTCAAAGTCCTGGCCGTCGGACGGGTACAGTCCGCAGAAGACCATGCGTTTTGGCTCATGGTAGCCGGCCAAGGCGGGGGCCGGCTCGCCGTCGGCGACGGTTACCGTGTCGCCGATGTGCACGTTGCCGAGCGACTTGATGTTGCAGATGAGGTAGCCGACCTGGCCAGCG
Source organism: Planctomycetota bacterium (assembly GCA_022614705.1). GTDB lineage: Bacteria > Planctomycetota > Planctomycetia > Pirellulales > Lacipirellulaceae > JABDGM01. The sequence goes on along the minus strand of JAKEIB010000318.1, from coordinate 1,341 downwards.
GAGAGCTCGTCGCGGCTGACCCGGCGCGGCGTGAATTGGCCCAGCTCGATGACGTCGTGGGTCGTGCCGGCCTGCAGGAACTTGATTCGCTGGCCCCTTCGCACGGTGCCGTTCATGATCCGCACGTACGTGACGGCGCCGCGGTACTCATCGTACACCGAGTCGAACACCATCGCTTGCAGCACGGCGTTCGGATCGCCGGTGGGCGGCGGCACGCGCTCGAGCACGGCGGTGAGCACAGCTTCACAGTTGAGTCCAGTTTTGGCGCTGCAGCCGACGACTTCATCCGCATCAATGGCGAGCGTGTGCTCGATTTCTTCTTTGACTTCGTCGACGCGTGCGTGCGTGAGATCAATCTTGTTGATGACGGGGACGATCGTGAGATCTTGTTCGAGTGCCGCGTAGGCGTTGGCAACGGTCTGAGCTTCGACGCCCTGGAACGCATCGACCAGCAGCACGGCGCCTTCGCAGCAAACGAGCGAGCGAGACACTTCGTAATGGAAGTCGACGTGGCCCGGCGTATCGATGAGGTTCAACTCGTACTCTTGCCCATTGTGCGTGTACTTCATCGACACGGGGTGGGCTTTGATCGTGATCCCGCGCTCGCGCTCCAGGTCCATCGCGTCCAGCAATTGCTCTTTCATCTCGCGACGGCTGACGGTGCCGGTCAGCTCCAGCAGGCGATCGGCCAACGTGCTCTTGCCGTGGTCGATGTGCGCGACGATGGAGAAGTTGCGGATGAATTTCGGGTCGATCATGAACAGATGTTAACGAAGGTTGAAATGGTACATTCGCATGAGCGATCGCGAAAGTTGATCGTGGCAGGCAGATAATTGTGCCCAGCTAGCGGCGCGGATACATTGGTTTGTTGTCCTGTGAATATCATCTTGCCTAAGTTAGCGAGGGCGGACAATTGACCTTTACGGAATGGTTGCAAAGCCTTAAACCGCTAGTCGATTTCGCTGCAGGGCTGGGTCTCATTACGGTCATTGTGGCCTATTTTACACACACGGCCGAGCGCAGACGCTGGAGAAACTTCAAGTTAAACGTATACGACTGGATCGATCGGCTAATCAAAGCGCAAGGTCGTCATCCTCGGGAGATGAATGATGACGAATGGAAAATTGAGTGCGAGAGGATGATGAGCGATGCGAATTTCAGTCCAATCCACATTGATCAACTGCTAGAGACTGCGGTCGTGGTAGCAAAGGGCATTACGGCAGAAAGATTATTCCCATAGGGGTATGGCTCATCCGAAAAAATCTGCAACACAACAACGGAAGAAGATGCCGCGAATTAGCGAAGGGTTATTGGACATACGTGTGAGCTTGCTTTGGGTGA
>JAKEIB010000317.1 GCA_022614705.1 Planctomycetota bacterium | reverse complement strand
GCCTCGGCCGCCTCGAACTGGTAGCCGCGGTTTTCCATGTCAACAACCTGCTTGAGCACACGCTCCATCAGGGCGCTGTCCTGCTGCAGGTTGGCCTTACTCGTGAGCGCGACGATGTTCGAGCGACCAGAAAGTTCACTCACCAGAACGCGGCGTGTATTGCCGACCGTTTCGGGGGCGATGTGTTCATAGCTTTGGGCCGCGCGGCTGACGGCGTGCACGTGCATGCCGCCCTTGTGGGCGAACGCGCTGGGGCCGACGAACGGCTGGTTCGTGCGGAAGTGCATATTGGCGATTTCATAAACGTAGCGCGAAAGTTCCGTGAGATGCTCGACACTTCTGCCGCCGAGCACTTCGTGGCCTTTGCGTTTCAGCGCAAGGTTAGCGATGACCGAGATCAGGTCGGCATTGCCGCAGCGTTCGCCGAGGCCATTGATCGTGCCTTGTACGTGGACCGCGCCCGCGTCGACGGCGGCCAGCGAATTGGCCACGGCCAGGTCGCAGTCGTTGTGTGTGTGAATGCCGAGCGGAACGTCGACGGCCACGCCCGCTTCCTTCGTGAGCGCCGCGACCTCTTCCGGCATGCTGCCGCCGTTGGTGTCGCACATCACGACCAGCATCGCCCCGCCTTCGACGGCGGCGCGGATCGTTTGCCGCGCATAGTCGGGGTTCGCCTTCCAGCCATCGAAAAAGTGTTCGGCGTCGTAGATCACGTCGCGGCCCGACGCGCGCAGGAAGGCGATCGTTTCGCGGATCATGGCCAGGTTTTCTTCGAGCGACACGCGCAGCACGTCCGTCACGTGGAAGTCATGCGTCTTGCCGACGATCGTCACGACAGGCGATTGTGACTCGAGCAGCGCCTTCATGCCGGGATCGTCGGCCGGCTTCACGCCCTTGCGCCGCGTCATGCCGAACGCGCACAGCCGGCTGTTCTTGAGCGGCTCGGTTGCCATGCGTTGAAAGAACTCGGCGTCCTTCGGGTTCGACAGCGGGTAGCCGCCTTCGACGAAATCGAAGCCCAGCTCATCGAGCCGTCGCGCGATGAGCAGCTTGTCTTGCAAGGAGAAGTTTACGCCCTCGCCTTGGGCGCCGTCGCGGAGCGTGGTGTCGTAGATTTGGATGTGGGTCATGGCTGTTGTTCCTCGTTCCCACGCGGAGCCCGCCGCGGCGGATCTTCGACCTGGGAACGAGGCGTATCGTCCAACAAAAAAACCCCGAGGCTTTTTGGCCTCAGGGTTGGTGTGTTTCGAGTGAGATCGAACCGACCCTTATGGCCTCCGATGCAAAATAATCACGATGCTGCCTACGATGGCGGGGACTACAAATGCCACATTGGACAGCTGTGAGTACATGGCTGGTCGATCGTCGCCTTGCGGCGGTCAAACTAGATAACTATGCAAGAATAGCCGGCGAATGGGCGGTCGTCAAGTTACCGCTGTAATCGCGGAATCTGGGCTAACGGCAAAAGGGCAAGCAGCCGAAGACTCGACGATCTGGGGCCGCGTGAAGGCGTCCATCCTGCTTGAATCTGTGCGTTAAATCCTGTGTGTAATTTCTTTGTGAATTTCCCGTCGCGCCGATAAAAGTCTTCGGTGCGCAATATCGCAATTAATTGCGCTATCGAGACTTAAGTCTGTGCGATGCCTGCCAAAGAATATATTCACAGTCGATGAAATTTTCGCATATCGGGTTGACCCGGCGCGCAACACCGGTTTAAGGTGGCTGTCATCCTACCCACCTTTGTCCGCCGCACCCACCCACCTTGGCGGACCACTGCCCCCTTTCCTCGAAAGGAGCGAACCATGCGCACTCGCATCTCCCGGGCCGGCTTTACGCTGGTCGAAGTGTTGGTCGTGATCGCGATCATCGGTCTGTTGATTGCCTTGCTGTTGCCGGCAATCCAGGCAGCGCGCGAATCGGCACGACGCACGCAGTGCCAAAACAATCTCAAGCAGATTGGCGTGGCGGTGCAAAGCCATCACGACACGCGGAAGCATTTCCCGATGGGCCGCAACAAGTTTGACCAGTACGCCGTGTCCTGGGCGTTTTTCCTGCTGCCTTACATGGAAGAAACCGCGATCTACAATTCGTACGATTCAAAGGCCCGCGTCGACGATCAAAAGAACTTCGCGACGATGCGCACGCCGGTCGAAACATATGCCTGCCCAAGCCGGCGCAAGGCGGCCGCCGATCGCAATTTTGATAACAATGAAGCGCCGCCGGTCGTGCTCGGCGCCGCCACGTTGGCCGATTATTCGGCAAACGCCGGCATCCAGCTCATGACGGGTATGGTCGGCAGCGACGACTCGGCCACGTCGTTTGGCGCGTACGATCGCGCGGAAGCTGGTCCGATCTTCAGCGGTTCGCGTATCGGCGCACGGCAAGTCTCCGATGGCCTGTCGAAGACGATGGCCATCGCCGAGCGGCATCTGCCGCCGGTGCCGGCCAACACGCCGCCGGAAATGGAGCACCTTGCCATCGGCGATACGGCCTCGATCGCTGGCGACACGCCGCACACGACGTTTCGTGCCAGCCAGAATGGCCTGGCGACAGGACCGGATGACACGAGCCGCGACAAGTTCGGCAGCAGTCATTCGAGCGGAATCGTACAGGCCGTTTTCTTGGATGGCCACGTCCGCGGATTGACGCCGGAGGTCGCAGTCGCGGTGCTCAAAGCGATGAGCACGATCGGCGGCGACGAGATTACGCCGGACTTGGATTAATCACGTAGCCGCGTCTCTCCGAGACGCGGTTGCGAGTTTCGGAGAAACTCGCCTACGCTGACTGGTCGCTGAAGCGACCGGTGTGCACTACAATGTCGCCATGCCCACTCTCAATGAGCGCGCCTGGCGGCTTTGCGACGCGATAGTCTCCGATGCTGAGCTGCTTGGCGTCGCCGTTTCGACGCTCGATTGCGGAACTCGGCTAATCGACTGCGGCGTAAAGGCGAGCGGCGGAATTGAAACGGGCCGGCGGCTTGCCGAAGTTTGCATGTCCGGCTCGGCGGACGTGAACGTTGTGGATTGCGACCCTGCGTTGTTGCGTGGCCCGGCAATTCGCGTCCAGACAAGCCAACCGGTCGCCGCGTGCATGGCGTCGCAATACGCGGGTTGGGAAATTAAGGGCGAAAAATTCTTCGCCATGGGATCGGGGCCAATGCGGGCCGCGGCTGGCCGCGAAGAACTGTTCGACCATATCGGCAATCGCGAGCGGCCCGACGTGTGCGTCGGCGTGCTGGAAACGGGCACGCTGCCGCCGGACGCTGTGTGCGTCGACATTGCTTCCAAATGCGGCGTGGCGCCCGATCGGCTTACGCTGCTCGTCGCGCGGACGGCGAGTGCCGCCGGCACGCTGCAAATCGTGGCCCGCAGCATCGAGACCGCGTTGCACAAGCTGCACGTGTTGGAATTTGACCTGGCGCGAGTTGAGAGTGCTTCGGGCACCGCGCCGCTGCCGCCAGTCGCGGCCGACGACATGGCTGCGATTGGTCTTACCAACGACGCGATACTGTACGGCGGAGCAGTGGACTTAACTGTTCGCGGCAATGATGCGACGCTCAAAGAAATCGGTCCGCGGGTACCCAGCAGCTCATCGCCCGATTTCGGCCGGCCCTTTGGTGAGATTTTTGCCAGGTACGAGCACGATTTTTATCGCATCGATCCGATGCTGTTCAGCCCGGCGGTCGTGCGGCTGCGAAATGTGGACACGGGCAATACTTTCAGTTTTGGCCAAATTGCGCCGGAAGTCCTTGCCGAATCGTTCGCAAAAAAATAGCCCGGCCATCTCGCCACAGCGAGTCGCCGTGGCGACCTGGCCGGGCCTTGCGAGATTGGAGGGACGCGCATGCTAGTTGACTGAATCGGATGGCACGGCCCAAAGGCTCGCCGGATTATGCAAGCAGTCGCAATATCCGAGCCGCAACGCGGCGTTAGTCAATAGCCAGGGGCGTTAGCCCCTGGAGCCGTTGTCGCCCCGTTGGGGCTTACGGATCCTAGGGCTTTGCTACCAGGGGCTGACGCCCCTGGCTATTGGCTGCCGGCCCTTCGGGCCTGACTGCCACCACTTGCATAATCCTGCTTGGCGAAGGGCGTGGCGATGTCTGCGGTCGTGCCGCACCACGCCCTTCAGGGCGTGCCACCCGTCCGTCGACCTTTCGGCTATTTGAACTTGGCGATCTTTGCGATGAGATCGGCCGTGCGGACGCTGTAGCCCCATTCGTTGTCGTACCAGCTGACGATCTTGAGCAGATTGCCGCCGAGCACTTGCGTGAAGTCGGCCGCGAAGATCGAGCTGTGCGGGTCGCCGATGATGTCGGTCGACACGATCGGGTCTTCCGTGTAGCAGAGAATGCCCTTGAGCGGTCCCTCGGCCGCCTTCTTCACCGCCGCGTTCACTTCTTCCTTGGTGACGTCGCGCGACATGACCGACGTGAGATCGACCACGCTGCCCGTCGTGACCGGCACACGCAGGGCGATGCCCGTGAGCTTGCCCTTGAGGGCGGGGATCACTTCGCCCACGGCCTTGGCGGCGCCGGTTGTCGTGGGAATGACATTCACAGCGGCAGCCCTGGCTCGATACGGGTCGCTGTGCGGAAAATCCTGCACGACCTGGTCGTTCGTGTAGGCGTGCACGGTGGTCATCAGGCCCTTCTCGATGCCGAAGCTCTCGTGCAAGACCTTGGCCACGGGGGCCAGGCAATTGGTCGTGCAACTGGCGTTGCTCACGTACTTCATGTCGGCCGTGAGCTTGTCGTCGTTGACGCCCAGCACGCAGGTGAGATCGGGCGCGTCTTTGGCAGGTGCGCTGAGTACAACCTTTTTGGCGCCCGCCTGGACGTGCGAATCGTAGCCCGGCTTGCCATCCTTCGCCCGGCCGGTGAAGATGCCCGTGCTCTCGACGACCACATCGACTTTCATGTCCTTCCATGGCAGCTCGGCCGGATTCTTGACGGCCATCGCGCGGATCTTCTTGCCGTCGACGATGAGGTTTTCACTATCGTGGCCGACGGTGCCCGGGAAACGGCGATGCGTGCTGTCGTATTTCAACAGCGTGGCCAGCATCTTGTTGTCGGTGAGGTCGTTGATCGCCACGACCTCGAACTCGTTCTTGCGCTCATACAAATTGCGAAATGTCAGCCGACCAATGCGGCCGAACCCGTTGATGGCAACTCGAATAGCCACTTTTCTTTCCTCCGGCGTAATACCAAGACTTTTTCAGAATGCAAACGCTCGATTATAGCGGTCGCGCGAGCGCTGAACAACGGGCCGAAAACATCGGGCGACACGCGGCCATGCGCGCCTCTCCAGCATTCATCGTCGACTGCTACCGTAGTGCGACGAGAATACCAAGCAATACGGCAGCAGTCGTAATGATTATCAGCAGTGTGCGGAGACTAAATCTCCATGGCGGCCAACCGCACCACCAGCGAACAGGCTCCGCCAGCACACAGCCCCAAAATAAGCTGTTTAGCGGCAAAAGCAGTAGTGACAGCGCTGAGTTCTCGAGGAGCGGAAGCAGAAGATACATCGGCGAAGCCAGAACATAGCCAATCGGATCAAGCGGACACGGTTGCTCATAGTAATTGTCGACGCAGTAAAAGACTGTGCCGACAAGACTGAGGAAATGTGCGACTGCGAAACCCACGACAACGGCCCACCAAGCCGGTTTTGTCATTGGAGTCATATCGCCATGCACCGTTCCGGCTGACGCTCTTCCAGCTGATTAATTTGCGATAATGCGCTCGCCGCAAATTGCGCTCGCGACGACATCAATGAACTGACCTTCGACCGCGTTGGTGGCTTGTAACTCGACCGTAGCGTAACGACAGGACGTGCCAGACCCACCCGATTCTCGTCCCTCCCTCCTCATCGCTAACCCCTGGGTCTCCACCAACACGCGAAGCCGCCGGCCTAGCAAACTGCGGTAGTACTGGTCGCGTAGTTCGGCCTCGACCGCAGCCAACTCGCGCGTGCGGTCCTGCTTCACGTGCTTAGGCACTTGATTCGCCATCTCGGCGGCCGGTGTACCCCGACGTGGGCTGAAGGGAAAAATGTGAATCTTTGAGAAACCGACGGCGCGGGCGGCGTCGATCGTTTCCGCAAACTCAGCGTCGGTTTCGCCGGGAAAGCCGACGATGATGTCGGTGGTGATCGCCGGCCGGTCAAGTCGTTTCTGGACGAGCCGGCAGCGGTCGATGAAACGCTGGCGGCCCCAGCGGCGTCGCATGCGGCGCAGCACGGCGTCGCTGCCGCTCTGCATCGAGATGTGCAGGTGCGGGGCAACTTTATCCGGATAATCGGCCATCACGTCGATCAGCTCGCGCGTCACTTCCGTGGCTTCGATGCTCGAAAGCCGTACGCGGAACTTGCCCGGCAATTCGGCGATTTGCCGCACGAGATGTGATAAGCGATTCCAGCGTTCCTTCGGTGCATGGCGATTCCATTCAACGCCGTAATGGCCCAGGTGGATGCCCGTAAGCACGACTTCGCGGTAGCCGCGGCCCACGAGCCGGCGGACTTCATCGAGGATGTGCTCGACCGGCCGGCTGGCCAAATTCGGCCGCACGTAAGGAATGATGCAGAAACTGCATCGCAACATGCAGCCGTCTTGCACTTTCACGTAAGCACGATGCCGCCGGCCGAATCCGCTGATGCCGGTGGGAATGTCCGTCACACCGAAGCGGCCCAATAAATCTGGCAGTTCGCGCTTGTCGGTGACGACTTGCGAAACGCCTGGCAGCTCGGCCACTTCCGCGGGTGCACGCGTGGCGTAGCAGCCCATCACCACAATCTTTGCGCCCGGATTGCGCCGCGCCATCCTGCGAATCGCCTGTCGACTTTTCGCATCGCCCTCGGCCGTCACGGTGCACGTGTTTACGACGCACAGTTCGGCGTGTTCACTGCCGACTGCATCTTCATACCCAATGCCGAGAAGACCTTCGCGCACGTACTCGGTCTCGTATTGATTGACCTTGCAGCCGAGAGTCAGAGTGCGAAGTTTCATAAGGATTTCGGTTTGCGGATTGCGGATTGCGGATTGACAAGCCAAATCCGCAATCCGCAATCCGCAATCCGCAATAAATTCATTCCGCCGATTCGATTGTCGCGTACATCGAACCTTTGCAATTCTGATCGGACTCATCCTTGCCATAGGCAAGAATTTGATCGCGCTTCAGTTCCGCGTGCTCCTTGGTGGTTGTCAGTACGACCACCTTGCCCTCGGCGTTGACCGTCTCGGCCATCTTGTGGCATTCCTCGGGCGTGTGGCCAAACAGTTCGCGGAGCATGCGTTCGACGTACTCGTAGCTGTGGTCGTCGCTGTCCCAAAGGATCACGTTGTAGCGGGGGATGCCCTTGCGTTTGCGCTTGGGGGCCGGCTTCTTTTCGGGCACGAGCGTGGTCGTCCAGCCGGCGTCATCGGGCTCAGGATTATCAGAGCTGGGGAGTGGTTCCATGATGTAAACCTCGCACCTGCGGTGGTGAAACCGCTTGTGGAACAGTATATTGTACGCCCAACCGCCCGATCAGGAAGCCACTCTCGATGGACACGGTCAGCTCCTACATTCAGTCGCATCGCCAGGCATTTGAGGACGATCTCAGCGCGATGCTGCGGATTGCCAGCGTGAGTGCCGATTCGCGCCAGCGTGCGGAAACTCGCCGTGCGGCTGACTGGATGGTCGAGCAATTCAAGCAACTCAATCTGGCGACGGAGCTGGTGGAGACGGCCGGTCATCCGCTAGTGTACGCCGAGTCGCCGCCGGTGCCGGGCAGGCCGGTGGCACTTGTTTACGGTCACTACGACGTGCAGCCGCCGGAGCCGCTTGATGAGTGGATCAGCCCGCCGTTTGAGCCGACGGTGCGGAGCGGCAACATCTACGCCCGCGGTGCGACCGACGACAAGGGCCAGATGCTGACGCACGTGAAGAGCGCCGAAGGTTGGATCAAGTCGGTCGGCAAACTGCCGATTCAGGTGAAATTTCTCATCGAGGGCGAAGAGGAAGTCGGCAGCCAGCATCTCGCGCCGTTTGTGAAGCAGAATCGCGAGAAGCTCGCCTGCGACACGATTGTCATCAGCGACTGCGGTCAATTCGCGCCGGGTGTGCCGGCGATTACGTACGGCCTGCGCGGCATCGCATACTTCGAGCTGCGTCTTCGCGGGCCGCGGCAGGATTTGCACTCGGGCACGTTTGGCGGCGCCGTTACCAACCCGGCCGGCGCGCTCGTGACGCTGCTGTCAGCGCTAAAGGACAAGGATGGCCGAATCCAGGTTCCCGGTTTTTACGACGACGTCGTGCCTCTTACGGAGCGTGAGCGAGATGAGTTTCGCGCGCTGCCGGCGACCGATGCGGAGTTCATGCAGCAAGTTGGCGTGACCGATATGTGGGGCGAGGCGGATTTCACGTCGATCGAGCGCCGCTGGGCGCGGCCAACCTGCGACATCAACGGCCTCACCAGTGGCTATCAGGGCGAGGGCGCCAAGACCGTGCTGCCGGCGAAAGCGAGCGCGAAGTTCAGCTTTCGCCTTGTTCCGAAACAGGATCCACACAAAATTGGCGCCGCGCTGCGGAAGTTTCTCGACGAACGGCTGCCGCCCGGTATTCAGATGGAACTCATTGATCATCACGGCGCACCGGGCGTCGTCGTGCCGCTCGACAGCCCGTACATCCGCGCGGCCGCGAAGGCGATTGAACATGGCTTTGGCCGGGCGCCGGTATACATCCGCGAAGGTGGCTCCATTCCGATCGTCAACACGTTCACACGCGAGCTCGGTGCGGACGCGCTCCTACTGGGCTGGGGCCAGAATGACGACAACACACACAGCCCCAACGAAAAATTCTCGCTCGACGACTACCACCGCGGCACGCTGGCCAGCGCGCATTTGTGGCAAGAACTCGCGGACACGCCGCCGCGCCAAGTCCTCCGTGGTGAATAAAATAAATCCCACCAAGTAACCGCATCCATGCTCGACAAGCGATTCATCCTGGAAAACTCTGAGGTCGTTCAAGAAAACTGCAACCGCCGCGGCGTGAAGGTTGACGTTGCGCGGTTTGTGGAGCTGGAATCGCAGCGGCGGAAGTTGCAGGCCGAGGTCGAAGAGCTCTCGCGGCAGGCGAATGTTGTCAGCAAATCGATCGGGCAAGCGAAGGATGATGCTGAGCGCGATGCCCGCAAAGAAGAAGGCCGACGGATTCGTGAACGCAAGGAGGAAATTACCGCGGACATGGAGCGGCTCACCGCCGAGGCCGGCGCGATTCACAACGCGATGCCGAACCTCACGCATCCGGAAGCGCCTGTCGGCGGCGAGGATGCGAGCAAGGAACTGTGCCGCGGGAATGCAGCCGTGCGGCCGTTTGGCTTCCCTGTACTCGATCATGTTCAGATCGCCGAGCAGCACGACTTAATTGACTTCGAAGGCGGCGCCCGCGTCGCCGGCCACGGGTTCTACTTTCTGAAGAACGAAGCGGCTCTGTTGGAGCTCGCGTTACAGCAATACGCGATGGATCGCTTGGTGCGCGAGGGCTTCTCGCCCACGATCACTCCCGACCTGGCCCGCGGCGACGTGCTCAAAGGCATCGGTTTCATCCCGCGCGGGCCCGAGACGCAGATTTACAGCGTCGAAAACCACGACCTCAACCTCGTGGCCACCGCCGAGATCACTCTCGGCGGGCTGTACGCCGGTCAGGTGATTGAAGCCGAAAAGCTGCCGATCAAATTGTGCGGAATCAGTCACTGCTTTCGTACGGAAGCGGGCGCGGCCGGCCGGGCCTCGCGCGGGCTGTATCGCGTTCATCAGTTCACGAAGGTCGAGATGTTCGCCTTCACGCTGCCCGAGCAAAGCGATGGAATGCACAACTACTTCCGTGACCTGGAGTGCGAAATCTTCGACGGTCTCGGCATCCCGTACCGCGTGCTCGACATCGCCACCGGCGACCTGGGCGGTCCCGCCTATCGCAAGTTCGACCTCGAAGCCTGGATGCCCGGCCGCGGCAACGGCGGCGAGTATGGCGAAGTCACCAGCGCCTCGAACTGCACCGACTACCAATCGCGCCGGCTCGACATCCGCTACAAAGTGAAAGGCGAAAAGGGCACGCACTACGTCCACACGCTCAACGGCACGGCGGTCGCGATCAGCCGCGCGCTGATCGCCATCTTAGAAAACTACCAGCAGGCCGATGGATCAATCGTCGTGCCCGAAGTGCTGCGCCGCTGGGTGGGGAAAGAGCGCATCGGCGGTAATGGGATATAATGCTGCCGCCTGGGATCGGCCAATCCCGTGGCAGGCCCAGCAGCTCGCCGGCTTCGCCGCGGAAACCTTTGGTCGCGTGCTTCTCCGTCCACACGGCCACCTGCTCAAGGGATGGTGAGGGAGCAGAAAGATGCTACGCTGAAGAGGAGCAGGCCGGGCATGGCGCTCGGTGTTCGACTCCGAAAGGAGCGCAACATGTCGATGGTCGGAAATCCAAGGCGGAAGGGGTGCCGCGCGGTCATGATGGTGCCGCTGGCGTGGCTTCTTGTGGCAGGCGCGCCGGTGTCCGCCCAGGTGAACGGGTTGGTCACGTACGACTTCGAGGCGGCGCGCGAGGTGAACGTCGAACTTAGGGTCGTCGGAATGGAGGAGCAGAGCCTGGGGTCCCGCATAACGGAACGGACGGGGTACTACGAGTTCGGCGGGTATAACCTCCTCTTGGGAACCAGTATCCGGCTCATCGTGGGGGCGACCAACCCGGGCGGTTTCGTGAACTCCGACGGCCTGCCGGGCACGCCGGTATACGCCTACAGTCTCACCACAAGCGTGGCCGAACACAATGACGTATTCATCCTGACCGCGACGACAGCGGAGAAGGCGTTCTCAGTTGCTGACGCGTTGTATACCGGATGGTACTACGCGAACACCGTCAGAGGGCCGCCGCCCGCGATCCCCGTTCACTATCCGGCTCCTGATCGCCCTGATGCCCCTGATACCTATTACAGTTCGCCGGATGCAACGCGTCCGGAAGGCTGGATCGCGCTGAGCGAGACAGCAGACAACAGCAACTGGGCTGACTGGGACGTGATCCTGCACGAATACGGGCACTACCTCAGCCGGCGCGACAAGCTGTCCCTCCAGCCGGGTCCTGATGCGACGGGGTTGCCGCATCGCTTCGGCACGAGCAATATCCTCGACCACGGAAGGGACAACCAGTTCAGGAAACTCCGTGGGATGCAGTTCGCATGGCAGGAGGGGCTCGGCACTTACATCAGTATCGCCGCCCAGCAAGTGAACCCGACAGGTCAAAACCTCGACCGGTTCCACCTGGCTAGTGTCGGGGACACCTACTATACCGACACGAAAGATGGGAGCTCCGCCAGGCCCGGTGCCCCCATTCATGTTGACCTGGAGGGTCAGCATGCGAGCTACTTGGGCGTCGGCGTCGGCGCTCCCAAGGGCGAGGGTGACGAACTCGCGGTGGCCCGCATCCTGTGGGATCTGGCGGACACGCCCAACCTCGACGATGACTTGATCGGCCTCGGCCACTTTGACCTGTACGGCGCGCTCGATAACCGCGGTGATAACCCCGAGGGAATAGTCGAGCTCGACCGGCTCGACGACGTGTGGGACTACTACTTGAAGGCGTCGCAAGACGACCACGAGCGCACGCTGTTCGGCCAGGTGTTCGAGGACCACCACGTCTCGCCCCACCCCACCGGGGCAATCATCAACGCGACGTTCAAACCGACCGATCCGCCCCCGACGTTTTCCTGGGAGCGCCGCAACAACGAGGCCAACGACACGTTCGGATTGTTCGTGTGGGGCAAGACATTCGAACAGCGCCTGTTGGACATCGTCGTTCCCGATACGCCGCCAAACGCGACGTCGTACACGCTCAAACAGGAGGAATGGGCCGTGTTGACCGACGCGGCAAAGGCATCCGGCTTCCCGTACACGACGAACTTTGTGATCTGGGGGCGTGACCAAATTATTCCCGACGGCACCGCCTTCTACGAGCTAGATCTCCGTACCGGCGACTACTGGAGCGGCGCCTACCAGTTCAAGCTGATCCCGGAGCCGGGTACCGCCGTGCTGCTTGCGCTGGGCGGGATCGGGCTGCTCGGCAGGCGCAACTGGTCGTCTGGTCGCGCCGTGCGTGACTGGCGGCGTCCCCGGCGTGCCGCCAGACTCAGCGCCGCCAGACAGAGCGCCAAACCGGATGGTTCGGGAACGGCGGCGAAGCGGTAAGCGAACAGTTCGTAACTGCCGGTATCTGCCGGGTCAACGGCCGTGACCGCGACGAAGTAGGTATCGTCCGCCGGCAGTACCAAGTCGATGAGGATGGAATCGGAATCGGAGACGGACGGAAAGAGTTCGAAGTCGTCGTCGTTGAAGGCGCCGAATGGAGCCGAATAATACGGCACCAACGCGCCTGACGAATCGTAGATGGCGATCTCTGGGTTGATCTTGTCGTCACCCATGAACCGGGTGAGGTGAATGGACATCACCTCGAAATTGAATAATTCACCAGCCCCACCGCTGAACGAATAAACGTCGAATTCGCCGGTCGCGCTGAGCGAGCCGGTGACCGTGACCGCATCGACCAGTAGGACCATCCCGAAATGTTTGTCCCCTGGCTTGGTCGTGTTTGGCACCGGAAGTGGGGTCAGCGTAATCGGCTGGGCGGTGGCCAGGGTGCCGTGAGCCGACATTGTCTCCGCCTCTACGCTGCCCGTCTCGATGAACTCCAGCTTGATCGCCTCGCGCACGCCGAAATGGGTGTCCATAACGAACTCCTCGGGGGTCTGGCCGGTGCTGGCCGGGTCGCTCATCGTGTGACCGTTGGTTTCGCTCGCCATCGCTGGACCGGGATAGTCCGGCGAGTATGGCATGGGTCCCGGCTTTGGCGCGTGAATCCCTGAACCAATCGGACCGAAAGAATCGCCGTGACGCAATCCCACGAAGTGACCGATTTCGTGGGCCGCAATCGTGCTGCTGAGGGCGACGACTTCTTCGCTGGTCCCTCCCATCGGAAACGGCTTGCCGTTCACGTTCAAGATCGCCATCGTAGAAAGGTTGAGGTTGCGAAAGTCGATCTCGTCGGATTCCCCTCCGGTCGGTCCAGCGTTGAAGAAGACGGTGGAAAATGGCGCGGCCGGCGGGGCGAGATGAAACGAGAAATCGAACGGGGCATAATCCTCCTCGAGGTTGGAAAGGATTTCCGCGCGCTCCGCAGGCGTATAGACGTGCTCGGGCGGCATCGTAAAGATGTCGGTAAAGCTGTCGAAATCGAGAAAGATCTTTTGAGTCGCCGCCTCAGTGCTCGGTGCGGCGGTCACAACAGTCATCAACAACGCCCAGATGACGCGCGATCGGGCTAACAGGCCCTTCATCACTGGGCCGTTTAGCTCAGAAGCGTGCAATTCCCGCGTCGGTTGGAAGAGTTTCATGACCTCCTCCTCCTTCGGACGAGGAGACCCGAACCGAGAGCCCAACTTCGTGGATTGTAGGCTGGCTATCACGAATGTGTCAAGCAACCAAGAAGGGGGGACGACGGCTGGCGGGTCCGCCTCTCGTTTGTCGGTGTAACCTCATTCGGTCCGGGGTGATCGGACCAAGATGAATTCCACTCCTGGCCACTGTCCAGGACGCCCGTCGAGGTTGCACCATCATCGCCGCGCACCGGAGAGGTGACGATCAGCGGCGCTGATTGCCGTTCGTGGGGCCTTAGCTTGTGACCTTCGGGCCAGGCCAGAATGGGAAGCATTTTCAACGGCCATCGCCGTGAGCCGCGCGCTAATTGCCAATCTAGAAAACTACCAGCAGGCCGATGGATCAATCGTCGTGCCCGAAGTGCTGCGCCGCTGGGTGGGGAAAGAGCGCATCGGCGGGAACGGATTATAGAATCTTTGTCAGCGAGTCGGCGGCGTTGTAGTGAATTGTTAACCGCGGCCATTACGTAGCAAGTACACGAGCGAGGCGACCACAAGGACGGTTCCCACGAGCATGCAAATCGCCGGCCATGGGTGGAGCAGGCGTTCGAGCCGAGCGTCTTCCCCAAGATCGTGAAACCAAAGACCGAGTACGGCCAATGCGAATCCGACCACCATCGAAATCAACCCTATCAGCTTACTCAGTTGCGATCGAGGATGCGTGCCGTTACGGTCCTGGTCCGGCAAGACAATCAGGATTACGAGTCCGATGATCCCAGCCAGCCCCACCAGCCCAACCCACTTCGAGTGCCCTTTTCCCTCGGCGTAGTTCATACAGCCCCAAATGAACACCGGCAAACTGATATGGCTCATCCGAAAAAATCTGCAACACAACAACGGAAGAAGATGCCGCGAATTAGCGAAGGGTTATTGGACATACGTGTGAGCTTGCTTTGGGTG
>JAKEIB010000316.1 GCA_022614705.1 Planctomycetota bacterium | reverse complement strand
TTTGCTTCTGTCACCCCGAGGTCCGCCGAGGGGTCTGGCTGGATTCCTCGGCGGACCTCGGAATGACACGATGCAGAATCAGGCAAACTGTACCACTACCGGAATACGCCCGCAAAACGCGGCCGGGTACCGGCGGCCATAAAGCCGCGAGGGCACCGCCCGAAGGGTGGTTGGTCGCGGAATGTAGCAGGCACGCTCCGCGTGCCGTCCGCTGGCGCCGGTCACGGCACACGGAGTGTGCCTACTACAATCCCGGCTTTATGGGGCCGTGAACTCGCTTTTGAGAAATTCGGCCGCCGTCTCCCATTTTTCGGCGGCGGCGGACCAGTCGACTTCCATCGCGCGAACCTCGGCCGGCGTCTTCACCCGCGGCGAAGCGGCCACGCCGGGCCGAAGCGGAATCTGCGCGCTGGGGCCGGCGGCGAGCCGGCGTTCCACGTCGGCCGACAACAAATAGTCCACCAGCTTCTCGGCCGCCTCGGGGTTCGGCGAGTCCTTGATGATCGCCAGCGTGTTGGGGATGAACAGCGTCCCCATCTGGCCTTCTCCTTGATCCGGATACACGATCGTCACGGGCATGCCGTTTTCCACTTCGATGATGGCATCATCCGTGTCGGTGAGTCCGAAGGCCAGTTTGCCCGCGGCAACCGCTTGGGCGACCTGCTTGTTGCCGCCCATGATGTTGGCATTGCGCCGCACGGCGCTGAAAAAGTCCTTGGCCTCGTCGTCGCCCAAGGTCGCGAACAGGCACGCGGCGTGCGTGGCGGTGGTACCGAATAGCGGTTTGGCGATGCCGCAGCGCTCGTACCACTGGGCATCGGTCAAATCTCGAATCGACTTTGGCCAGCGCTCCTCGGCCAATTGATTCGTGTTCACGATCAGTACGCGAGCCCGGGCGGCAAAGCCATACCATAGTCCTTTAGGCGAACGAGCACTTGCCGGAAAGTCGGCGCCCGACGGCGAGTTGTACGGCCGCAATAGTCCTTGCCGCTCCAAGCGAAGTGTGTTGAGGATTTCGTTGTTCCAGAACACGTCGCACCGCGGCCGCTCGCGCTCCGCGATGACCCTCTGGGCGAGCTCGACCGTTTTCGTCGACTCGATATCGAACTTCGAGCGAACGCCGATGCCCGTCGCGTCGGTGAAGTCGCGGAAGATCGGTTCGGAGAACTCGCGGTCGAGCGCCGCGTAAACGACAACCTCCGACGGCCCCCTTTTGCCGCAGCCCACGAGCGCGGCGCCGACCGCCATGACAACCATCATCCCGAGCGACTTGATTTGACCGCGCTTCGTCATCACCATTGCTCCGCCAAGCTCGCATTTACGTTTGCCGGAAAAGTGTAGTCCTCTCGCTCCGCGAGAGGAACTGCGTCTCCCGGCTTCGGCCGTGAGCTCAGCCGAACGGAGCGAGACGCCTACATTCTCGCCCGTTTGCCGGCCGTCCGCGACCGTGGTACATTTGGCCGATTATAATGCTTCCCCGAAGCGTGTCGCCCCATGAAACTCGTTCTGCTCGGCACCGGCGGCTATTTTCCCACGACGCGGCGACACACGGCCTGCTTCCTGCTCCCCGAAGTTGGCGTCGTGCTCGACGCCGGCAGCGGGATGTGCCGCGTGGGAGAACACTTGCAAACGACGCGGCTTGACGTTTTTCTGACCCACGCGCATCTGGATCACATCGCCGGATTGACCTACTTAATCAACGTCGTCCCGAAGCACGTGCTGAAGCAGACAACCGTTCACGGCGACGCGGCCAAGCTAGCGGCCGTGCGCGATCACCTGTTCGCCGAGCCGATCTTTCCCGTCCCGCCGCCGTTTCGATTCGAGCCGCTTGCCGCCTCCTGCCAACTGCCGGATCGAGGCACGCTCACGCATTTTCCGCTGCCGCATCCAGGCGGGTCGATCGGCTACCGGCTCGATTGGCCCGGCCATTCACTGGCCTATGTCACCGACACGACCGCTTCCGCGAGTGCGGACTACGTCGAGCGAATCCGTGGCGTCGACCTGTTGCTGCATGAAGCGTATTTTGCCAATGACGCGAACAATCTACCCGCTGTCACGGGTCACAGCTCGCTGCTTCACGTGGCACAAGTGGCGGCGGCCGCCGCAGTCGGTCGACTCGTGCTGGTACACGTCGATCCACGATTCGACGACGACGGCCGATACGATCTCGACGCCGCACGCCGCGTGTTCGCGAACACGCAGATCGGAACCGATTGCATCGAATTGACATTCTAATCGCCGTTTCAGCCGAGTGCGGGAAGCCTCTCGGAGACCGACTGGGGCATTATCGATGCCTGCGCCGAGAATGAGCCGTCTCGCATTTGGGGTGGCATGCCCACGGCTTTGCGTGGGCATGGGAATCTCGCTGCAAGCATGGCCACTCAGAGCAGTGGCCATGGCACCCTACGACTCATTAGCAATGCAGAGATCAATAATAATCAAGCATAATCGGCGTCAGTGACGCCTCCCACAAAGGCCCGCGATCTTGCGCTGCAACGTTCGCCGGTAACTGTAGTGCTCGACCTCGACCAAATGGCGCGGCGAGCGGACGTAGCGGATGCCGCCGTCGACGCGCGCATGGCCGAGGTCTTTTTCGCGCTGAAAGCGCCCGGCGGCGGCCATGCGACGGTTTAGTCCAACCACATACGCCGCAATGAGCTGCGCCTGGTAATCGACCAGTCCGAATTGCCCGCTATCGGGTTGAATCAGGCCGGCGACGAACAGGTCATCTCGCTGCGGGTGAAAGATGTTGAGATACAACTCCGGCCGATCGTCACGCCAGTTGAGTTGATTGCAATCCATGAACGGGAACGACAGCTTGTAGCCGGTTGCATAAATAATCGCGTCGATGCGCTCCCGGCTTCCGTCGACGAACGACACATGATCGCCTTCAAGATGTTCGACGTCTGGCCTCACGGAAATCGCCCGTTGCGAAACGGCATACGGCCAGCGCGAGTTGATCACGGGATGCGTTTCGAATAATCGATGGTCGGGACGCGGCAGAGCCTTCGCCACTTCCTTGCCCCAGGCGGCCGACCGAACCTGCGCCGCGCGAAAGCGGCGCAACCACAGCGGCACCCTCCATCGCAGCGCCCATTCGCCTCGCTCGTCGACCGGCGCGCCGCGAAAGTACCGCGGCAACAAGTGATAGCCGCGGCGCAGGCTGTGAAACGTAATGGCCGCATAAGGCGCGACGTCGACCGCGATGTCGAATCCCGAGTTGCCGCCGCCCACAACCAGCACGCGTTTACCGCGGCAAATCTCCGGCGTCTTGTACTGCGATGAGTGAATCACCTCGCCACGGAACGTGCCCGGATATTCGGGCCAACGAGGATCCCAATTGTGCCCGTTGGCAATGACGACGCCGCGATAGCGACGTCGCGTGCCATCGGCCAGCGTAACGTGCCAACCCAACTGATTTCGGATTGCAGATTGCGGATTTCGGATTGGGACTTCCTTAATCCGCAATCCCGGGTACCCCCTGGGTGCCGCAATCCGCAATCGCTGCTCTTTGCTTTCAGCCGCGGGTTCGATCCACTTCACCGCCGTATTGAACTGAATGTTCGCGTACAGGTCGAAATGCCGCGCGTAGCTCCGCAGGTATTGCCACACCAATTCGTGCGGCGGATGCTCGGGCCAGTCGGCGGGCATCGGAAAGTCGGTGTATTCGGTGCCGCGCTTCGAGGAGATTAGCCGCGTCGAGCGGTACACGCTGCTGTGCGGCTTGCCGTAATACCAGTTTCCTCCGATGTCGTCCTCGCGTTCAAAGCAGTCGAACGGGATACCGTATTCGTGAAAATTCTTGGCGACAGCCAGGCCAGAAGCGCCGGCGCCGAGGACGCAAAACCGGTCATCGCGTGACCGATCCAATGACTCCGTCTGCGCGGGCGAATTGACAACCGTTCCTGTCGACATGGCCGATTTATTGAGGGCTGTGCGGAGACTGAGCCGTCTCACATTTGGGTGGCATGCCCACGGCTTTGCGTGGGCATGGGAATCTCGCTGCAAGCATGGCCACTCAGGGCTGTGGGCATGGCACCCTTCGGCTCATTAGCAATGCAGAGATCAATAGTGTACGCGGCCCGCCCCCAATGGACACGGCGCGCCGCGCGACGCCGCCAGCCTGGCTCCGGCGGAATGTCCAACTCAACGGCACATTTTTACGCGGAAAATGCGGATTTATCGGATTTTTTCCCACGCCATCGGGTTGCCAGGGCGCTCCCGTTTTGACAGCCAAAACTTTCCAAATTCCCGATTATTGCCCATGCCTACCGTTTGTCACATGCGGCCAAACCGCTCAGACTGCCGTGTTTTCCAGACCTTTTTGCGGTAATTCCCTTCTTGACCGTCTGCAACTCAGCCCGAAGAATGCCTGCAAGCGGCGTCCCCTTCGGGAGGGACTGTACGCACGGAGACGGACGAGAGAAGCTGGCAAGAAATTTCGACCCCGCCAACCTGGCGGATCTGTCGACGACCTTAGGATGACATGACGCACCTCAGGCTCACTTCGCCGTGTTTCTGCTTCTCATGGTCTACAACCGGTTGAATTCCCAGGAAGGTGAACCAATTAACCATGGAGCAAAATAGCTATGGCCAGGAAAGCCATCTCCAACGATCGTTATCGACTCGTAGGCACTTACGAACGGCTTCGTAAGTCTCTTGTGGAACGACCCGACGATGGTCGCCTCGACAAAGCCCTTTCCTATTGGGTGTTGCCGACCGACCGACGACTTCCAATCGCCTTTCTCGATCGTCCGCTGCGCGATCTATTGTCGCAACCGCTCGATGAATTGATGGCGACGCCGGGTGTCGGCCAGAAGAAAATCATTGGTTTCTTCGACCTCTTGAAGCGCGCGTCGAAAGCCACGTCGCCCGACGCCCCGTTCGGCCTCAGCCATGATGCGAAGAAGCAAAGGCCGGCGCCCGCCGCCAGCGGCTTCGACGCCTCGATCGTTTCCGAATCGCTGTGGGCGCAATGGTGCGAAACGGTGAATCGCTACGGCATGGGACCGGAGAAGTTGGGCCGACTCGCGCCAACGCTGCAAGCCCTGCCCACTGTGATCTGGCACTCGCGCCTCGAAGAATACGCCGATCGCTCGCTGGCCGATATCCGCTCGCTGAAGACGCACGGCGAGAAGCGCGTCAACGCGATCCTGGAAGTGTTTTGCACAGTACACGAAGCGCTGGCCACGGCGACGCTGCAGGAAAATGTGGACGTCGTCATCATGCCCCGCTTCGTGCCGCCGCTGACGCGTTGGCTATTGGAAACCGTCGGCCAACCCGACCTGCCGCCCGTCGACGATTTGCACCAACACATCGTCAAACCCATGATCAACCAGATCAAAATCGATCTGGGCGACCAGGTGGCCGGCCTCGCCGCCGCGCGACTCTGTCTCGACGAAAACTCGCCGAGCGTGAAGCAGCAGGCGCAAACGATCGGCGTCACGCGGGCACGCGTGTATCAACTGCTCGAAGATTGCGCCAAGGTGATGGACGTCCGCTGGCCCGAAGGCCGTTGGCTGTTCGCCCCGCTGGCCACGCGCTTCGGCTCGTCCGATCCCGAAACGATCGGCCTGGTGCACGGCATCGTCGACCTGTTCTTCCCGCCGCAACGCGATTCGTCCACCGTGAGCGAAGAAAGCCGCGGCGACTTGGCCGTGCGGTAAATCGATAGCCGAACTATTGCGATTCGACCACCAGCGAGTGCCGGGGTTTGGGCACGCGCTTGCGAAGTTTTTGCAAGCTTTCGAGGTGGAGATCGAGCGCTTCACACGCATTCGCGAACGCTTGCGATAGCGTATCTCCACTGGTAATAATCTCCCGAAAGTCGGCAAACGAGACGGTATAAACCGGTTGCTTTGCCTCGTAATGGATCGAGAAGACGTAACCGCGGTATTCGTGATGCGTTGTGTTCATTTGCCTAAAACTTGTAGCACTTTGCGAATGTCGGCCGGGTTACACGTCTTTCGACTTCCGTGCGGCACGACAATGGTGATGAGTCGTCCGTCTGGGTGATGGTATGTTCGGTGGCTTCCTCGTTTATTGAACACCACGAATCCTTCGTAACGCAATAACGCATCCACTTCACTGAAGCGAATATTGCCCGGCGAACTGCGCATCTTTTCTCTGAGCTTTTCACGCCGCGACATCGGTTTATCCTAAGTATAGCTGATTGACGTGATCTGAGACATTCGCTAAGGGCTGGCGGTCGTGGTACAATTCGCAGAGAAACAGTGTAGTCCTCTCGCTCCGCGAGAGGAAATTGCGTCTCGCGGAGCGAGACGACTACAAACTGTACCACTATCAGCTCCAGACAAGCCTTGACAGCCCACCCAAATAATAGTATACGTCCGTATACATAATCTACAAGGGGTGGTATAGCGATCCTATCTTTCAAGGCGATTCCCGCTCACTTCGCGAGGCATGATCTCCACAACGGCTCAGAACGGTGACGCCGCGGCACTGGCCCAAAATCTTCGCCGGCTGATGGCCCGCGACGGGCTCACATTCGACGACGTGGTCGCCGCCTCGCAGCTCGACGAGCGAACGCTGCGCGCCGTCGCCCGTGGCCGTACGAATCCGCACGCCCGCACGCTGCACAAGCTGGCTCACGGCCTGGGCGTATCGATCGACGAGCTCTTTCGCACGCCCGGCCAATCGCCCGCGCGACGATTCGATCGGGCCACCAACTCGCTCGTCGAGGAAGTCGTCGCCGCGCATGCCGCCGCGTTCGAGAATTGGACCGAGGCCGACTTCGACGAGCTCTACAGCCGCTTCGGCACCGGTGGCCAATTGACCCAGTCCGGCGTCCTCGCCGCCGCTAACGCGATGAACGCCAAACGCGACGTGCTGCGCCAAGCCGCCGTCGTCCTGGAAAGCGGCGAAGCCGAGCTGCTCGCCGAATTCGTCGAACTACTCTACCGCCGCACAACCGAGCCGCAACGCGGCGATATGGCTCATCCGAAAAAATCTGCAACACAACAACGGAAGAAGATGCCGCGAATTAGCGAAGGGTTATTGGACATACGTGTGAGCTTGCTTTGGGTG
>JAKEIB010000315.1 GCA_022614705.1 Planctomycetota bacterium | reverse complement strand
GCCGATGGATTCGTCGCGCCAAGGACGGCGACGATCAAGTTGCCGTCGCGGTCGTAGACAACGTCCGACGGATTATCGGAGGGGTCGGCTTCGGGCGGCGGATTCGGACCGAGGTCGATTTCAATCTGGGCGAATTGCCGATTAAAAGTGCCATCCGGGTTGTATTCCAGAATCTGGTCGCCAAACAAATCGACGACGAGAAGGTTTCCCGTCGGCATGAACAGCAGCGAGCTGGGGGTGAGCAAGCCGCCCGACGTGGGCTGCACGAACACCGATGGCATACCTCCCGAAAAGCGTAGAACGCTGGCGCTGCCGAAATCGCCAACATACGTGTCGCCGTCGGAACCAAACACGAGGCCGGCGGGTGGACCGACGAAGACAGTGGCCGGCGGCGGTGTGATTTCTTCGCCAGTCGTGGCATTGAATTTGCGAACGCTTTGGCCGCCGAAATCTGAGACATACAAGTGCCCCTCGGGGCCAAATCTCAACGGCCCTGGAGTTGAGGTTGGCGTTGTTAAAGAAGCAAGTGTCGCGAACAGGCCGTCTCGGCCGCCGACGTGCGGCGATGGCAGCGGCAGGCCGGTCTCGCCGTCGTAGTACAAAACTTCGCCCGTGCCGCGGCTGCTGACATAGATGTTGCCGTCGGGACCAACGGCGACGCCCGATGTGAGCTGTAATCCGGCGCTGCCGGGCGAGATATTGTTGGGCAAGTCGGCGCCGGTGGCCTCGTCGATCCGTCGCACGCCGCCATCGAATGCGGTTCCAACCAGAAGGTCGCCGAAGCTGGCGACGCACACGCAATTCAATAACAACAGCGAAAACGCGAACCGAACCGCAAAGTTTTTCATCGGGTGCAACTCCAAGGTGGGGGCCAGTAGCTGGCGGCGGCAGGCAGGTGTGTAATCTTGGCAATTCTAGTGGCAGACCGCGTGCGACGTAAACCGGCGCGGCGTCCATTGCCTAGTTCGTGGGCGGCAACTGGCCCACAAACCATCCGTGCAGGAAGGTTTCCGCGGCCGGCCGATTGGACGTATCTCGAACGCCCGCAACGAAGTGCGACTCATAACCGGCGTCCCGGATGAGCCGGCATCACGGAGGCGCACCGTTTGCACAAGGGGATGAGTTCGGCTGTTCGCAGGGCCCTGTTTCATGTCGAGAAGTGCGTTTCCGGGCAACGGACCAGGCATGATTGCCGGCAACGCTGCTACCACCCTGAGCCTGCTGCGAGCGCCGTCGAGCTGCGTGATGACAAACTAACGGGCCACTCCTGCGGCCTTAACCCTACCTTCATTGCCGCAAGCTTTAATAACCCAGCCCAGCCCAGGTGGCCACGCGACGCGGAGCGTCGCAGTCTTGCGTTCCCACGCGGAGCCCGCCCTGGCGGATCTGCGACGTGGGAACGAGTCGCACCTGCCCGCAACAGCGAGATAGGTTGTCGTGAAAAAAGGTTTTTTGATCGACATGGACGGCGTCATGTATCGCAGCGCCGAGTTGATTCCCGGGGCTGTCGAGTTCATTCGGATTCTGCGGGAGTGGAACATTCCGTTTCTGTTTCTCACCAACAATAGCCAGCGCACACGGCGCGACGTGGCGACCAAGCTCGAACGGATGGGGATGCCAGTCGAGGAGCAGCACATCTTCACCTGCGCGATGGCCACGGCCCGGTTTCTCGCCCGACAGAGGCCGGGCGGCACGGCGTACGTGATCGGCGAGGGTGGACTGCTTAACGCCTTGCATCAGAACGGCTACGCAGTCGTGGATAAGTCGCCCGATTATGTCGTCGTTGGGGAAGGCCGCACGCTGAGCTTCGAAATGCTCGAGCACGCGGTGCAAATGGTCGTGGGCGGCGCCAAGCTGATCGCCACGAACCTCGATCCGAACTGCCCAACGCAACATGGCACGCGGCCCGGTTGCGGTGCAATCGTCTCGCTCATCGAATCGGCCACTGGCATCAAGGCGTTCAGCGTCGGCAAGCCCAGCCCCGTGATGATGCGCATCGCCCGCAAGGAATTGGGCATGGCTACCAGCGAAACGATCATGATCGGCGACACGATGGAGACCGACATCCTGGGCGGCGTTCAGATGGGCTATCGCACGATCCTCGTGCTCACCGGTAGCACGAAGCGCGAGGATTTGGCCAAGTACGCCTACCAGCCGGATATCGTCGTCGATTCGGTGGCCGACCTGTGCGACCCGGACAAGTTGCTGCACGAAGTGCTGCCCACGATGAATCGCGACGACGATACGCCGCACGATATCCGCGAGTGGGTCGCGGCGAATTCCTAGCCCCCGCGCTTGATGGTCGCCGCACTGAAGTGTATTGTTGGGCTACTTTGCGCTTAACTCTCAACGGCTGCTGGATCCAACATGGGCACGGGTCGTTTGATCGCCATCGGCGACGTTCATGGTTGCATCTACGCGCTCGACGCCGTGCTGGACTCCATCGATCCTACGACGGGCGATCGGATCGTCTTCCTGGGCGACATGATCGACCAAGGAAAGGAATCGCGCGAAGTGCTGGAACGGATTATCGCGTTGAACGGGCAGTGCGAGGTGGTGCTGATCCAAGGCAACCACGAGGAGATGATTTACGCGGCACGAGAGGATGAAAAGGCGCTGCGATATTGGGAGAATTGCGGCGGCGTCTACACGCTCAATTCGTACAACTTTGGCGGAACGCTCGCCGACATCCCGGCCGAGCACTGGGCACTGCTCGACACCTGCGTGCCATACTACAAAACCGAGGACTGCATCCTCACGCACGCCAACTACCGGGCCGACCTGCCAATGGCCCGGCAGTCGGAGTTCTCACTGCGCTGGGAGCTGTTCGATCCCGAGAATCAGCAGCCACACATTTCTGGTAAGACGGTGGTAGTTGGTCACACGGAGCAGAAGAACGCCGAGATTCTCGACCTTGGCTTCGCGGTCTGCATCGATACGGTGTGCTGCAAGTACGGCTGGTTGACGGCACTAGACGTGTCGTCGCGAGAAGTCTGGCAGGCGAGCCGTTGGGGCATGCTGCGGGATTCCGAGGAGACCAGTCATCGTCTCATCCTCAAGAAGCTGTTGAAGCCGGTCCCGGTGCTTTCGGCTCTTGACTCTTGACCCTCGACTCTTGGCCTTCCGTCGCGAACCCCCGGCCCAAACCCCCGCCGCGGCCCGACCCGTTTTCGATAATGGTTGACCCACGCGGTACCGCAGGATTAACGGTAGGCAGTGTTGGCCGACCTGTGCGAGCTTTGCTTCGTAGATACCGAAAGCCGCTTAATTTGAGTGAGTTTAGCGAGTTTATAAAAATCTTGTAAACTTCGTAACTTCCGTATAAAGGCGGCAGTGTTTTGGCCTTTGAAGGGGAGAGTTTTGTAGGATGGATTGCTCGGCCCGCGACGACCCATCAGTCCCAAGAATCCACACACAACTTCACTGGCTCCTCGCCCAACTCCCTCGCCTCGCCCCGCGACGCCTGGTCACCGCCATCGTCATCTGGGTAACCGGCCCCGTGGAATGACAAATAGCGCCTACAAATCCCCCTCCAATCTACGGGGAAGGGTCGCCGTGAAGTCTCCCCGCCCCTGTGCTCGCCACATAGATTGCTTTGCGTTCTACCGCCGCGCGCAGTAAAATCACCTCATGGCCGACTACGAAACAATTACCACCGTCGGCGGTCTCGGCGACATTCATCTCGTCGGCGTCCCTTTTCAACCTGGTACCGAAGTGGAAGTTGTCGTCACTCCCAAGAAGACGAACGGCGAACCTGTCGTAGACGCCGATCAACGGCTTACCGCGCTACTCTCTGCACTCGACCATGCCCACAATGCCGAACCCATTGGTTCCTTAAGGCGCGAAGAGCTTTATGACCGCGACGTCGTTCGTTGACACCAACGTGCTGCTGTACGCAGCCTCGAACGCCCCCGCCGACCAGCCCAAGCGCGCCGTCGCCCGCCAAATCCTCCAGGAACCTGGAATCGGTTTCTCCGCCCAGGTGCTGCAAGAGTTCTACGCCGTCGCAGTCACAAAACAGCGGCTCCAAATGACGCACGACGAAGCGATCGCCGTACTGAAATCTCTTGCCGCCTTCCCCGTTTGGCCAATCACGCGTGACCTGGTGCTCGAGTCGATCGAAGCCAAACAGCGATTCCAAATATCCTATTGGGACGCCGCAATCCTCACCGCCGCAAAACAAATGGGCTGCCCGACCATCTACAGCGAAGACTTCGACCCAGCCCGCGATTACGACGGCACGCGCGTGGTGAACCCGTTCCTGACCGGTGCATCGACATTGGCTCCCTGACGCGCGACATCGGCTTGTTGCCCCGCTCCATGCTCCAAGCCCGCCTCGGTTGCCTCGGTCACCGTCACCGCCTTCTGCCCCGGCCCCACCATCTCCGGCTTCCAGGACAAAGCGGCCATGCAGCACTCCGCCATGGTCCAAGGCAAACGCCTCCCCACGTCCGAAGAAGTCGCCCGCCTCGGCTTCCGCGCGCTCGAGCGCGGCCAACGCGTCTACATCCCCGGCTGGAAAAACTGGATCCAGCAACTGAGGCCGCCGAGCAGGCGAGGAAAAAGGCCGAGGGCGGTAGCCGCTTGATTGTCCCTCGCTTCGCCCCGCGACGCCTGGTCACCGCCATCGTCATCTGAGTAACCGGACTGGTGGAATGACGAATAGCGCCTACAAATCCCCTCCCATCTACGGGGAGGGGCTAGGGAAGGGGTCGCCTTGACATCGGATTGATGTAATCCTAAAATAGGGTTATCTCAATCCCAAATCTGCGGTCCACCTATGAGATCCCTAGAAGAAACATCGTTGCTCGTAGCACTCTTGCTCAAACGATCTGAAATGAATCGGGCACGAATTAGTAGGAAAACCATGCTTCGATTGTCGAAACGGCGCATTATTCGAACTGCTTTCTTAGACATGCTCAAAGCCTACCTAGACGATTTGGGCCTGATCTTAATCGAGCTTGAACGGGGTGGCTTCGGGCTTATACCATCAAGAGCACTAGAAGGCGCTCCCGCAATTACAGCGAAAAAGTATCTAGAGCGCGAGATACAAGGCCGAATTCGCTTAGACGCTATTCGTAAAGAACTTGAGCAAGACGGTGAGTTCGAGGACGACGAAGAATAAAGCCGACGAAGGAGACGCAGTGCCATGGCCGCTGACGAAGTTGGTTGTGTGCTTCAATCCGCCGATGTTTTTGTTGGGGCCGGCGGACTAGCCCTGGGGGTCTCGAAATCCGGCTTCAAGCACGTGGTGGTCTTCGACGTCAATCGAGCCGCGTGTGAGACCTTGCGCCAAAATCATCGGAAATCTCGCTCTATCGCCCACGAATGGAAAGTTATTGAAAAGGATATCACAAAAGTACATTTCTCCGACTACGCGGGAAGAATCGATTTACTTTCAGGCGGTCCTCCTTGTCAACCATTTTCACAAGGCGGTCGACATCGCGGGCGGGCGGACATTCGCGATTGCTTTCCTCAGTTTATCAGAGCTGTACGTGAGATTCAGCCCCAGGCTTTCATAATCGAAAACGTAAAGGGGCTTACTCGCCAAAAGTTCAGCAACTACTTCCAATATCTGCTACTTCAACTCCGACTGCCGACCGAATTGCGCAACCACCGCGAAAAGTGGAAAGAGCATTGCAGCCGGCTAGAGCGATTACATACCGGCGGCAACTCAGATGGCTTGCAATACAATGTCATCTACAAGACGCTGAACGCGACAGATTATGGCGTGCCCCAGAATCGAGAAAGAGTCTTTATTGTTGGCGTGCGCAGCGACATAGGACTCGAATACAGTTTCCCGTTGCCTACGCATTCGCGGGAGGCGTTAATCCGCAAGCAATGGATTACGGGCGAATATTGGGATCGACATAGGGTTTCCAAAAAACGCTTTCCAGAGCATTTGCGCCCTGCCGATAGTGCGATAGACCGGATACGCGAAAAGAAACCGAGGTCACTGGGCAAACCGTGGCGAACGGTGAGGGACGCATTTCGACGATTGCCGAGGGTCGGCATAGGGATCGGCCAGTCGTCATCGAAGATAGCAAACCACTACCTAAATGATGGGGCGCGTCTCTATCTCGGCCACAACGGTAGCTGTCTCGACTTGCCGTCGAAAACAGTCAAGGCGGGATACCACGGCGTGCCCGGTGGTGAAAACATAGTTTGCTTGGACGATGGTTCAGCACGCTATTTTTCAGTACGCGAGTGCGCAAGGTTGCAAACATTCCCCGATGATTGGGAGTTTAGCGGCACTTGGACAAGCGCCATGTGGCAAGTTGGCAATGCCGTGCCTGTTCACCTGGCGCAAGTGCTAGTTGCTCCCTTAGCGGAAGCGTTGGACGCTAAGAATCGCTTGCCAACAGTCGCAAAAGCGAGTCGACCCAGCGCCGGTCGTTCAGCGAATGCTCCCAAATGCGCAAAACGCGCAAGCCGCTCTGCTTAAGCGCGCGATTTACGGCTCGGTCACGTCGGCGGTTCGCTGCAATCTTGTCGGTCCAAAACTCGCGGCGATTCGTGGGAACGTTGCGACGGCACCGCGGACAGCCGTGCCAAAAGCAGCCGTCCACGAAAATCGCAAGCGTTTTCGACGGGAAGTAAAAATCTGGCCTCCCGGTAATGTCTTTGGGGTGCCGTTTCCAGCCACGTACGCCGGCGCGGATCAGAACCGCCGCGACTCGCATTTCCGTCGATTTATTTTGACGGGGTTTTACCTTGGCCATCAACGCGGATCGCTCGGCCGCAGAAAGTCGGTCTTTTATGCGCTTGACAACGGTATTTTGCATGGATTAGATTCCCGACATTGCAGGTTCGCGGCAGTGGGCGATTGCGTCAAGGCGCTTTCCACCAGGCCGCGACCCTCCCGGTTTAGAGGTCGCTTCCCCTACCTCAAGACAAGGAGTAATCCAATGTCTGCGAATGCGCCTGCGCAATCTTTTCGGCCGCCCATTTCGACTCTCGAAATGCGGGTCGCCAATATGACCTTCATGCTTGAGCGTTTGGCTCAAGACTGTGCCCCCTTGCAATTTGTGCGTGAATTAACGCAAAACTCCATCGACAGCATTAAGGCGCACGGCGGCCATCCCGGCGAGATACATTGGGACGTTGATTGGATTACCCACGATCTTGAGCCAAGCGACGGCTACAAACTTTCAATCATCGACACCGGAATCGGCATGACGGGACAGGAAATGGTCTCGTACATCAATCAACTTTCGTCGTCGATGCACGAGCAATCCAAGCACGGCAATTTCGGCATGGGCGCCAAAATCGCCACAGCGCCGCGCAACACACAAGGCGTGGTCTATCTCAGTTGGAAAGATGGCGTCGGCTCGATGATCCATCTGTGGAAAGACCCCGCGACTGGTACTTATGGCCTACGGCGGCATGAGAATGGAGAATTTTGGGTTCGGATCAGCAACGATGTAAAGCCAGCGCTAATTAAAAAACACGGGACTAAGGTGGTATTGCTCGGCAACAAACCACACGAAAGCACAATGGACGCGCCGGATGGCGCCCAGATTCCGTCTCGCTGGGTGCTGCGCTATTTGAACATGCGCTACTTCCGTTTCCCAGATGGCGTCACAGTTAGGGCTAGGGAAAACTGGACGCTGCCGTCCGACCACAAGCACTTCCAGATGCGCAAGGTCGCGGGCCAGGCGGCTTACCTGAAAGCCAACGCGGCGGAATCGGGTACAGTCGAGTTGAGCAATGGTAAAGCTCATTGGTGGATTCTCAAAGAAAAGGTTGACGATTCAGGCAGCAACTTCTCCAGCGGCCACGTCGGAGCGTTGTTCAACGACGAACTATACGAGATGCAAATGAGCCGCAGTGGTGTCGCCCGGCTGCAATCGTTCGGCGTGATTTTCGGTTACAACCGCGTGGTGATTTATGTTGAGCCGACCCAGGATCGTAACGGACGGCTTACAGCGAACACAGCGCGGACTCACCTATTGATTGAAGGGCACCCGTTACCTTGGAATGATTGGGCTGCGGAGTTTCGCAACGCGATGCCCGAAGCGATTACCCGTTTGATGGATAAGGTCGCGGCCGGTACATCGGGCGCGGACAACGCCAGTTCGATTCGCGAACGGCTCAAACAGATACGCGACTTGTTCAGATTCACTCGCTACCGGCCGAAGCCAGAAGGTACGCATTCGATCGACACCGATCTGGCAAATGGGGGCGGCCGTTCCAAGTCAAACGGCAACGGTGGTGGTCGTAACGGTGGTGGGAAAGGCGGCAGTCGCAGTCGCGCCGGCGATGTTTATTCGCTGTTCGCCGATACCGGCGATACGCCTGCGGAAGAAGTTGGCGGAATGACAGACCCGATTGTGAAATGGGTCTCCGTCGCAGACGGCACGCGGTCGTCTGACTTCCTTGAGGATCGCGCGGCGAAGTATCTGCCACAAGCAAACACCATCCAAGCGAATGCGGACTTTCGTGTGTTTACGGACATGGTCGCGCGCTGGCGAAAGTTTTACACCCACGTGCCCGGCGTGGAAACAGCGGTTGAGGTAGTTGTCAGAGAATGGTTCCAACAGCAGTTGGTGGAAACCGTGCTTGGTGCTCTAGCGTTGCGCAAGACCAGTAGCACTTGGAGCGAAGTCGAGGCCGAAGAACTTTGGTCAGAGAATGCACTAACGTCAGCCGTGCTGCCACGCTATCACGTTGACCTTAGTATAAAACGAACACTCGGACAAAAAATCGGAACACTAAAAGGTCAGGAGGTTGGCAGTTAGAGCAAGCCGTCCCCGCCCAAGTTTTGCACGCTCGGCGGGGACGGCTTCTGCGTGGGGCGGCACCCGATGGGCTATGGCCCCGTGTCCATCATCAACGCCGCCTGTTTCTTTGTCAATCGGCACGGGGAATAGGAGTGTGTTGCGATGGGATTGTATAAGTATGCTGGTTATCTGTCGCAATCGGATCATCAGGCGTTTGACGTAGTTCATCCGCCGGGTAGTATCACCCCGGATTCTGGTATCTATCGCTGTGAAGGTTGCGGCGACGAGGTTGCATCCAACAAAGGCAACCCGCTACCTCCCCAAAACCATCATCAGCATAGCACTAGCCAGGGGAGGATCCGTTGGAAGCTGATAGTGTTTTCCCAATCCAAAAACTAGCGCTTCTGTAGTGCGCTCGCGCCTCGGCGGATCGGTTCCTCCGGGGCTTTTCAATAGTACGCTCGAAGCCCGTTAGGCAAGAGTTTCGACAGGACTGGTTGTTTTTGCCCTATCGCCATTCAACATGAATTGAGGATCGTGCAGCGAACAACAGAAGCGGCCGAGCCGCGCGCTCTTAACTGCGCTCCGACGCCAACTTCTCCCGCGTGGTCCAGAAGTCGGCCAGCTTCGTGAGCGGCGCCGTGAAAAATTCTCCGCGCACCAGCCGCACGTCGCGCCCGGCATGCTTCGAAGCAACCTCCTCCAGCCGCTGCGGCCAGGTGCCTCTACTGGCTTGTTTAGCAGTGCTGGCCTCTGTCATCACCTCGCGGTCAATAATAAGAGTTCCGCATCCAGCTTTTGGCTACTAACTGCGGCTGGCGAACGGTGCTAGGATTCAGCGTTTCCAGAGCGACTTGACAATATAACATAAAGGTTATATTATTGTGGCATGGGATGTCGAATACACGGATGAGTTCGAGCTTTGGTGGGCGACCCTCACTGAAGACGAGCAAGCAGACGTGAGTGCGAGCGTCGAATTGCTCGAACTTCATGGACCACAGTTAGGTCGGCCCCATGTGGATACCATCAAGGGGTCGAAGCATCCCAACATGAAGGAATTGCGGACCGAATCGGGCGGCAAACCGCTTAGAACGCTTTTTGCGTTCGATCCACGCCGTACTGCAATTTTATTGATCGGTGGTGATAAGACCGGCGAGAAGCGCTTCTACGATCGAATGGTGCCGATCGCAGACAAACTGTACGACGTGTATTTGGAAGAGATCGAGAAGGAAGGGCTTATCTAAATGGCTGGACATCGCAAATTTTCGAAGCTTCGGGAAAAGATGACGGCTGCACAGCGCGAACGCTCCAAGGCTCGGGTCAACGAGTTGCAGACGGAGATGCTGCTGTCCGAGCTTCGCAAGTTTGCGGGGCAAACGCAGCAGGTTCTCGCCGACGAACTCGGCGTCTCGCAGCCATGTCTCTCGAAAATGGAGAAGCAAACCGATATGCAGCTCGGCACGCTCGAACGTATCATCGAGTCGCTCGGCGGTCGGCTCGAACTCATTGCCCACATGCCAGGAGGCGATGTAGTTCTAACGCAATTCACCAAGCAGTCTGCATAAACCGCGTATGAACCGATCATGCGTCACGACGCCAACTTTTCCCGTGTGGTCCAGAAGTCGGCCAGCTTCGTGAGCGGCGCGGTCAGGAATTCTCCGCGCACCAGCCGCACGTCCCGCCCGGCATGCTGCGAAGCAACTTGCTCCAGCCGCTGCGGCGTCAACTCCTGCGGCGGCACCTGCACTTCCCCCAGCCCGTCATACGCCGGCAGCCCGGCATCACCGTAACCGTCCGGCGGCAGATAGATGGCCCCCGTCGTGAAGTCCACCGCGAAGGCGATCACGCCAGGAATGAAGAACAGCAACAGGCCCACCCCATCCAGCGCGACGATCCCCCAGTCCAGATTGCCGCCCGGTGGCTGATTGCGCCGCTCCGGGTACAGGATCGTGCCGCAGCCCGCGACGAGGCTGAACGAGCCCGCAACGGTGATCTGAAAAAAACCGCGTCGAGCCAGTCGAGCTTCCATAGCGAATTCCTCATCGCGAGCGCCACGCGGCCTGCCGCCGATAGCGGCAAGTCCTGGGTCGCCCTGCGCGATCGATGTGCGAAAAGCTTCTATCGAATACCCTGAGCCGCAACAAGACGAGTCGCCAGCCGCGCCTGCTATCAGGCGAGAAATACCGCGGTGTGCCACTGCTGGTTGCTTGGAATCCGCCGTGGAAGACTCGCCCAGCAGTGCGAATGCCGTCTGTAAACTCTTCGCTGCACGCTTCAAATCGCCGGGCCTCTTGTTTTTGGCCGCCAAGTGTGCTAACGTACACTACTCGATTTCTGCGGTCGCTCTTTGATAATTGAATCTCGAGCTATCGGCGATCAGCGGTCGGCTATCGGCCAGACACGCATCACTGCGCTACCGGTGTGCGCTCATAGTTGCGCATTAGAAAACCTGATGTAGCGCCATTGCTCAATCAGGAAAAAGGTGTGCAAAATCCCGGGGGAAAATTTTGAACACTAGTTCACAACACTGGCGGTGTTAGCGAGTGGTCGGTTGGCGATCAGCCCGTTTGTGTCAAACTGGCACGTAGATTGCCAAAACCCACGGGGGAACTTTTGGCAATCTACGGCGGAACGCGTCTCCACCCGGACATCGTCGACGCGTCTGGCGCTACCGAGCGGCTGCCGAAGTCTTGGCGTTGGCTTTGTCGCCATCCGCGTCGGCCGCGAGGTACTTATCGAACCACTCGATCAGCTTCTGCGAGGCCCGTTTGCCTTGTTCGCCGCCGAAGCCGTGGCCGGCACCCTCGATGACCACCAAGTCGCACGGCACTTTCTGCTTCTCGAATTCGGCCAGGATGCGCTCGCTGTTATCGAGTTTCACCAGGTCGTCCTTGTCGCCGTGGACAAGCAGCGTGGGTGCGTCGTCGGGCGTGACGTGTAGCACGGGAGACACCGATTCGGCGAGCTGCGGGTCGAACTCCAGCGCGGGAAACTTGTCGTTCGGTCCGACCCATTCGCGTAAGTCGACCGGCGGAAAGTACGCGACCACCGCCGCGACGCGGTCACTGGTGCAATCGACTTCATCCTGGGCGTCTTTCGTGCCATCGTCGCAGGTTGTGCCCAGCATGAGCGACAAGTGGCCGCCCGCGCTGCCGCCGCAAACGCCGAGGCGGTTTGGGTCAAGGCCATATTTTTTCGCGTTCAAGCGAATGAATCGCACGGCACGGCGAACGTCGGCCACCGCTTCCGGCACCTTGAACTGCGGCGCGCTGCCGTGGCGGACGATGAACAGCGTGTAGCCGCTGTCGACCAGGTCGCGGAAATGCTTATAACCGTCCGGCGCGGCTGGGCTAACGAAACCTTCCGGCGGAACCCACCCCGAGAACCATCCGCCGCTCATCATGAACAACACAGCGGCGCCGTTCGGCTTCGTCGGTTGAATTACGTCAAAAGTGAGCGCCATGCCGGCCTTGTGGCCGTACACGACGTCGGGCGTGACTTGGTACTGATCGTCGGCGCGAGCGGAGGCAACGAAAACATCAAGAACGCCCAAGACGCACAGAACAACGAGATGATTTCGCATTCGCTTTACTTCAACTTTTCTGAGCAGGTAATGTCTTAAGAAATTGCTGGACATCGGATTTATGAACAGGAGGTAACAGAGAGAACAGCGAAGCTGATATCTTCCATGCCTTGCTCCGTTTCCTCTGTTAGCTCCTGTTCAAAAACAACACTTCTGAAAAGTATGCCGTACTGCGATCATTGTTGGTGCTACAGGTTTAATTGAACAGTGGCAGTTCGGGCTCGGAATCTGGCGGCGTCGCCCCGATGTGTTCGTAGGCTTTGGTTGCCAGCTTGCGGCCACGGGGCGTGCGGACCACCAGTTCCGATCGCAATAGGAACGGTTCGACTTCATCGACGAGCGTGTCGAGGGCAGCGTTCATCGTGTGGGCGATGGCCTCGACGCCAGCCGGGCCACCGTGAAAGACGCGGGCGATCGTCTCCAGGTATTTACGGTCCTGGGGATCGAGACCAAGTGAGTCG
This sequence comes from Planctomycetota bacterium, assembly GCA_022614705.1. Lineage (GTDB taxonomy): Bacteria > Planctomycetota > Planctomycetia > Pirellulales > Lacipirellulaceae > JABDGM01. Next base: position 4,616 of record JAKEIB010000315.1, on the reverse strand, counting down.
ATGCCAAGCATCTGGAGCGCCGCCTCGGCAATTGCCAACGTAATGTGCCCACTGGCCTTGCTTGTGGAGTAATCGCGGACCCAGCGGAGGCGGTTGTTGGCAATCCGCGGCGTTCCGCGGCTGCAGTGAGCAATTTTGTCCGCAGACGCAGCATCGATCTTAACGCGCAGCTTGGCCGCGTTGCGGCGGACGATCTCGGTGAGCTCCTCCACGCTGTAAAACTCCAGGTGCTCGCGGATTTGGAAGCGGTCGCGAAGCGGAGCCGATAGAAGGCCGCTGCGGGTCGTCGCGCCGATCACCGTGAACGGCCGCAGCTTCATGTTCACGGTTCGCGCCCCGGCGCCTTCGCCCAGCGTGATGTCGACGCGAAAATCCTCCATCGCCGGGTACATGAACTCCTCGACAGCCTTGGGCAGTCGATGAATCTCGTCAATGAACAGGACGGATCCTGCCTCGGCGTTGGTGAGGTATGGCAGGAGGTCCTTCGGAGCGGCGAGCACGGCGCCGCTAGCGATTTGCAATGCGACGCCCAGATCGCGCGGGATACAGGTGGCGAACGTGGTTTTTCCCAAGCCTGGCGGGCCATCCAGCAGGATGTGGCCCAGGGGCTCTTTGCGTTTGCTGGCGGCGTCAACGGCGATTGCCAGCCGCTCGGCCACCTTACGCTGGCCGACCATTTCGTTCATGTGCCGCGGACGCAGGGCGATTTCATCGTCGCGCAGCCTGGCACGTTCGTCGGGCGACTTTCGGTCATCGTCTGCGCAATCGCCGGACAGAATCGGTTCGCGGGGCATGGGCGCAGTGTATCAGATCGCCTGCGGCCAAAATATGCCAGGGAAGGTGTTTACGAAACGAGCTGGCGTTTGCGACGCCGCAGCGGCGTCGGCAGCGGGCGAGCCTGCTCGTCGACGCGGTCCAAGAATTCGCCCAGTGCCGCATAATATGCGGGCGGATGCGAGTCATTATGCCGGCCGCAATGGACCTCGTAGAACTGCTTCATTGGGCTCGGTGAAGCCTCAAACAGGCGCCGCGCCAACTTTAGCGGCACGACTTCGTCGTTGCTGCCGTGGCATTGGAACAGCGGGCCTGTGAACTTCTTGATGCGGCGCATTGAGTTGTAGCGGTTCGACATCACCAGCCGCACCGGCAACCAGGGATACATTGAGGCGGCCGCATCGGTCATGCGAGAGAACGTGGCCTCCAGCACCAGCGCCCGGGCGCCTTGTTCACCGGCCATCGCCACGCCCACGCCACCGCCGATGGACCGTCCCATAATGACGATGTCCTCAGTGTCGACGCCTTCACGTTCAGCCAGCCAGCGTTGGGCCGCCATGCCGTCGGCAATGCAACCACGCTCATGCGGCTTGCCCCGGCTACGGCCGTAGCCGCGGTAATCGAAGACGAATATCGTCGCCGCCAAGTGCGACTGAAGCCGAAACACGAGGTTCGCCTGGTCGGCCACATGCTCGCCGTTGGCGTGGCAGTAGACAATCAGTCGACGGGCATCGGGGTTGTGGATGTACCAGCCGTGAAGCTTGATATTGTCGGCCGACCGGAACCAAACATTCTGCGGCTGCAGCCACTTCGGCCGCCAATCGCCGCGCTCGCGCGAAGGACGCGGATATACCAATGACCGCTCAATTAGTTTGATCAACATGGAGAGCGATATGTCCTAGGTGGGTAACGGTTTGAGGAATGCTAGCATTGAACGAAAATCGCACCAAGAGTGCCAGTCGATTTCAATTCGTGAAGCTAGGAAGTCTCTACCGAATCGGGAAGGTGGGAAAACACAGAATAGCTAGCAGTATGAGCGGGGGGAAGCCACAAAATCGGCCAGCTGCTAGGAGTCGAAAGCGGAAAAACCAGGCAGGAGCTCAACCGGCTGCGGCTAATTAGGGCAATATCCGCCGCTTTTCAATGCCGGTAAGCGACATGGCAGGAGGAAACCGTGGCCCAATCGTGCGGCAGGTTTCCTTATCGGCACCCCGTGGCACCGAGACATATCTTACCCGTCAGCAGCCGGTTTGTGCAGACCTAAGCCGAATTTGCCGGCCGCCAATTCGCTAGGACTGTCAAAACATAAGGAGTTCAATGCGGATGGTCCGTCGGTCATTTCTTCCCATCTTCGCTGATTTGCGGCAACACGTTATCAAGGAATGTTGCCAATTCGTCGTAGTAACTATCCGGCCAATTGCTGTTGTGGTCTAAATCGGGAAACTCGATCCACTTCTTGTTGGCCGTCGGTGCTCCGTCGAATAGTAACCGGGCCAGGGCGATTGGTACGATGCTATCGGTCGCGCCGTGACTTTGAATCAGCGGCCCGCTGTATTGCTTGATTCGCGACAACGAGTCGTAGCGATTGTCCATCACCCAGCGCACGGGGAGCCAGGGATAGTGGATCGCGGCGACATCCGGCATGTTGGTGAACGCGTTTTCAAGCACGAGCGCCTGGGCGCCTTCTTCGCTGGCGAGGGCCACCGCTACCGCGCTGCCGAGTGAGCGACCCATAAGCACGACATCGCCGGGCTTGACGCCCATGCGGTTAGCGAGCCAATGCTGTGCCGCGCGGCCATCGGCGATGCAGCCCGCCTCGCTCGGCCGACCTTCGCTGTGACCGTAGCCGCGGTAGTCGAAGAGGAATACCGAGGCCTGCAGGTCATCGCGTAGCTGGGCGGCCAGATCGGCATTGAACGCGACGTGCTCGCCGTTGCCGTGGCAATACAGAATCGCCCGCTTCGGGTTTTCGTGCGGCACGAACCAGCCGTGGAGCTTGGTGCCGTCGGCGGATTGGAACCACACGTCGTCGTGCGGCAACCAGGCAGCCTTCCAGTCGCCGGCGGCGCGGGGCGGGGCAGGGTACACGAACCAGCGTTCGAGAAACATCATGCCGAGGATGATCAGCAAGTAGGCGACAATCAGTGGCCGAGCTATCCGCCACGCACGTCGAGGCGGTGACTTCCACGACGGTTTTTCGGATACATTCATTATCACGCGGTTTAATTGCGGATTTCGGATTGCGGATTTCGGATTGATGTCTCCGCCAATCCGCAATCCGAAATCGATCCGTTACTACTCGCCGTGGGTTTTTTCATACACGGCGCGCAGCAGCGAGTCGACGTCTTTGTATTTGGTTTTCTTGTCGAGGGCGCCGTCGAGCAGGCGGCGGGCTTCGGTTTCGCTGTGGCCCAGGACACGGAGCACTTCGTAGGCTTCGCTCAAGAGGTCGCGCTCGACGTCGGCGACCGGCGCCGTGTCACGGGCGACGAGGAGCGCGAATTTCGGCACTCGGCGCCGCAGCTTGGCGATGACGCGCTCCGCCGTCGCGGGACCGATGCCGGGGAGTGTGGCCAGGCCCTTGGCATCTTGCTCTTCGATCATCGCGGCCACTTCTTGGACAGGCCGGACCATCGCCCGCAGCGCTTTTTTGACGCCGACGCCGTCGACTTCGCAGAACATGTCGAAGAACTCACGCTCGATGGGATTCAAGAAGCCGACTAGTCGCGGGATAAGCCGGCCCTGCATCGGGTTGCCTTCCATGTATTCGACCGTGTGAAGGCTCACCTCATGGCCGATCTTGTCCTGCAAGTTCCGCCGGGCGAACTCGGGGATGAGGATTTCGTATTCAAACGCGCCGACGGCCAGGGTCAGGGTATCGGCGGCAAGAGCGACGGGGGTGCCGGTGATTTTGGTGATCATGTGGGAGGTCAAGAGCGGAGGGTCGATAGTCGAGGGCGAGTACAAAGCGTTGACGCATGGCACAGCGAGCCGGGGCGTCCTCGCCCCCGTCGGGGCGGAGGACCGCCCGGCTCGCTCGTGAATGATTGCGACGCCTACCCTACCTGCGTCCGGCTCAGATAACAATGGCACAGCGCGATGGCCAGAGCATCGGCGACATCGGGCGGCTCGGGCAGCGTCGGCAGGTTCAGTTCGCGGCGGATGGCTTCCTGCATTTGCCACTTGGCCGCGTGGCCGTTGCCGGTGATCGTTTTTTTGATCTGCGTCGATGGATAGCTGACGATAGGGATGCCCGCCTGGGCCGCGGCCAGCACGATCACGCCGCGTGCGTGGCCCATGAGGATGGCGGTGGTCGGCCGTTCGTAGTGCGAGTACAGTTCTTCGATCGCGAGCACTTCTGGCTTGAGCGATGCGATCACGTCGGCGACGCCGTCGTGAATTTCGCGCACTCGCTCGCCGAGCGTGCCGCTCGCTTTGCCGCGCACGACGCCGGCTTCAATCAGCCGAGGTCCACGTAGACGCGTCTCTCCGAGACGCTGATTCGAGTCTCGGAGAGACTCGTCTACTTGGGGGAATTCCAACACGCCGTAACCGGTGGTGTTGAGGCCGGGATCGATGCCGAGGACGATCATAGCGCGAGTGTAAATTACCAGATGACCGCCAGGCCGCCCATGCCGCCTCCGACGCCGGTCACCTGGGGTGAAAGCAAACCACGCCGAGTTACAACTACCGTGCACACTGATATTCGAATAGGGCCAGCGTCACCGTACATCACCCTGAGCGATATGGCTCATCCGAAAAAATCTGCAACACAACAACGGAAGAAGATGCCGCGAATTAGCGAAGGGTTATTGGACATACGTGTGAGCTTGCTTTGGGTG
>JAKEIB010000314.1 GCA_022614705.1 Planctomycetota bacterium | reverse complement strand
TGCTGGCGAGTTCAGATCGTGTACACGCATTGTCGAACGCAACTTGTTGAAATCCTAAGAGTTAACCGAAGTCACTCCGGCGTTAGCCGGACAGTAGTGTCTCTTTGTGTTTCTTGTGGCTAAGAACGTTACGTTCAACTTTACCGCGGAAAGCCCCAACGCACTTCGTCCAGCCGCTCCAGCCGGCGTATCGCGAGGTCCAAAACCAGGCCGATGACGCCGATGAGAACCATGCCGGCGACCACCAGGTCGTAGCGCTTGCCGGCATTGCGGGCGTCGATGATCAGGTAGCCAAGGCCCGAGTCGACCGCGATCATCTCAGCCGCCACGACGACCAGCCAAGCCACTCCCAACGCGATCCGCAGTCCTGTGATGATTTGGGGCAGGGCGGCAGGGAACAGAATCCTCGTGAATAATGCCGGCCCTCGAACACCAAAATTCTGCGCCGCTCGCAATGTGACGAGCGGAATGTTGCGAACCGCTGCGATCGTTGCCGTGCAGATTGGAAACACGCTGGCCAGGAAAATCAGAAAGACCGGCGCCCGGTCGTCGATGCCGAACCACAGGATGGCCACCGGAATCCAGGCAATCGGCGAAATCGGCCGGAGCACTTGAATCAATGGGTTGAACGCGCGAAACGCCATCCCATACCAGCCCATGAGCAGTCCCAATGGAATGCCGACGAGCATCGCCAATCCGAAGCCCCAGAACACGCGAAATAGCGAAGCGACGACGTACTTGTGCAGCACGCCCTTTTGCGCTAGTTCCACGACGCCCGTAACAACCTCTCCGGGTGTTGGGAAGATATCGGTTCCCGAGCTCCTGACAATCACGTGCCAGGCCGCGATGAGCGCGGCTGCCACAATCATCGGCAAGACGACCGCCTCGACGCGCGCCTTCATGAGGACGGCTCCCATTGGTGCGGCGTCGCGCCGTGAGTCCTTTCCGAGAAGCGCGGGTCGGCATATTCGTCGAACTCGAGCGGCCGCTGAAGAATCTTTGCTTCCACGGCCAACCGCACGATCTGCTCGAAGTCGTCCTTCGCCAGCGTGAGCTTCATGTACGTAACGCGATCGGGCGTCTTCGTGAGCACGAACCGCAGCAAAGTCGGGTCCTGGTGATAATAGTTCTTGGCCACGGCTTCTGACGCCGCCAGTCGATGTTGGACCCCAACGTCGAGCCATTTACCGCTCTTGGCGATTCCGTCCACGAGCATTTGGACTTTGTCCGGATGCTCGCGAATCATGTCCTCGCGCACGACCAACACGCAAGAAATGAAATTCGGCCACAATTCGCGCGCTTGATACAGCACGCGGCCGAAACCTTGCAGTTCCGCCTGCGCCATAAACGGTTCGCCGGACGTGATGGCATCGACTTCCTTGGCCGCAAGTGCGGCCGGCATGTCCGGCGGCGGCATTTCCTTGATCGTAACGTCGCTGATTTTCATTCCCCGATCCGTCAGCGCCTTGAAGACGATGAGGTATTGGTTGGAAAACCGGGTCGGCACGGCGATGGTCTTGCCCGCAAGGTCTTCGATAGCACGAATGTCGGAATCGACGTGGACGACGAGAGCCGTGCCGTCGCGATGGCCGAGGTACACGATCTTCACCGGCACCTCGTCTTCAATCAGTTTCATTGCCAGCGGCGCAACCATAAACGTGCACGGCAAATCGCCAGACAGCACCGATTCCTTCATCTCGGGAAATCCGCTGAATTTGCGCGGTTGGAAGAAACCGTAGCCCGTCATGTTCGTGTTGATCCAGTCGGTGACCGGACACGTCAGGTGACACGTGACGGGCAGGAAGCCAACGCGAAACTTCGGCTCCTCCCGCAAGCTGAACACCGTGCCAAACCCGATGTTCAGCCATAGGTGCAGAAACGTTACGAGCGCCAGAATGCCGACCAGGGTGCCTGGGATTCTCATACGCCGATACATCGTTGGCCTAATTTCAATGCGAGGAGATACGTGAAGCGAATTCTGCGTAGGGCGACCGAAGGGTCACCGATTCGCGAATCAGCCCCGAACCCGGTTTTCTTCCCCGGCCTCCGCCCACCGCCGGATGTGCCGATTCGCTCAGTATAAGCGCCGCCGCCACCGGGCTGCAGCAACCAATCGGCAAGAATGGGCAAATCTTCGGTCATATCCGGGCGCGGCTAAGGTTACGTTACGGCGAGACGCTCGGCCCAACGGAAAACTGCGATGTCACGGGCATCGAACGGCCCGCTTCATCGGCCGAAAGTCGAATTCATTTCGGTAATTTCCTTGCAAGTGTCGTCTGCCGCCGGCATAATCTCGTTTGGACCAAGAAACTGGCTTGAGCGGGCAAGCATCCTGATGTCTCGTCTTGCGCCTTACTGCGTGAAATTCTGCGCTGCCTTGGTGCCTCTCCTTGCGCTTTATGGTTGGGCTCGCTTGCCGACAATTTCCGATGGAGAGCGACGGCAGCTCGCCGACCGGTTCAAATTCGAATGGACGGCGTTGCCAGAGGTTCCCGGGCCGGAGCAGCGAGCCATCCGCCCCGTGCATCCGAGCTTGCAGCACGCAGCGGCCTGGATTTCCTCCGTCGGCGCGTCGGTCGCGATTGCCGACATGGACGGCGACCAGCTTCCCAACGACGTGTGCTACGTCGACACGCGGACTGACCAGGTGATTGTCGCGCCGCTGCCGGGGACAGGCGACCGGTACGCACCCTTTACGCTCAGCCCCGGTTCGCCGCGGTTCGACCGCACAACCATGGCGCCCACGCATTGCCTGCCAGGCGACTTCAATGAAGACGGCCGGATGGACGTCCTCGTTTCCTACTGGGGGCGGACGCCGATCGCTTTTCTCCAACGCGGCGATGTGGTGGACGATGCAACAACCTCGCTTGCCGGCGGGCGCTTTGTAGCCGTCGAAGTTGCCCCAAGCGGCGAACGCTGGTATACCGATGCCGCCTGCCGCACCGATGTCGATGGCGACGGTCACGTCGACCTTCTCATTGGCAATTACTTCCAGGATGGCGCGCGGATTCTCGACGAATCGGCCGATGGCACCGAAGAGATGCAAAAGTCGATGTCGATGGCGTTCAACGGCGGGCGGAACCGCCTGCTGCTGTGGAAGGCCGGCAGTGGCGGCGAAAATCCCACGGTCCAATTCAGCGACGCCTCGACGGCCATCGACGAGGTCGACGGCGTGCCCGTCGGCTTTCAATGGACGCTCGCGATCGGCGCCGCCGACCTCGATGGCGACCTGCTTCCCGAGCTGTACTTCGGCAACGATTTCGGGCCCGACCGATTGTTGCACAATCGTAGCGAACCCGGCAAACCGCGGTTCGCGCTGCTCAGCGGCGAGCGAACCATGACCGTGCCCAAGAGCAAGGTGTTGGGACACGATTCGTTCAAGGGCATGGGCGTCGATTTCGCCGACCTCAACGGCGACGGAATTCTCGATATGTACGTGAGCAACATCGCTGCTGACTACGCGCTTGAAGAGAGCCATTTCGTATGGGTCAGCACGGGCCGGCCAGAGGACATGAAACGTGGCATCGCGCCATATACCGACGAAAGTGAGCGGCTCGGCCTCTCGCGAAGCGGCTGGGGCTGGGACTCGCGGCTGGCCGACTTCGACAACGATGGCGTGCTCGAAGCCGTTCAGGCGCTGGGCTTTTTGCTTGGCGAAACGAATCGCTGGCCCGAGTTGCACGAAGTGGGCATGGGCAACGACCAGTGGCTCGCTGATCCGAGACACTGGCACCGCTTCCACCTTGGAGACGACCTCAGCGGGCGGTCGAACTACAACCCGCTATTCGTTCGGGCCGCCGACGGACGGTACTACGACGTGGCGCCCCAGCTCGGCATGACCGACCCACAGCTATCGCGCGGCATCGCACTGGCCGACGTCGATCGCGACGGCGACCTCGACTTTGCCACCGGCAATCAATGGCAGCCTTCGCGGTACTACCGCAACGACTGCCCGCGCCCCGGCGCGTTCCTGGGCCTCCGTCTGCTTCTTCCAGTTGTTGACTCCGAGCGAGCCGGGGCGTCCCCGTCCCCGACTGTCACTACCACCCCCGCAATCGGCGCCGCCGTGACCGTTCAGTTACCCGGCGGAAAAATGCTCGTCGGCCAGGTCGATAGCGGCAACGGCCACTCCGGCGTTCGTGCCCCGGAGCTCCACTTCGGCCTCGGCGACGTGCCACCGGACGCCGCGTTAGAAGTCACCGTCCGATGGCGCGATCGCGCTGGTCAAACCCACGCCGAAACACGCACACTTTCCCCTGGTTGGCAAACAATCGTCCTAAAAAACTAATTGGAACCCTTCCGCGCGATTCACCGCTTGCGGTTTAGCTTCACGACAACTCACCAATGCACTGCGACAAAACCCAAAACCCGGCTGCCCCCAACGACCCCGTCGCCGAAAAGTGGTATCGCTCAAACCGCCTCGGCGGCCTGCGCCGATTCGCGATCGCAATCACTCTGCTCAACATCTTCGGCCACTCCTGGCTGGGCTTCGAACAATCGTGGCTGCAGCCGCTCGTCGGCTTAGCGGCCGCCTATTCGATGGAAGTGCTGATGGAGCTCGTTGAGTGCGTAATCTCTCGCCGCCGTCCAAGATTTCTCGGCGGCATCGTGTCGTTCATCGACTTCTTCCTGCCAGCGCAAATCACCGGCCTGGCTTGCTCGATGCTCCTGTATTCCAACGACCGACTCGGCCCGATCGCGTTCGCCGCCGCATTCGGCATTGCTTCCAAGCACCTACTGTGTGTGCAGATCGGCAAGAGCGTACGCCACTTTTATAACCCATCGAATTTGGGCATCACAGTAACGTTGCTCTTGTTTCCCTGGGTCGGCATCGCCCCGCCATACCATTTCACCGAGAACCTCCTGAGCTATGGCGACTGGGTGCTGCCCGCCATCATTATTTGCTCCGGCACGTTTCTCAACACGCGTTATACCAAGCGGTTGGCGCTGATTCTGGCCTGGCTGAGCGGGTTCGTGCTTCAAGCACTGTTGCGTCACTGGGCTTTTGGCACGTCGCTCGGCGGCGCGCTGATGCCAATGAGCGGCGTCGCGTTTATTCTCTACACCTTCTACATGGTCACCGATCCGCCCACGACGCCTGGCACGACGCGCAATCAAATCTTCTTCGGCGCGTCGGTGGCTGCCGTCTACGGCCTGTTGATGGTCTCGCACATCGTCTTTGGCCTGTTCTTCGCACTGACGATCGTCAGCACGATCCGCGGCGCGTACCTCTACGCCCACGCCTGGGCCGACCGCCGAGCCATCCGGCCGCTCCCCGCGATGGAAAAAGTCGAGCGACTAATCACATCGCCGCCACAACCCGCGATGGAGCCGGCGCTCACGGCAACAACGCAGGTGTAATGCCTCTGGCCAACGACACTCACCGGCGTGCCAGCCGCTTGCGGATTAGCTTACACCGCCATCGGTCTCCCGAAACACCGACCAATCGATCTTCAACTTCCGCATCCTCGCACGCAGCGTGTGTGGATTGATTCCCAACAAACGGGCGGCGCCGCGCGCTCCTTCGATTCGGCCGCGGGTGGCGCTCAACGCGGCCTCGATGTGTGCCCGCATCGCATCGTTGAGCGTTGCAATCTTGCCGCCTCGCTGAATACCAACACCAATGTTTGGCGCGGCTTCGGAAGGCGCGGCATATCGCGATTGCGGTGTGGCGACACCCAAAGCGGCCGCCAGTTCGAGCGCATTCCCATTGCCGAGAATTGCCGCGCGATCGATGACCGCGCCAAGCTCGCGGATATTTCCTGGCCACCTGTACGTGCGCAGCAGCTCAAAATCCGCCTCAGTCGGTTCCACGGGCGCCAGCCCGAAGCGAATCGCGGCCCGTCGCGCAAAGTGGCGCGACAGGGCCGGAATATCTTCCACGCGATCGCGCAGCGGCGGCAACAGGATCGGGAACACGGCAATCCGGTACCACAAATCCTCGCGAAACCCGCCTTCCTGCACCATGCCGGCCAAATCGCGATGCGTGGCGGCCACAACACGCACGTCAACACGGATCGGCTTGGTGCCGCCGACGCGTTCCACAAAGCCGTCCTGCAGCACGCGTAGAAAACGCACTTGCGCATCGAGCGGCAGCTCGCCAATTTCGTCAAGAAATAGCGTTCCCTGATCGGCGCGCTCAAACCAACCTTGCCGCGTCTCGTTCGCCCCAGTGAATGCACCTTTCTCGTGCCCAAATAGTTGTGAATCGATCAATTCGCGCGGAATCGCGCCGCAATTGACTCGCAGAAAAGGTCCGCTGTGTCGCTCGCTGCGATTGTGGATCGCTCGCGCGACCAGCTCCTTGCCGGTGCCCGTTTCGCCCAAGATGAGCACAGGCACTTCAGATCGGCTTACAAGATCTACTCGTTGCATCACCTGACCCAAACCCGAATCTTCGCCGACAATCGTGTCGCCTACGTCGCTGCGACCGAGGCGTCGGAGGAGCGATTGCTTTTCCGCTTCGGCCGCCTCGCGCAGCGCCGCCAGCTCGTGCAACCGCGCGTCATTGTCGAGCGCCACTCCCATCGGCTCCCGCAGGGCCGCCAACAACGCAGCGTTTTGCTTCGTGAATGCCTCGCCGCTACGCGCGGCCGCAAACACCACGCCATACGACCCGTGTTCGCCCGTTAGCGGCGCAAGCAACCAATCATTGGAGACAGCCGGCAGTTTCAGTAGCTCGAATGTCTCGGATGCTTTCTTGCCGTCGGCTGACTGGTGGAGCACGGGACCTCGTTCCACCCAATGTTCGAGTCGCCGCCAATCGGCACGCGATAGATCGGATTCATGATCTGAGGCTCCGTAAGCGTTCACAGGCCAAGTAGCGACCGTGCGGACGCGACGATGTTCCGAGTCGAGCTGCCGGATGACGAGCGTTTCAAGTGGCATTTGCTTGCGCAACACGGCGGCCGTCGTTTCGGTCGACTCGCCAATGTCGAGGTGCCGCGAAACATCTCGCCAGACGGCTTGGATGAGGGGATCGAAGCTCGACATCGAAACGAAATACCCGTTTAATATGACAGGTAACGAGCAAATACGACGTATATTACTATCATATTACATGGCACGAGCCGTGTCTAGATCGGTTCTGATAGCGACCGTCGTCGAAAACGCTGTGTTTTCCAGCGTTCTAAGTTCGCTGGAGCCTTTGGCACTCCAATTGCTTTTCACTGCCGCTCAACGTCGCGTCGCGTTTTTGCGCTGCGACCGGCTGCAAGTCCTGAAACGGACAAAGCCTTGGGAGATTGCAATGTCTGTTAGCCAATCCGAAGCACTGGTCCAATCACAACTCTCGTCGCACAGTAGGGATGCTGTCATGAGAACCGAAACTAAGTTTGCATTCGTGCTTGCAGCCGTGGTCTTGGCCTATGTTGGTTGCAACCGCGCCGCCACGCCGACGACGCCTGCAGCCGCAACCGGCACCGGCAAGTCCGCGGCAGCGTCTTCCGTCACGTTGCTCAACGTCTCCTACGATCCGACCCGGGAGCTGTGGAGAGACCTGAATGCGGAGTTCGCTAAGGTCTACAAGCGAGAAAAAAATGTTGATGTGACGATCAAGCAGTCGCACGGCGGTTCCACCACGCAAGCCCGGGCCGTAATTGATGGCCTCGACGCAGACGTCGTCACGCTGGCGATGTTTCCGGACACGGACGCAATCCGGCTTAATGGCCGCTTGCTAGCGGACGGTTGGGCCGATCGCCTGCCGAATAAGTCGTTGCCATACACCTCGACAATCGTCTTTGTCGTGCGGAAGGGTAACCCGAAGGGCATTAAAGACTGGCCTGACCTGGTGAAGGGCGACATCGAAATCGTGACCCCGAACCCCAAAACGTCCGGCAACGGCAAGTTGAGCTTGTTGGCCGCGTGGGGCTCGGTGACTGAAACCGGTGGCTCCGAAGAGGACGCGCTAAAATACATCACCGAGTTGTACAAGCGCGTCCCAGTTCTTGATTCGGGCGCTCGCGGCTCGACGACGACCTTCGTGCAGAAGGGTATCGGCGACGTCCATTTGGCGTGGGAGAACGAAGCGCAGCTCGAGGTGCAAGAGGCTCGCGGGGCGCTCGAGCTGGTCTATCCAAGTCTGAGCATTCTGGCGGAACCTCACGTCGCCGTGGTGGACGCCAACGTCGATCGGCATGATACGCGGGAAGTCGCGGAGGCCTATCTGAAGTTTCTCTACACCGACGACGCGCAGAACATCATTGCCCAGCACTTCTACCGGCCCGCGAACGAGGAAATCGGAAAGACATTCGTCGCAACGCTTCCTCCCTTGAAAAGGTTCCCGGTCACGGCGATTGCTAAGGATTGGGACGGTGCCCAACAGAAGTTTTTCGCTGAAGGTGCGATTTTCGATGGTATCTACAAGCCGCAGCAGCCGCAACAAGTCCAATAGCAAGGCTTGGGTCTCTAGAGATGGGAGCCGAAGATGAGACGCCGAGTCCTGCCAGGCTTTGTGCCGACGCTCAGTTTCGCGCTGGGTTACGTTGCGGTCCTGGTCGTCCTGCCGTTGGGAGCTTGCATCCTCAAGGCAAGTTCCCTGACCTGGCCGGCGTTTTCGCGTGCCGTTTGGAATGATCGAGCACTCTACGCGTACGGGCTCACGTTTGGCGCGTCGTTCGTGGCAGCGCTGGTGAGCGTGCTGCTCGGACTTCTCGTGGCGTGGGTATTGGTGCGGTACCGGTTTCCGTTTCGACGGATTTTCGACTCCTTGGTGGACTTGCCGTTCGCGCTGCCGACCGCCGTGGCAGGGCTGGTGTATTCCAGTTTGTATGTGGAGAACGGCTGGCTGGGGCAATTCCTGGTGCCGCTGGGAATTCAAGGGGCCTACTCGCGACTTGGAATTGTGCTGGTGCTTACGTTCGTGGGGTTCCCGTTCATTGTCCGCACCGTCCAGCCAATTTTGGAGAGCCTGGAAGGCGAGATGGAAGAGGCCGCTATGGTCCTGGGCGCGAGCAAAGCGCAGACATTCTGGCGTGTCATCCTGCCATCGCTGACCCCCGCGCTCGTCACCGGCTTTGCGCTCGCGTTTGCGCGAGCCCTGGGCGAGTACGGATCCGTGGTTTTCATTTCGGGCAACATGCCGAGACGAACAGAGATAGCACCCGTTTTGATCGTCGCTCGGCTGGAAGAGTTCGCCTACGGCGAAGCGACGGCGATCGCCGTCGTCTTGCTGGCGGGGTCATTCTCGGTGCTGATTCTGATCAATCTCTTGGATCGATGGTGCAAACGTTACTATGCCTAGTGCCGCCACAACAACTGCCCCCGTCGATCGCGCAGCAATCACTCGTGGATCTGCTGTTGCGCGCGGCGCTTTAATCGCGGCAGCGATCAGCGTGATGACGCTGCTGATCGTGGTGCCAGTCGTCAACGTGTTTTACAACGCCATTGCTCCCGGCATCACCGATTACTGGCGGGCGCAGCAGTCGGGCCATGGGCCATGGATTGGCGCGTGGACCGTGGCAATTGCCCAAGGCCTTAGCAGCTATTGGAACAATTTGGTGATGGACCCCGACACGCGGCATGCCATCAAGCTGACTTTAATCGTCGCTCCGACCGCTGTATGCCTCAACGTTATCTTTGGAGTTTGCGCGGCTTGGGCAATCGCTCACTTTAAATTTCCTGGAAGGACTCTGTTAACGAGCCTCATTGACTTGCCGTTTGCAGTCTCTCCAGTCGTTGCAGGCCTATCGCTCGTGCTGATATTCGGCTTGCAGGGCTACCTCGGGCCTTGGTTGCGTGAACACGACATCAAAATCATGTTTGCCGCACCGGGCCTGATCTTGGCCACGACGTT
>JAKEIB010000044.1 GCA_022614705.1 Planctomycetota bacterium | reverse complement strand
CACCCAAAGCAAGCTCACACGTATGTCCAATAACCCTTCGCTAATTCGCGGCATCTTCTTCCGTTGTTGTGTTGCAGATTTTTTCGGATGAGCCATATCTCCCGTCGGCTGGACCTCCCTCATCAGCGCGGCCGATGCCGGCTCGATCGGTCTGGATACGAGTCGCGGGCGATGGGCGATCGAATTGTACACAGTAAATATTCCAACCGGAGACTGGACCGAGAGCTATGCAGTGGCGGCTGCCCGCAGTGAGGTCTCGCTGCGCAGGTGGCAGCACGTTGCCGGCGTGTGGGATGGGAAGGAACTGCGGCTCTATCTCGACGGCCAATTGCAGGAAACGCGCACTGGGGTCGACTATTGCACTCAGCTTTCCCTGACTCCGATGCTTCTCGGGGCCGACCCCGAAAGCTTGTTTTACAACGAGATCGCTCAAGGATACCTGCACGGCCGACTGCGCGCGGCGCGCATCTCGCGCGCCGTTGAATACACGGATTCGTTCTCGCCTCCCGAACGGCTCGAAAAGACGCCCGGCACCATCGGCCTCTACGACTTCACGATCGACTACGGGCGCTATGCGATCGATCGCTCCGGCCACGGGAATCACGGAATCATCATTGGAGCGAAATACGCAAACGACGGTATTCAGGGCCTAGCGCCGGTTGAAGCGAAAGAAAGCAAGTAGATACTGTTCGGTGCTTTGGGGCGATGAAAGGGATTAGACATGACAAACTTTCAGCAAGTCAGTCGGCGAACGGCGATTGTAATCTCTCTGGCCGCGCTGCTGTTTCTTTCACCGGCGGCCTGCGCGGTCGAATTCTTCTTTATTTACGACGACGCAGCCGGCACGGGCTTTCTCGACCCGGTATTGGGCCAGCAACGGCGCGACGCGCTCGCGTTTGGGGCCGACATCTGGGGCCGTTTGATTCGGTCCGCCTACGAGGGTGAAACAATCCATGTCCACGCGAAGTACGAATCGTACCCTCCTGGAAGCAACACTCTCGCTCAAGCGGGGCCAAACTTTTACTACAGCGACTTCGGCAGCTCAAATCCGGCCTATGTAATCGACACGAACTACCCCAAGGCGCTGGCGAATCACCTGAACGGTGGAGACCTCAATGCAGCCCGGCATGAAATTAACCTCCAAGTTAACAACGCCAAAAACTTCTATTACGGCGTTGATGGCATGCCACCCGCTAACCAGTATGACTTCGTTACCCTAGTAGCGCACGAGATCGGACACGGCTTGGGGTTCACTTCCTCGATCCAGCAAGACGGTGACTTTGGTGTCCTTGGCGACGGCTCGCACACCGACCCGGTGTGTCCCGGGTGCCTCCCAAACCCGTACGACCGATTTCTCTGGCTTTCGCCCCCCGGCGGAGCCCCAATCATTTCGCTGACGGATAGTGGGCGTGAGGCTGCCGTCATCAGCAACAATGTCTTCTGGAACGGCCCAGCCGGAGTCCAGGGCAACGGCGGCACAGCGCCAAAAATTCTTGCCACGAATCCATGGGACGATTCCAGTCTCTCCCATCTCGATGACACGACGTTTCCGAACGCCATGATGAATTCCGCGGTCGGCACCGGCCAGGTGCAACAAACGCCGACCGCGTTCGAGCGCGGCATGCTCCGCGACATGGGCTGGACGATATCAGTGGCGTCGCAGCAGATCACCTGGACGGGGGCCGGAGGAAACAACAGTGCCACCACGGCGGGCAATTGGTCGCCCATCTTGCCCCTACCAGGCGACAACTTGATGTTCGACAACCCCGGCGCGGCTGGGTCCGATATCAACATGGACCTGACGCTCTATTCGGTCGGTGAAATCAGATTCGCGTCGACTGCCCCAGACTACATCTTGCGATTCAAACCTTGGACCGACACGCATCTAACGGGGGCCGGCGTCGTCAGGGAATCGGCCGGCACACAGACCATCTTTCTCGAAAGTCGTCCAGGCCCGAACACCGGCACGGGTCAGGTGTACGATGGTAGTGCCGCCATTATGAACTTTAAGAACGGCGCGGGCGCGGGAAACGGAACTTACGAACTCGGCGGCGGCGACACTGGGCTGCATAGCAATCCGCCCCTGCCGCCGATTTTCAACCGAACCAGTGGTGCCAGCATGACGTTCGAGAGCATTTTGAGCACCGACTCTTCGAGCGCCGAGACTGCCACCATCAATATTGAAGGCGGCTCCGGCAATGGTGGTTTCGGCGCTCAGGTTACCTTCAAAGGCACTTCCACGGCGGGCGACGCCGAATTCTGGGTCAAGGCCGGCCGCCGCGGGATCAGTCTGCCGTTTCCCAGCGAGATCGCCGGTAATGGCGCGCGCGTCCGATTCGAAAGCACTTCCTCGGCGAACACCGCCCACTTTCGAAACGATGGGCTTGATTACAATGGCGGCACCGGTGGCGCGACGCAGTTCTTCGAAACTGCACATGCCTTCCAGGCAGTCTTTGATAACTATGGCTCCCCGACATCTTGGAATGGCGCCGCTCCGCTTCCTGGTGGCCGCACGGAGTTTTTCGACAATTCCGTTGCAGAAAGTGGTGTGTTCAACAATCACCCAGGATTGGGACAGGGTGCGCTGGGGGCCGGCATCACCGCTTTCTACGAAGATTCCACCGCCGACCACGGCACGTTCAACAACAAAGGCGCCGTACCCGGCCTGCAGTATGGCGGCGCAACCGAGTTTCACGATCGGGCCACTGCCGGCAATGCCACGTTTCACAACGAAGTCGCCAATGGCGTGGCTCGGATTCCCGGGACCGCAGGACATACGCGCTTTTACGACAATTCCACGGCCGCCAACGCCACGTTCCACAACAAGAGGGGCGGTGGCAGCACGTTTTTCTATGACTCTTCAACCGCCGGCGACGGCCATTTCTTCATTGAAGACGCGGGATCAGCTTTCGAAGGATACGTCGGCTTCTACGGCAACTCCAAGGGTGGCACGGCCGACTTCACCATCAAGCCACTTTGTTTCGCTTGTTCGGTCTTCTTTCGTGACACGTCGAACGCGGAGCATGCGGAAATCAAAACGGAGGATGGTTCGGAAGCGTCTGCGGGGTTCTGGAATAGCGCCAGCATGGGACACGCCAATATCGATATCGGCTACCGGGGAGGCTTGAGTGTGCGCGATCAGGCGACGGCCGACCACGCCACCATTCGTCTCAGAGCCGGCGGCGGAGCTGACTTCACCGGTTTATCGACGACCGCCGCGAACTCTACCATTACGATTGACGGAGGGAGTGTGCCCGGCGGCGGCGGCGGCGCCCTCTTTATGACCGGGGCCAACGCCGGCAACGCCACCATCAACGTCAATGGCGGCACCGTGCCGGGTGCGGGCGGTGGCCAAGTCCATTTCGGAAGTGGCGCCAACGCTGGAACCGCAACCCTGAATATCGGGAGTGGTGTTGCCGGCGCGGGCGGCGGCGGAGCCAACCTTGCTGGTGACACAATCGCGACGAATGCTCGCTTCACGGTCGCTGCCGGCGGTTTCGTTAGTCTGACTACTACGGTCGGGACCGTAGAGATCGGCTCCATTGAAGGCGCTGGGGCGATTCATCTAGGACATGTTCACTTGCGCACGGGCGGGCTTAACACGTCCACCACCATTTCCGGGCCGATTACAGGTTTTGCCACTAATCCCAGGCTTACCAAAATCGGCACCGGCACGCTCACGCTCGCCGGCACAAACACGTACAACGGACTGACCAAAGTCGATGGCGGCACTCTGGTCATCAACGGTTCAACTCCCGGTAGCGTCGAAGTAAACAACAGTGCGACGCTCAAGGGCATCGGCACGATCGGCGGCACCGTGACCGTGAACGCGGGCGGCGTCTACTCTCCCGGAACGTCGCCCGGCACGATGACGGTGGGCGGCCTCGCGATGACTCCCGGGGGCACGCTCGATTTCGAGCTGGGCGACCCGGCCCGCGACCACATCGCCATTACGAACAATGGCAACCTGTCGCTCGCCGGCACCCTCAATCTCTCCCTCATCGGCGGCTTCACGCCCACGCTGGGTCAGACGTTTACGCTGTTCGAGGGCGCTATCGGATCCGTTACCGGCGGGTTCTCGTCGATCGTGGCGCCCATCTTTGATGGTCACACGTTCGGCGTGACGTACAGTGCCAGCTCGGCACTTCTCGAAGTCGTGTTGGCAGGCGACTTCAACCTCGACGGCACCGTCGACGCCGCCGACTACGTCGCCTGGCGCAAAGGCATTGGCGTGGCATCAACGCCGGCAAACTACAACCTCTGGCGCACCCATTTCGGCCAAACCGCCGGCTCCGGTTCGGGTGCCACTGGCCCATCCGGCCCATCCAGTGCGAATCCCGCCATCCCAGAACCCACGTCGCTTGTCCTCCTCCTGCTCGCCGCCGCGGCTCTGTTCGTCGTGCGCCGCACGCCGTTCAGTCCGTTGTGCCCAGGTCTCGCCACCGCACCTCATCCGCACGTCTCCCCGTCTCCCCTTCTCCTTGTCTCCCCCTCTCCCGAAGGGCGGCCAAAAATCGTTGCTGAAATCGGCCGGCCAATGTGCTATGGTCGTGTGTGCCTTAGTGCGCGCGATCTTTGAAAATTGAAAGAAGCTATTAGTTATTGGCTCTTAGCTGTTAGCGAGCGGATAGCGCTGCGCATTTCTGGCTGACGGCTAATAGCTGACAGCTAACAGCTTTTACTGACGTAAACTCGGCGAATTGTGCGCGCTCGCCGATGCGCGGAACGCTTGTTTTGCCGAGGCAATTGATCGCCCTGACGCGCAAAAACTGTGCATATTGCACGAGTTATGTGGGACCCCTTTTGGCGCGCAAAACGTAGCTCTTGTCGGCGCAAGGAGTTACAGCCGCGGCGCGCAAAACGAGGCGTGCAAAAATCGCTGGATCCCGAAAACGACGCGATTTTGCTCAAGCCCTGCAAAAGTGCCGCACAGAATGGTGAGTACTGCTCTACCCGCGGTCCAGCGATAGATTGACGAGCCAGGCAATGACGCCGCCAAGTGTCAGAATTGCCAGCAGGATTCCCATCGCCCACCAGCCGGCGTAATCCCAATAACCGCGTAGCGCCACCAGGATGAAGATCACGCCGCCGATCACATTGAGCGCGACCAATGCGAGTGGCATTCGATGCTGCGTCGGCAGATGGCGGTCCATCCAGGCGTTCAGAAGGCAGACGAGGCCGCAGCCGAATACGCCCGTAAACAGATTGACGGGGATCAAGATCGCGGTCGGGCGCGGCGGTTTCTCGCCGCCCATTTGGAGCTGATAGACGAAACTTACTGCGAGGATAGTCATCGCGACGGCACTGCACCAGAGAATCGCCAGCATGCGGATTCGCCGCGCGCCGCCCTCGGTCACGCGATCCTTGCGAAACGCCAAAACGGCCTCGCGGAGCACCGTCGGAGCGACTTCCAGCGTGCCGTAGAGCGTGCCGAACAAAGTCAGAAAGACGGCCACGACGTACAACGGATACAGCCACGGATGGATGTGAGTGACGAACTGGGCCTGATGCTCCAGAAAGGCGTCGTCGCCGGGAATCTGGCGCGCCGGTCCCAAGACGAGTTTTCCTGACGCGACAAAGACCGCGGCAAACAGTAGGACCACGACAAAGCTCAGTGTGCAATCGATCAGCGGCGCCCGCATCCATTGTCGCAGGGTGAGTTCGTCCAGGGGCGCAGTGTTCTCACGTTCGAAGCAAGGGTCTCGCGTAGATTGGGCGGCATTGCCCCAGCTCTTGTCGCGCAGATACGACGTGTAGGCCAGATAATCGTAACTTGCTCCGCCAATGACACCGACGTAGAGCGACAGCTCCACCCAAACGGGCCGCTCGGCGATCTGTTGGATGTTCGCTCGTAGATCATCGGTGAACCAGGCCGGATAGTCCAAGCGCTGCGGCACGACGAACCCACGCAGCAAATCGAACCAGTCAGGCCCGAACAGCATGAGGGTGGCAATCACCGCGGCCAGCATGCCCACGACAATCACCAGCTGGATCTTTTCCAAGGCCGCGTAACCGCCGGCAACCGCGAGAGCCAAGACCGTCACCAGCAGGCCGGCGCCCCACAAATAGATCGTCGCTCCGGCCAGATAATGCTTGGTGCCAGTCAAGTCGGCCAGGAAGTCGCCGATGACGCTGCAATGGAAGCTGACCCAGACCGGAATGAACGCGACGGCCAACATCAGGAACAGCACCGTCAGCCAGCCGCGTGGCCCGAACGGCAAATCCATCCACCGCTGGAAAGGATGGGCGCCGGAGAGAACCATGTGTCGGGCGGCGGAGTAAGCGAGCGTCCACTTGAGCAGGCAGATCAGCAAAAACGGAAACAGAATGGCGTAACCAAAGATCACGCCGCCGCGAACGGAGAAGATCAATTCGCCCACGCCGATGGTCAGCGACGCGATGACTGCGCCGGGTCCGAAAACGCGGAGCCATTCGAGCGGGTTGCGGGAGATTAAGGCGCGGGGGGGCGGCGCTGGTGCATTCGCGTGGGAAGCATCTGATGCGCTGCACATAGTGGAGGCGCCGACGGCGACGAAAGTTCCGAACTATCCGCGGCGCGTTCCGCCGCGCTTGGTCGACGTGCAGACGTCGACAACGCGGCCGGCGTCCGACAAGGCCACGTGAAATTGCTGCCGGCCTTCGATGCGATGGACCGACACGTGGTAACTTTCGGCCGCTACCGCCAGATACGGGCGATTATCCATGTCGGTTGGCTTGCGGATCTTGCCCCACGACCCATCGCCCAGATACAAAACGCCCTTTTCATTCGGTCGTCCATCAAGTAGCGGATGCGTCCTTTTATACGTGTGGTCGTGATGTTCGAGGACGGCGTCAACATTGTACCGTTCGAACAGCGGCACCCAATGTTTTCGGTTTCCTGCACCGGTCCCTGGCTGATCCACTGTCCCGAAGGCTCGATGCGAGGGATATGCCGGCACATGATTGATCGCGAATACGTTCGGACAGTCTTCGCGCTCCTTCAGGGTCCGCGCAAGCCAATCGGTCTGCGCGCCGTCGATCGGCGAGGTGTGGTTCGTGTCGAGAAACACCAGCGACATATATTGGCCGAAGTCCAAGGCCGCGTACCCCGTGTCGGGAAACAAGCCGTCGAAAACCGAGTAGAAGAACGGGGCTTGGGTTCTCCCCTCTTCATACCCGCCTACCACCTCGTGATTTCCGATGCAGGCCACCATGGGAATGAGGCGCTGCCCATCGCGGCAGTCATTGGAATAGTTGTCCAGGAATTCAAGGAAACGGTCGGGGTGTTCGCCGTCCTCATACGCCAAATCGCCGCCGAGAATGACGAAATCAGGCGATTGTGCAGCCGCCAGACGATTGCTGTGCCGCGGCGCCGCGCCAGTGCCGCTATCGCCGCCCGAGACGAACTGGATCGGATTCGTATCTTTGGCCGGCATCGTGCGGAACTGCTGTTCGGAGGAATCGGTGCCGATGCGGAAGTTGTAATCTTCGCCCGGCTCCAGGCCGGTCAACTCGGCGCGAAAGATCCAATGGTCGCTTATTGGAAACCGGCGCGTCGAGTACTCCTGCTTGCGCCAAAGTTGGCTACCCTTCCTGGCATACCAAACTGGCCGCTGCGCCGCATCTGTTTCCGAGCCGATCCATTGGATCGTCATCGTTGTCGTCGGATCGCGCTGCCAGGTAAGAAACAGTGCCGTGGGCTTGAACGTAGGGCGCTGCGCGAAAGTCGGCATCTCGCCCAAAGTTTTTCCAAAGACGGCCTGTGCATACCCGCCCGCCAATGCCAGCGAGGCAGATTGCAGAAAACGCCGCCGGTCGAGATTGTTCATGTTACTGCACCCTTGAGAATCTTCCGAAAAACCTGTTGAGCACCCTGAATTCGCAGCCACAACCAGCGCCCTGTCGCCGAAGGCATTGGCCGTGCACACGGACTGACCGTATTGTATCAGACGACACCGAGGAGTTCACACGCCTCGTGAACACCCGGCGCCGGGTAGCCATATTCGCTGGCCGTGACGCGGGCCAATGCGACCAATTGCCTCCAGCGGAAGGCCGGCCGTGTCGTGGCGAACTCCTCGCTGACCGTACGGTAGTATTTTTCAGCGTGAAGCGCTCCATCCTCACTAACGGCGTATTTCAGTAGCAAATCAAAGACCGGACGTTCAGGCAAGTTCAGTTGGCCGTAACGATCGACCACCGCACAGGCGCGGGCTTGGTCTTTCCCCCGGATCGCCTCCTCGGCCTGGCCCAGCAGCGCTGGGCCGTCGTTAGAATCTATATCGTCCAGTAATCCAACATATGGATACGGCTCTTTGGTGACCTGCTCGGCTTGCCCGGCCGTGTGAAAGGCGCCCACGATCAAACTGGCGATCTGGTTTCGCGGACTGCTGACGCGGGCGATGTTGCGCCAGGCGTTCGCGGCGTCCGAAGCGTGTACGCCCACCGAATCGCCGTGCACGCAGCCTGGCGGCTTCTGCGGTGTGCTGTACTTCTCGCGCCGGCCCGGATCGTGCAGCACTAGCAAGTTGGCCGCCATGGAGATCGCTTCGCCGACCGCTTCCGGGTCCATGCCCTCAGCCAATGCAGCGGCGGCTGCGTCGGCAGCCTGCTCACGCGTGCCGGTGAAGATCGTTTGTGCCAGCTGTTCGACCCAAGAGTCATCGGCCTTCCGATTCCCAAGCGGCTTGCTCAATAAATGGTACTCATCCAGCAATCGCGGTAATACTTCGCGCACCTGAGGCATGGGGTGTTGATGGTCGCGCATGACTCGTTCCGAGTCCACGCAGAATCGAACCGACTGTCGCAGCAACGTATGCGCGTATTGTTCGCCGGTCAGATCCAGCATGGCCCATGCGCGCCAGGCCAGCACGACGCGATGCACGTTCACTTCATCCTGGACGGCGAGCTGCAGTTGATTAAAGGCCTCGGCGGCCGGACCATTGGCGATTGCGGCGAATCGCGCTTCGGCGCCGTTCCAATCGACCGCGCGAACCGCATCGCGCAACATCTCGCCACCTCGGCCAGGCTCGACCGATTCTGCTACTTCGACGTGATGCATCGCATCTCGCTTACCGGCGTCCTGCTCCTGGATGCGACTGCTGTTGCGGTACAACACCTTGAGCACCGGCAGCGCCTGACGTTCGGAGGGAAGTTCGCCGGCCATTCGATAGGCCGGCGCCAGGGCCATGAAGGTGTGATAGCCCGTGTAGTCCTGACCGGCAAATGCGCGGGCATTCGCCAGGGCCGCGGCACCGACGAGCGTCCGAAGATTCGTGCCGGCATTGAGCTCTTTCACGAGCAGCGGCAGCAGCTTTTCTGGCGGCGTCTCTTGCAGCAGAGAGACGAGAGGCTCGAGCTGGCCAAAAGTCAGCCGCCGGTTGGCCTCCTCGGCGATGCAAGGCGTCATGCCGAATTCGAGGGCTGCCGCCGAACCCAGACTGGCAACCAACATGCCCCGGCCGACGTCTTCGAGGAACTCGCGACGAGTACGACTGTTCATGACACGTCTCCTGATAAGAGGTCGTGGATCAGATGCCAGTCGAACGTAATCTTAACCCAGTATACCAGAGCCTGTCAGGTCTGTATGTCCGTCTACTGGTTTCGCAGTAGGGTACAAGGCTGTCGCCGTAAGTATCAGGCTGCACACGGCGAACGCAATCCCGCTAGGCGTGCGGCCGGTCCACGCTTGCCACGGCCACGGATAGTGAAAGAACGCGAAGTTCAGTCCAAAATAAAGCCACGTTGTCACGAGCAACGCCCACCGCGAAAATAAGAGCGCGCTGGGGCGACGATCCGATTGCCGGGCTAGCACCAGCGCTACGATGACCGTCACGATTAGCGGCAGAACCAGGTAGAACGCATATCCAGCGATAGCGGGTATAGCGGCCTCCACGTTATACAGTTGCCGCACCGTCTTACCCGCAATGGGCAGGGCCACGATCGGCAGTGTGACCAAATATGGCCACAGTCGTCCGCCCACCACGGCCACCAGCGGAATCGCGATCATGGTTAGTGCATGGTCGGCAACGAGATCCAAGAGCGGAAACTCCGCGAAATTCCAGGCAACGAGCGCGACCACGTGGACCGCAACAAGCAACCATTCGATCGGCGCGCCGAATTCGGTCGTCGCCGCCTTTTCCTCCGCCGCAATCAGCCCCCGGTTCAGCCAAAGTCCAACGGAGAGTACGGCGCCGAATACCGCTCCAAATGTAATCTCCATGAGGTTCCACCAATTCATGTGTGGGTCGAGCGTCGCAAACCAGCCTTGGCGAAACGACTCCACGTTCCAGGCATGATATGGCCCATCGCAATAAATCTGCAACATTGGCCTGGACAAGTACATAATATCATGGGACAAGGCGCGCGCCATGAGCGTAGGCGCCTATTCGACGT
>JAKEIB010000043.1 GCA_022614705.1 Planctomycetota bacterium | reverse complement strand
GTATCAGGCCGACGTCATGCAGCTACCGGTAGTGCGGCCGAAGGTCACCGAAACGACCGCCCTCGGTGCGGCCTACCTGGCCGGGCTCGCGACGGGTGTGTGGAAACGTCTCGACGAAATCGCTCAACATTGGCAAGTCGACCGCCGCTTCGAGCCCACGATGTCGGCCGACGAGGCGGCCTCGATTCGCGCGCGGTGGACTCAGGCGGTCGAGCGTTCGCGGCACTGGGCCAGGAAAGATGAGGGATGAACGATGAGAGATGAGCGATGAAATGATTTGACTCACCCGTCCGGTGTACGGCCTCGTATCCTTCATCTTTCATCCTTCATTCAATTCGTTGCCGACATGTCGTCCACGTTTTCCCGCGAAGCTCAACTAGAACAGCTGAATAACGACGATTGCGCCTGGGACATTGTCGTGATTGGCGGCGGCGCGACGGGCGTTGGCGTGGCCGTCGATGCGGCCGCTCGCGGCTACCGCGTCGCCCTTTTGGAGCAGTGCGACTTCGGCAAAGGCACGTCGAGCCGAAGTACGAAACTCATCCACGGCGGGCTGCGCTATCTAAAGCAGGGCCGCATTCGCCTGGTTCGCGATGCACTCATCGAGCGCGGCCTGCTTTGCAAAAACGCGCCGCATCTCGTTTATCCGCTGCCCACGATCGTGCCGCTGCACTCCCGTTGGGAGGCAGCGTACTACGGCATCGGTTTGAAAATCTATGAACGACTATCGGGCCGGTTGAGCCTGGGGCCGTCGCGGCGACTTTCGCTGGACGACATGCGCCGCGCGATTCCCACGCTGGAAACCCGCGGCCTCTACGGCGGCGCCAGTTATCTAGACGGAGCGTTCGACGACGCGCGGCTGCTGGTGAACCTCGTGCAAACGGCGATCGAACACGGCGCGGTTTGCGTCAATTACGCGCCCGTGCGAGAGCTTGTGAAGGAAGCCGGCCACGTGCGCGGCGTCGTGGCCGAGGATTTGGAAACCGGCAAGTCGCTGCGACTGGCGGCGCGCGTGGTGGTCAACGCGACCGGCCCGTTCAGCGACCAGATTCTGAAACTCGACAAGCCGGGCGCATCGCCCGTGATTGCGGCCAGCCAGGGCATTCATTTGGTTTTCGACCGCGAGTTCTTGCCGGGCGAAACGGCTCTCATCGTGCCGAAAACGCGCGACGGCCGTGTGATCTTCGCCGTACCGTGGCACAATCATGCGGTGATCGGAACAACCGATACGCCGCGAGCCGACCTGCCGCTCGAACCGCGCCCGCTGCCGGGCGAGGTCGACTTCCTACTCGAAACGATCGCCCCGTATCTTTCGCACAAGCCACAGCGGAGCGACATCCGGTCGGTGTTCGCCGGCATCCGCCCGCTCGTGCGCGGCGGCAATACCAGCAACACCTCGAAGCTCGGCCGCGATCACGAGGTTCGCATTTCGTCGACCGGCCTTGTTTCCGTACTGGGCGGCAAGTGGACCACGTATCGTAAGATGGCAGAAGACTGCGTCGACCAAGCGGCCCGCATCGGCGAGTTGAAACCGGCCGACTGCACGACGAAATCGATGCCTGTTCACGGGCATCCTGGCAGCGCGTGCGTCGAGCGGTTACGTGAATACGGCTCCGATGCGCCGGCGTTGGAACAAGTAATCGCGTCAACGCCCGGCGCGAACGAGCAATTGGCCGAGCGATTGCCGTACGTTGCTGGCCAGGCGATTTTCGCCGCCCGTCACGAGATGGCGCGCACTGTCGAGGACGTGCTGGCTCGGCGGACGCGCGCCCTGTTTCTCGATGCCGAGGCCGCGGTGGCCGCCGCGCCGCGCGTCGCCGAGCTTTTAGCCGCCGAATTGCGCCGAGATGCGACATGGCAGGCGGACCAGCTCGAAAAGTTTCGGCTCGTTGCCGAAGCGTATCGACCGTCGACTGCCGAGCGAGTGTGAAGCGAACGCCAAGAATCCAATTCGTCCGCAGATGACGCAGATGTACACAGATAGAGTTGCTTGATAGACATACACCAGAACGTGAAGCGGTAGAGATGGGTGACCTCTCCTCTCATCTGCGACATCTGCGGACAAATAAATCAACACACAGGATACACGATTCCATGAAGCCACTTTTCGCGGAATTCATCGGGACTGCACTATTGATACTGCTCGGCAACGGCGTGGTCGCAAACGTCGTCTTGCCCAAGACCAAAGGCAGTGGCTCGGGGTGGATCGTGATCACGTTCGGCTGGGGCATGGCGGTATTTGTCGCCGTTTGGTGCGTCGGACCAATCAGTTATGCCCATATCAATCCGGCCGTCACGTTCGGGCTTTGGTTGGCTGGCCGGTTTTCGTTCTGGTTGGCAATCGGCTATGTCGCGGCGCAAATGCTCGGAGCAATGGCTGGCGCCGCGCTCGTGTTTTTGTTCTATCGTGATCACTACGCGGCTTCGGACAATCCCGACGCGAAGCTTGCCACATTTGCCACCTCGCCGGCGATTCGAAATTTTCCCAACAATCTGTTGAGCGAAGTGATCGGCACAACTGTTTTGGTGTTCGCTGTACTTCTGGTGGCCGATCCGTCAATCAAGTTGGTCAGCGCGCCGGAAACCGCGCCGCAAGTCGGAGAAATCGGCCTCGGCACTCTCGGCGCGTTGCCGGTCGGACTGCTTGTGCTGGCGATTGGTTTGTCGCTCGGCGGCACCACAGGCTACGCCATCAACCCGGCGCGCGACCTCGGGCCGCGAATCGCTCATCATTTGCTGCCCGTCCCCGGCAAGCGCGATAGCGACTGGGACTATGCTTGGATTCCCGTCGCCGGGCCGTTCATCGGTGCAGTCGTCGCGGTGATTCTCGACAAGCTGCTGTAGCGACTAGGTCGCAACCGGTGGTTACATTATATTTCTAGCTGAATACTGACCGCCGAATCGGCAATCTGAGTCGAATCAAGATGCTGCGCCGAACGATTCTTCAAAAGTGTGTATTCGTCATCGTTGCCATCGGTGCCGTAATTTTCGCCGTCGCGATCTTACGCGCGAATGCCGCGCCGCAGGCGGCTGCGGATTCCAAAATTGTCCTCGAGCGCGTGCCGCCCGTTCCGGCCGAGAAAGCGTTGGCAACGATTGAAGTCGCGGACGGGTTTCGTATCGAGCAAGTCGCGGCGGAGCCGCTTGTGATCGATCCGGTCGCCATGGCATTCGACGAGCGTTGCCGAATGTACGTCGTCGAGATGCGCGACTATTCGGAGCAAGACAAAGAGCGGCTTGGCTGCATCCGGCTGCTCGCCGACGAGGACGGCGACGGCCGATTCGAAAAAAGCCAGGTGTTCGCCAAGGATCTGTCCTGGCCGACGGCGGTCGCTTGCTACGACGGGGGCGTGTTCGTCGGCAACTCGCCGGACATTCTATATCTCAAAGATACGGACGGTGACTGCGTCGCCGACGAGCGGCGCGTCGTGTTCACCGGATTTAGCCGCGACAACGTGCAAGGCCTTCTCAACAGTTTTCATTGGGGTTTCGACGGCCGCATCTATGGAAGCGCGAGCACGACGGGTGGTCAAATCACGCGGCCCGGTGTGACCGCCCCGGCGCTGGACCTGCGTGGGCGCGACTTTGCGTTCGATCCTAAAACGTTGGCTATCGAAACCACAACGGGCGGCGGCCAACACGGCATGACGTTCAACCGTTGGGGCGACCGGTTCGTCTGCCACAACAGCGATCACTTGCAGGCGATCGTGTTTGAGGAGCGGTACTTGGCGCGCAATCCGTATCAGTCGATCGTCTCCGCGCGGCGATCGATCGCGGCCGACGGTCCGCAAGCGGCCGTGTTCCGCGCGAGCCCCGTCGAAGCATGGCGCGTGGCCCGAACTGATATGCGGCTCAAGGGGCTGGCGCCAGGGCCGATTGAGGGCGGCGGCCGCGCGGCCGGCTATTTCACGAGCGGCACGGGCATCACTGTTTATGAAGGCGGATTGTTTGACACGGGCGACGAACCTTGGGTATTCGTGGCCGACGTCGGCAGCAACCTCATTCATCGCAAACGGCTTCTTCCCGATGGCGTGACGTTTCTCGGCGAGCGGATCGACAAGGACACCGAGTTCGTGCGCTCCACGGACATCTGGTTCCGGCCCGTGCAGATGGCGATCGGCCCCGACGGCGCGCTCTACGTCGCCGACATGTATCGCGAGACGATCGAGCACCCTAAGAGCTTGCCGCCGGAGCTGAAAAGCCAGCTTGATCTCTCCAGCGGCGACCGCGGTCGTATTTACCACGTCGTGCCGGAGGATTATCGCTACAAGCGTCCCACCCCGCTCGCCGATGCGACCACAGTGCAAATGGTCAAGGCGCTCGACGATGCCAATGCCTGGCGACGGATGACCGCGTTGCGATTGCTGTACGAACGGCCCGATCCGGCGGCAGCGGCATTTTTGCGGGCGGAATTCAAGTCGAGCGATCGGCCAGAGAATCGGATCGCCCTGCTATACGCGTTGAAGACCGCGGGCGCTTTGAGCGTCGATGACCTGACGGCGGCGTTGGATGATCCCCACCCTCGAGTTCGCTGCCACGTGCTGCGTCTTGCCGAACCGCTTTTGGACTCCTCACCCAATTTGTTGACGAAGGTGTTGTCACTTGCATCGGATTCGAATCCGGTCGTTCAGTTTCAGCTTGCCTTGACGCTTGGCGAATCGAATGACGCGCGGGCCACGCAGGCGATCGCGGGCATCATTGTTGGCAACGGGGAGCAGCGCGACATCGTGGACGCGGCACTCACGTCGATCGGCACACGGGCCGGCGCCGTGCTGCAGCTCCTGCTAGCCGACAAAAAATGGCTAGCCGGTGGGCAGTCGCCGCCCGTGCTCGCCGCAATCGTGGGACAAATCGCGCGACAGCGGCGCGACGAAGACCTCGTCGTGTTGGTCAACGCCCTGAACTCGCCGGACGGCGCGTCGCGGAGCAAGGGCACAGCCGCATTGTTGAAAGCTCTGAGCAAAGTTCCGGCCGAGGTACTGGCGGACGGCGATTCGCCTCATCGGGCCGAGCTGCAGCAACTGAGGAAGTCGGCCGCGGCTTCACTCGTGCGCGATGCGCGCGAACTGCTGGAGCAGGACAGCGGCCCGTTGGATGCGCGAGTGGCGGCGATTGAAAGCCTGGCATTCGATACGTTCGCGAACGAGCAGCCGCTGCTGGAGCAATTGTTGTCGCCGCAGGAGCCGGCGGCGATTCACGCGGCCGTGCTGGCGACGTGTGCCGAGTTCAATGAGCCGGGCGTTGCTGAGCTCGTGCTCTCGCAATGGGACCAATTTGCGCCGGCCCAGCGGACGCAGGCGACCGATCTGCTGCTTCGACGCGAAACGTGGGCACTCGCGTTACTGAGCTACTTGCAGGACGAGAATGTGCCGATCACCACGCTTGACCCCGGCCACATCGCGCGGCTCGAAAACTACCCATCGAAGAAAGTCGAGAAGCTTGCGAGGGAGTTGCGCGGTCAACACATTTCTCAGGATCGCCAGCAAGTGTTCCAGGATTACCGCGAAATGGCCCTCGTTGGCGGCGACGCAACGAAAGGCGAGGCGATATTCGAGAAAAACTGCGCGAGTTGCCACAAACTGGGGGACGTTGGCCAGGCGATCGGACCCAACTTGGCATCGATGGTCAGCCGCGGCGCCGAATCGGTGCTGTTTAACATTCTAGCGCCCAACGGCGAAGTCGACCCACGTTACTTGGAATACTCCGTCGTGACTGTTGACGGTCAGGTGCTCCCCGGCGTGATCGCCGGCGAGACGTCGACGGCCGTGACGCTGCGCAATGCCGAAAACAAATTGACGACCGTGCTACGCGTCGACATCGACGAAATGCGGAACACGGGCAAGTCGCTCATGCCGGAAGGTTTTGAGAAACTCATCGACAAATCGGCGATGGCCGATTTGCTTTCGTATCTCCAACAGGCCGCGGCGGCCGAGGGAGCGGTGAAATGAGTTGGCGCAAGTTGGTTGGTTCGGTGCTGCTGCTTCTTGCATTTGCCGCCGCCGATTGTTTTGCCGTCGAGTTGCGTGTCGCCTCGTTCAAAGTTGATGTCACGCCGCCCGCTGGCTCGCCGCTGTGCGACGGCCTGGTGCCGCCCACGACTGGCGTAAACGATCCGCTTTCCGCACGTGGGATTCTGCTTCAGGCTGATGACGAACCGTTAGTGGTGCTGGTGGCCATCGATTGGGTCGGCATTGGCAACGAGGGGCACGACGCGTGGCGAGGAGCGATTGCCAAAGCCTGCGATACGACGATCGATCGCGTGTGCGTACACGCGCTGCATCAGCACGATGCGCCGGGTTGCGATTTTCTGGCCGATCGAATCGCGGGCGAAGTGGGCCTTGCCGGACAGGAGTTTAACGTCGAGCACGCGCGCGACTCGATTCGCCGCGTTGCGGCGGCGGCCGGCGAGGCGCGCGCGAAATTGGAACTGGTGACCGATGTGGGTCACGGGAAGGGCCTCGTGGAACAGGTTGCTTCCAATCGCCGCATCCTGGGACCAGACGGCAAGGTGCAATACGTTCGCTATTCGTCCACTGGCTCGGACGCCAAGCTGCGCGAGTTGCCCGAGGGACTAATCGATCCCGACGTGCGGCTCGTGAGTTTTTGGAGCGGCGATCGGCCAATCGCCGTCCTGTCGTACTACGCGACACATCCGCAAAGTTATTACTACACTGGCAAGTGCAGCGCCGATTTCGTGGGAATGGGTCGCGACCAGGCCGAGGCGAACGAGCGTACCGATATGCACATTCACTTCAACGGCGCGGGCGGCAACATTACGGCCGGCAAATACAACGACGGTTCGCCCGAAAACCGTCCAGTTCTCGCCGGCCGGCTCGCCGAAGGGATGAAGGCGGCCTGGGACAACACCGAGAAAATCGCTGTCGACGACCTGGCGTTCGACTGGGCGACGCGCGACGTAAGCCTGCCCGTCGCCGATTGGTACGACGAGAACGAACGGCTGGCGATCCTCAATGATACCAATCAGCCGCTAATCGCGCGACTGCAAGCGGCTCGGGCAGTCGCCTGGGCTCGTCGCATGCAGGGCGGCCACAAGATTTGCATCGCCCGACTGCGCCTGGGGCCGATCGACATCCTGCACCTGCCGGGCGAGCTGTTCGTCGAATACCAGCTCGCCGCCCAAACACTGCGGCCCGAATCGTTCGTTTGCACGGCCGCCTACGGCGACTACGGCCCCGGCTACATCGGCACCGCCGACGCCTACTCCCAAGGCGGCTACGAAACGGGCATCGTCTCACGCGTCTCGCCGCGCAGCGAGCCGATTCTCATGGGCGCGATTGGCGAACTGCTCGAATGAGTGGGCCGCTTTTCGCACGATAAATCTGGCGTCCCCCGCGCAAAATGTCATAAAACCCGAGCGCCAGAGGGTTTTGCACAGGGCTTCTTGGCCGCACAGTTTGCAACTCAAGGCGCTGTCAGATGTTGCATTTCGCACAGTCCGCGGGGGGCCCCGTAGGCTCGTGCAATATTCACGCATTTTGCGCGCTGCAATGTCAACAAAAGCCCGGCCAGCAAGCATTCGCAGCGAAGTGAAGCGCGCAAAACTCGGCGAGTTTACGACAATAAACGCGCGACGTTGGCGCATTTGCGCGCAAAACGAAAGTAAACTTCCAGGTTTTCAAAGAGCGCGGGCTGTGGGTATCGCCCGAGACTGAGCATAGCATACTTGTATACGGATGTACATATCAGTCTTGGCCAGGAACACGCTGTCCCGTTTAACAGCCACCGCTTTTCTGATCAGCTTGATGCACTACAATAGAGGGGTTCGGCAAAGCAACAAGGGGAGAAGCCCGTCCCATGTCTACCAATCTGACATCGCAAGAAATCATCGCTTCGGCCCTGCAGTTGCCATTGGCTGACAGGGAACGGATCGTGGAAGCATTGCAGGAGAGTCTCATCGACGAATCGATCGATCATGGCCCGGAGGAACCGGCAGACGAAGTGGAAGCCGCCTGGGGCGAGGAGATCGCGCGACGGATCGCGGACATCGATTCGGGTAAGATTATGACGATCCCTTGGGAAGAAGCTGAGAGACTGATTTGGGGTGATGACAGGCCGCAAACTTAAGTGATGCTTTTTCAAGGGTGACGATATGGATTGGCAAGAACGTATTAGCGTTGATCCAAAAGTGCTCGTCGGCAAACCTGTGATTGCAGGGACGCGAATCGCGGTCGAGTTCGTCGTCGAATTGTTAGCCGAAGGTTGGACGACTGAGGAGGTATGGCCCATCGCAATAAATCTGCAACATTGGCCTGGACAAGTACATAATATCATGGGACAAGGCGCGCGCCATGAGCGTAGGCGCCTATTCGACGT
>JAKEIB010000313.1 GCA_022614705.1 Planctomycetota bacterium | reverse complement strand
GTCGACACGGCCGATCGTGTGTACGAGGTGGTCGTGCCGCAGCCGAACGAAGGGACCACGGTCGTCGTGGATGGTCGTCCGCTCTGGAAGCTGGCGGGAAACGACCGCGTGCGCGTCGAGCGGGCCGACCCGACCTTCAAGCTGCTGGAGTGCCGCGGCCAGAATTACTACCGCACGCTCCGCGACAAGCTCGGCTGGGCGGGGAACTTGTATCGGAAGTGAATCTGTAGGGCCACAGACAGGCAATCACACAGCGAGTTAGCCACGGATGAAACACGGATCGAACACGGATTGAAGAACGCTGTTTGAATCCGTGTTTCATCTGTGTTTCATCCGTGGCTGGCTCAGATCACTCGCAAGGATGCGACGATGAAATCGAATCTGCTGCTGTTGGCGACGCTTGCCGCCGCGGGCGTCCTCATCTCCCTGGCCGCTGGGGCCGACGACCAACCGCCCGCTGCCGATAAACCAAAGAGCGACGTCGCCGCGGCGCTCGATCGTGCAAGTATCAGCCTCGCGCCAGCCTACACGCTCGCTTACAAGTTTGCGGCGGGCGACGAGATTCGCACCAAGGTCGTGCACCTTGTCACCGTCGAGACGACAATCAAAGGAGTCAACCAGACCGCCAGCACGCGGAGTGTCTCGACCAAGCTGTGGAAGATCGCCCGCATCGAGCCGACGGGCAACATCGTCTTCGAGCACAGCGTCGAGGACGTGAACATGTGGCAGAACGTTACCGGCCGGCAGGAAGTCCGCTACAACAGCACGACCGACCGGGCGCCGCCCCCCGGCCACGAGCACATCGCCGCTTCGCTGGGCAAGGTGCTGTCGGTAATCACGATGGACAAGTGCGGCCGCATTCTCGCGCGCGACGACAAGCAAAAGCAGTTCAATCCGGGAATCGGCGACCTGACGATTCCCTTCCCCGCCGAGCCGGTGAAGGCCGGCGGCACCTGGTCGATCCCCAACGAGGTCCGGGTCAGCCTGGATGACGGCACCGTGAAGAAGGTCGCCACGCGGCAGCGGTACAAACTCGACAAGGTTGAGGCGGGCGTCGCCACGATCAACGTCGAGACCCAAATGCTCACGCCCGTGAACGACCCCAAGGTCCAGTCGCAGCTCGTCCAGCGGTTGCAGAAGGGGACGATCAAGTTCGACATCGATGCCGGACGCCTGATCCACAAGCAGATGGATCTCGATGAATCGGTTTATGGCTTCAGCGGCCCAGACAGCCACATGCAGTACCTGGCCCGCTTCACGGAAGAGCCGGCGACGGCGGACGCGGCGACGGCGACGGCGAAGACCGAGAAGCCGGGCGAATCGACGAAGTAGACGGTGGATTGCAGATTCAGGTGTGCCTCTTGTGGAGGCAATACGATGTCTTACCGCCCGTCACGGTAACGGACGATGCCCAGCGTCTATCTTGAAACCACGATTATCAGCTATCTCGCCGCTTGGCCAAGCCGCGACCTGATTGTGGCCGGGCATCAGCAGATAACGCACGACTAGTGGAACAACGAACGCGGCGGATTTGACTTGTACGTCTCTGAGTTGGTTTTACGCGAGATAGCGGCAGGCGATCCTCTGGCGGCGCAGCAGCGATTGTCGCTCGTGACGGGGATAGCGCCGCTGGCCCTCACCCCTGTTGTACCGGCTCTGGCTAAGGAACTTGTCACTCAAGGCGCGATTCCTGTTGTGGCGGCACAAGACGCCTTTCACTTGGCAATTGCCGCTGTCAATGCCATCGATTACTTGTTAACGTGGAATTGTCGGCATTTGGCAAACGCTTCGATGCGAACGAAGATCGCAAGTGTTTGTGTGGCATCGGGATTCGCCGCGCCGATTATTTGTACGCCGGAAGAACTGAGCCAAACCACGCCATGACTTGGACCGATCCCATCGTTGAGGAAGTCCGCCGAGTGCGGCACGAGTATGCAGCTCGCCTGCATTTCGACTTAGATGCCATTTACCAGGACTTGAAGTCCCGTGAGGCGGCGAGCGGACGCACCTACGTGGATTTGTCGTCGCTTCGAGGTCAAAGGGCGCCCGCCGAGAAGGCGGATCAGCAAAGTCCCGGCAGTTAGCTGGTCAATGAGACGGCTTTCGACGTCCTAAGCCCCCCCTTTGCTTTCCGCCGTCCATTTCAAGATCGGCTTGCGGGCGGCCTGAACTTCGTCGGGGCGGCTGATGATCGTACTGTGCGGGGCATCGTGCAAGAGCTCCGGTGATTCCTCGGTAATCCGGAAAAGCACTTCGGCAAAGGCGTCGAGCGTTTCCTTGCTCTCCGTTTC
The DNA here is from genome assembly GCA_022614705.1 of Planctomycetota bacterium. GTDB lineage: Bacteria > Planctomycetota > Planctomycetia > Pirellulales > Lacipirellulaceae > JABDGM01. The sequence goes on along the minus strand of JAKEIB010000313.1, from coordinate 4,572 downwards.
GGTCGGCTCGATCATCATCGCCTCGGGCACCGTCAGCGGGAAATAGACTGTCGGCGCGTGAAAGCCGAAGTCCAAGAGCCGCTTGGCCAGGTCCATCGCGGCAACGCCGTTTTTCTTCTTTAGCGACGCGGCCGTGGCCACAAACTCGTGCATGCACCGCTCGCCGTGTGGCACAGGCAAGATATGCCGGACGCGGCTCATCAGGTAGTTCGCGTTGAGTACCGCGTTTTCGGCCACCGCCTTCAGGCCGTCGGGACCGTGCGTGCGGATGTAGCAATAGGCCCGCACCAGCACGCCCGTGTTGCCAAAAAAGCTCCGGACGCGGCCGATGGAATGTGGTCGGTCCGCCGCAAGGACGTAGCGATCGCCGCGCCGCTCGACCACCGGCGTCGGCAGGAACGGCGCCAGCTTCTCAGCCACGCAAATTGGTCCCGCGCCCGGGCCGCCGCCGCCGTGCGGGCCGCTGAAAGTCTTGTGCGGGTTGTAGTGCATCATGTCGGCGCCGAAATCGCCGGGCCGGGTAATGCCCAGAATCGCGTTCATGTTCGCGCCGTCGAGATAGATCAGCCCGCCCTGGTCGTGGACCATCTTCGCGATTTGGCTGACCTGCCGGTCGAAGAGCCCCAGCGTGCTGGGGTTGGTGATCATGAACACGGCCACCTGATCGTCGAGCTTGCGTGCGAGGTCCTCCAGATCGACGAAGCCCGACGCATTGCTCTTGATCGTGACGAAGTCGAAGCCTGCCATCCGCGCGCTGGCCGGATTGGTGCCGTGGGCGCTGTCGGGCGCCAGGACCTTCGTCCGCGGCTGCTTCAGATGTCGGAAATAGGCCGCCGCGACCATCAGGGCCGTCAGTTCGCCATGCGCCCCGGCCGCCGGCTGAAGCGATACGGCCGGCAAGCCGGAGATTTCGGCCAGCATGTGCTGAAGCTCGTAGAGCAACTCGAGCAGGCCCTGAATCGTGTCCTCGGGCGCGAGCGGATGCAGATCGGCGATTCCCGGCAATGCGGCCATCCGCTCGTTCCGCTTGCTGTTGTACTTCATCGTGCAGCTGCCGAGCGGATAGAAGTGCGTATCGACCGACATGTTGAGGGTCGAGAGGTTGGTGAAGTGGCGAATGACTTCGGGCTCAGCCACTTCGGGCAAGGGGAGCGGCGCTTCGGCCAGCGCGGCGGCTGGAATCAGCTCAGCCGCGTGCGGCGCCGGAACATCACACGCCGGCAACGTGGCCCCGCGGCGACCGGGCTGAGAAAGTTCAAAGAGCAGCGTCGTGGATTCGAGGTTGCGCATGTCAATGCATTCTTCACCGCCAGTGGTTCAGGATGACGAACTCGCTCGCCGTCGGTGCGCCCGCGGCAATCAGGTTGGCGATCGCGCGGACCAATTGGGACGGCGACATGTCGCGGGGTGAGTTATCCTTGCGAACAGCAAGGATGCCAGGGTGTTGACCTCCCGCCGCCTTTACGAGGTTGTGCAGCAGATCGAAATCATCGTGGTTGCCGGAAATCAGAATGCGTTGAGTCTTGATGCAATGCATCAGGTGAACCGGGTCGGGCTTGCCGCCAATGCCTGCCTCACGGGGCGACTGGACATCGTGTCCCGCTTGCCTCAATACACGCAGCAGGTGCAGTGAGGCTGAGTCATCATCAAGATAAAGCCTCATTCGTCAAAAATCCGGGCCAACTCTTGGGCCGTCAGCAGCTTCGTCGGGCTGAGTTTGCAGTTCGGATCGTTTTTTCCCATTGCATCTGCGAGTGCCTGTTCGCGTCGCAAGTCGGCACCGATTTCTGGCGGATTGGATTGGCAGTAGGCAATCGCCTCCAACACAGCGTCCAGAGGCAAATCACGATCCGCGGCGATCTCTGCGGGCGTCATGGGCTCGACTTCGCGGATAAAGTCGCCATAAAGCGTGCGCGCCTTGATTCGCCTCCCCTTGATCGACAATTGCTTGTAGTTCGAGAGCGGATCCCGTTCCAAATAGCGATAGTTCGTTGGCCCAATTGCCGGCGGCGGCATACCCGTATTGGTGGTGGTGCTCATGACTGAATTATACCTTCCCCTCGGCCAGCCGCCCTTGCGGCAACGGGGCGAGTGTGTCGCGGCGGGCGGAAAGCACTTCGGCCAGACCGTCAATTTCTGCCTTGGTTCGTTTCTCAGTCACGGTCACGAGGAAACAGTCAACCAGGTCGGAGTACCATTGGCCGAGCGGAATTCCCGCCAGATAGCCGGCATCGAGCGCTTGCCGCAATAGCTCGCTCACATGGCCCTGCGCATCGCGAACAACGAATTCCTTGAACACGGGCTGGTTGAATGCCGCTTGCAAGCGAGGTCCGGCAGTCAATCGCTGCCTGGCATAGTGCGCCTTGCGGACGCATAGCTCCGCTGTCTCGGCAAGCCCTTGCGGGCCCATCTCGGCCAGGTAAATCGCGGCCCTGAGGGCAAACAGCCCCTGATTTGTGCAGATGTTGCTCGTCGCCTTTTCCCGGCGGATATGCTGCTCGCGCGTTTGCAGCGTCAGCACCCAGCAGCGGCGGCCGCGGCGATCGACCGTTTGCCCGGCGATCCGCCCAGGCATCCGCCGCACGAATTGCTCGCGGCACGCCATGATCCCCAGATACGGCCCGCCATAAAGGAGCGGCGTCCCCAGCGACTGCCCTTCGGCCACGGCGACATCGGCTCCCAGATCGCCCGGCCGCTTGAGGACGCCGAGACTGATCGGATCGAACGACTGGACCAGGAGAGCGCCCGCGTCGTGTGCAATCTTGGCCAGGCCCGCGACATCTTCCAGGCAGCCGAAAAAGTTCGGATGCTGGACCAGCACACAGGCCGTTTCGGAATCGACCGCCTTGACGACATCGGCCGGTGCGGCAACGCCGCTCGGCGCCGCAACGGTGACCAGTTCCGCCCCAATGCACTCGAAGTAGGTTCGCAGGATCTCGCGATACTGCGGGTGCACGCCGGCGGCCACTACGACCTTTTTCGGCCGGCCCGTCACGCTCATCGCCAGCAGCACTGCTTCGGCTGCCGCACTGCCGCCGTCGTACAGGCTGGCATTGCTCACATCCATGCCGGTCAATTGGCAGATCAACGTCTGGTATTCGAACATCACCTGCAAGTTGCCCTGGGCGACCTCCGGCTGATAGGGCGTGTACGACGTGTAGAACTCGCCCCGTGAGGCGATGGCATCAACGACCGCCGGCACAAAGTGGTCGTAGGCCCCGCCGCCCAGGAAGCAGACCTTCTGGCCGATGTGCGAGTTCTTCGCGCCCAGCTCTTGCATATGCTGGGCCAACTCCAGCTCCGAGAGGGCAGGGGGGAGGTCGAGCGGCCGCGCCAGACGCAGCTCGCGGGGCACCAGATCGAAGAGATGCTCGATCGACGACTCGCCGATCGCGGCGAGCATCGCCTGCTGGTCGGCGGGGGTGTTGTAGAAGTAGGGCATGCACGAATTTCAGATTTCGGATTGCAGATTTCAGATTTAGCCTTCCGCGGCGCACTGTTTCTCGTAAGCGGCCGCGTCCATGAGTTGTTTGAGCGACGATTCATCGCTGATGGCGACTTTGATCATCCAGCCGCCGACATAGGCGTCTTTGCCGAGCGACTCCAAGCGGCTGGGCAAGTCGGAGTTGACCGCCACGATCTCGCCGGTGACCGGGCTATAGAGCGAGCTTACGGCCTTCACCGACTCGACTTCGCCGAATTCTTCTCCCGCTTTCACCTGCTTGCCGGCCTTGGGCAGCACCATATGCACCAGGTCCGTGAGCTGCTCGATGGCAAAGTCGGTGATGCCGATGGTGGCGATCTTGCGGCCCCCCTCATTGGCGACGCGGACCCATTCGTGCGTTTCCGCGTATAGCAGGTCTTTAGGTGTCATGAGCAGCTCCTCTTAGCCGGGACAAAACCTGGTCCCCGTAAATCGGATGCGATGTCATTCACGAACGACGGCGATAAAACGGCAGCTTGACCACACGAGCCGGTTCGACCGTCCCACGAACATCGACGCCAAGTTCGGTCCCCGGTTTTGAATACTGCGACTGCACGTACGCCATGGCGATTGGCTTTTGCAGCGTCGGCGAAAACGTGCCGCTGGTGATTTCGCCAATCCTCTCGGCGAGCGGGGAGCGTGAGCTCCCCGATAGGTTGGCCTCGTTGACTACGGACACGCCATCGGGAGGCTTATGCCTCCCGCTCGCCATCACCGCATAATGCTCGCGCGGCACGCGCCGACCTGCCAATTCTAAACCGACACGCACCGGCTGATCGGTCCGCTGCTTCGCCGCGACGAGCGCCGCTCGCCCGACAAACTCGCGACCTTCGAGATTCACTGCGAAATCCAGCCCCGCCGTCAGCGGGTTCGTTTGCTCGTTCAATTCGTGGCCATACAGGGGCATCGCCGCTTCGAGGCGCAGCGTATCGCGAGCGCCCAGGCCAGCCGCCGTTGCACCGGCTGCTTTGCCGTGCGACAGAATCTTCTCCCATACTTCCAGCGCCGCGGCCGCCGGCACGATCAACTCGCAGCCATCCTCGCCCGTATAGCCTGTGCGGCTAGCGATCCCCATTCGGCCGCCGATC
>JAKEIB010000312.1 GCA_022614705.1 Planctomycetota bacterium | reverse complement strand
TTGAATCTCCTGTTCGATCTGCTGCGTCAATTTTTCGGTGAGCTCGATTCGCATTCCGGCCGGCGCACGAACGTTGATGACAATCTGCCCTGAGTCGGTGATGGGGAACAGCTCTTTGCCGATAAGCCAATAAAGCGGCAGCGATGCGACAACCAGTGCCAGGGATCCCAGCACGGTCGCCCACCGCCAGCGGACGGCCAGTCGCAACAGGTATGCATACCGCTCTCGCACACGGTCAAAACCCCAATCGGCGGCGCGGAAAAACGCAAGACGTTTTTCGTCAGGGGTATGTGCTTTGAGGAAGTACGCACAAAACGCCGGCGACAGCGTGCGCGACAGAAAGTATGAGGCAAACATGGCAAACGTCACGCTCAATGCCAACGGCGTGAAAAGGTACTTGCCCATGCCGAATAGAAACACCACGGGAAAGAACACGGCGACCGTCGTGATGGTAGCCACCAGCACCGGCATGGCGATTTCCATCGCACTGTCGAGCGCAGCCTGCTTAGGCGACTTGCCCATGTCGAGGTGCCGGAACGTGTTCTCGATGTCGACGATCGGATCGTCGACCAGCCGGCCCATCACCAGCGCCAAACCGCCGAGTGTCATCGCATTGAGCGTGTTGCCAGTGAAGTACAAGCCGACGATGGCCGCGAGCGCGGAGAGAGGTATGGTCAGCGCGATGATGATTGTGGAGCGAAAACTGCCAATGAACACGAGCACCATCAGCGACGCCAGCGCCGCACCAAGAACACCTTCCCACGTGAGACTGCGAATCGCATTACGGACAAACACCGACTGGTCGGCCACGACGTCGAGATTCAGCCCGGAAGCTGGCTTGCCGGTCTTTGGGTCGGTGTAGCCGGCCTTCGGCGGCAGCCGATCGAGGAACTGCGGGATCCGCTCGCGGACGCCGTTCACCACTTCGATCGTGTTGGACCCCGGCCGACGGAAGACGGGAATGTACACCTGCCGCTGGCTTTTCCACGCGGGCGCGCGGCTGATGCGGACGACGTTCGTCTGAATCGCGGACGTGTCCGCAACCTCACCCACGTCGCGCACGTACACGGGCCGCCCATCGACCATCTTCACGACAATGTCGTTGAGTTCCTCGATCTTGCCGACCATGTTTTCCATGTCGACCATGTAGTCGATGTCCCCGATCTTGGCGTTGCCGGTGGGGATCATCAGGTTGTTCTGCTTGATGGCCCGCTGCACGTCCATCAGCGACAGGCCGTAGGATTGCAGCCGCACCGGGTCGAGATAAATGTAAATCCGCCGCAGCTTGCCGCCGAACACGGCCGGAGCGATCACCCCCGGCGATCCAGAGAGCATGTTGCGGACATTGAAGTACGCCAGGTCGTAGCTCTCCTTCTCGTCGAGCACGTCGCTCGATGCCGCCAACAGCGCCGTGGGCATCGGCGCCGTCGGGTCGAATAGCATGCACATGGGTGGCACGGTGCCCGGCGGCAAGTAATACAAGTCGCTCATCGCCAGGCTGGTCACCTGCGAAAACGCCGTATTTGGGTCGATGTCGTCGCGGAAATAATCCTTCACCACCGACACGCCCATCATCGTCCGCGATTCTTGCCGCGCGATCCCTTCCGACTGGCTGGTCCAGCGCTCGATGCGGTTGGTGATGTCGCGCTCCATGATCTCCGTCGGCATGCCGGGATAGAGCGTGAGCACTTGCACGGCCGGCGTCTTGAACGACGGCAGAATGTCGACCGGAATTCGCGTCAGCGTGACGTAGCCCAACACCACGATCAAGAGGCACAGCACGATCACCAAATACGGATTGGAGATCGCCGTGCGAACCAGCCAACTTGGCCGCTGCTCGCCGGTTTCGGAATCCGCATCGATGGTAGCCATTCGGTCAGCCCGTCGGTGTACTACGATCGTACCACGAGCCGTGCTGACCGATCAAGCCAGGTTGAAATCTAAGCTCGCCGCGCGGTTTCGGATTTCATGAACGCCAGTGCGTCGCGGGCAAGTTGCTCTTCGCTGTCGTACATGCGGCGCCAGATTTTGGTGGCGGCGCTAATTTCCGGCAGGGCCAGACCGAACGCTTCGACGACCATCCAGCCGTCGTAGCCGGTTTCGTGGAGCGTGTCGAAGGTTTCCTGCCACGCAACGTGCCCCTGGCCGGGCGTGCTGCGGTCGTTCTCGGAGATGTGCACGTGGCAGGTGTACGGCGCGGCCGTGCGAATCGCGGCGGGGATGTTTTTCTCCTCGATGTTGGCGTGGAACGTGTCGTACATCATCCGGCAACTCGAATGATTTACTTCCGCAATAAATCGGGCCGTGTCCGCGGCGCAGGTAAGAAAGTATGTTTCGAAGCGATTGAGATACTCCACGGCCAGCATAACGCCCGCGCTGGCGGCGTGCTCCGCGACGGCGCGCATGCTTTCAACGCCCCATTTCCATTCGTCCTTCGTCGGCCCGCTGCCGCTAAATAAGCCAAGCGCCGAGTGGTATGGCCCGCACATCGCTTGAGCGCCCAGCGCGCGGCAGCAATCGAGCGTGCGCTTGCTGGCCTCGATGCCGGCGGCGCGCACCTTGGGGTCGGGCGAGATCGGGTTATCCGCCTCGGTGCGTATCGTGACGGCTGTTCGCTCCAGACCAAGTCCATCGAGACGTTGACCCCAAGTACGATAGAGCTCCTCGTCGGCGCTAAAGATCGGCACTTCCACGCCGTCGTAACCGACTTCCTTGAGTTGCCGCAACACGGGCATCAGCCCGTCGTGCAGGTGATCGGTCCACAACAGCAAGTTCATGCCGAATTTCATGCAGCACCATAATCACGAAAAGTTTTAACCGCCAAGGACGCCAAGAACGCCAAGATATGATTAGAAATCAGATTTTCAGACGAACATCGCTCATGGATACGTTGAAAACCCTTCTGTCTTTGCATCCTTGGCGCACTTGGCGTTCTTGGCGGTTCATTCAAAGACTCATTAGACGCTAGGCAGCTCGAAGCCCGCGCGACGCGGGCGGTCGAGGAGTTTGTTGGCTTCGTCGTCGCCGACGAACTGTTCCTTTTCCGGATCCCACAACAACTTCCGGCCGAGCTCGCGCGCGATGTTGAGTAGATGACAAACCGTGATCGAGCGATGGCCGATTTCGACGTCGGCGCTCGGCAGCTCGCGCGATTTAATGCAGTCGAGCCAGTTCTGAATGTGCGGCCGGGCGATCCAGCCGTCGCCTTCCCATTTATCCCGCACGGCAGGGTTCGGCGCGTCCTTTACGAAATGGGCCGGGTTGGTGGCGAAGCGATTGCGATTGATTTCCATTTTGCACTCGCTGCCGAAGAATACGGCCCCGCCCATCGGCGCGCCGTTGCGCTCAAAGCGCACCGTGGGGCCGTCTTTGTAACGCATCGAGACGATGCCGTTGGGGCCGGGCGTATCGGGCCAGAGCTCGGTGGGGCCGGTGCCGTCTTTGCCGAGCGCCCATTGAATTTGGTCAATGCCGTGCGCGCCCCAGTTGGTCATCTCGCCGCCCGAGTAATCGCGCCATTGCACCCAGGCGAACTGCAATTGGTTGTTGAACGGCCGCAGCTCCGTGGGTCCGCACCACGTGTTCCAGTCATCGTTCTCGGGGACCGGCTCTTCAGGCAAACCTTCATATCGTCGCGGGCCCGGGTAGTTTACGCCCGACACCTTTTCGACCTTGCCGATCTTTCCTTCGCGAATGAACTCGCAGCAGAAACGGTTGATCTCCATCGTCCGTTGTTGCGTGCCGACTTGGAAAACTCGTTTGTGCTTGCGCACGGCATCGACCAGGATGCGGCCCTCGCGGACATACGCGGTGAGCGGCTTTTCGGCGTACACGTCGAGCCCGGCTTGCATGGCACGAATGCACGGCAGCGTCCGCGCGTGGTCGGGCGTGCCAACGATCACGGCGTCGAGCTTTTCGCTATCGAACATATCGCGATAGTCCTGGTACACGGGCCAGTTGACCTTGCGCTCTTTGACAGCATCGATCGCGCGTTGGGTGTAGCAATCGGCCAGCGCGACGACCCGCGCGCCGGGGGGAATTTGATCGATAAGCTGCCGTGAACGCACGCCGACGCCGATCACGCCGATGAGAACGTGTTCGCTGGGTGGCGGCGTGTTCTCCAAGCCGAGCACGCGGCCGGGGATGAATGTGGGGGCCGCGATAGCCAAGCCGGCCGCGGCGGTGCGTTTAAGGAATTCGCGGCGAGATGGTGGCGGGGAATTTTTCATGGCACAGGCCTCGAATATCTATGGATCGGCGCTAACCAAGCATACCCACGGCGCGGCCGACTGTCACGCCCAGGGGCGTCCGAGGGCCGCGGCGATTGAGAGATTGAGGGCAAACAGGTAGGCTTACAGTGGGTGCCGTAAGCAAGGGAATCCGGCCGGGCGGCCGGCGCTAAATACTCATGCCAGGACTCCGCTGCCATGCTTGTCTTCAATAGTCCATGGTACCTGCTGCTCCTGGGGCTGCTGCCGCCGATGTGGTGGTTCAGCTTTCGCAGCTTGAGCGGGCTTGGCCGCTGGCGGCGGATGATGGCGCTGGCGTTCCGCACGCTGGTCGTGCTGCTCATTGTGGCGGCGCTCGCGGAGATGCAGTTCCAACGCACCAGCGACCGGCTGACGGTGATCTACCTGCTGGACCAATCGCTGAGCATTCCGGAGGACCGCCGGCTGTCGATGATCGACTATGTCAACGAGTCGATCAGCGAGCAGCGGAAGGACGAAAAGGGCGACCGGGCCGGCGTCATCGTGTTCGGCCGCAATGCGGAAGTCGAGGTCCCGCCGATCGACTTCGACATTCAACTGCCGAAGGTCGAAAGCCTGCTCGATCGGGAATATACGAACCTCTCCAACGCCATGCAGCGGGCGATGGCGATGTTCCCGCACGACTCGGCCAAGCGGATCGTCATCGTGTCCGATGGCAACCAGAACATCGGCGACGCGTTGGAAGAAGCGCGGGCCATTGCCGACGCGGGCGTGAGCATCGACGCGATGCCCGTGCCGCTCGATGAGCGTAACGAAGTGACCATCGAAAAGGTCGCGATTCCGGCCGACGTGCGTCAGAATCAGCCATTCGAGTTACGCGTGGTCATGAACAACGAATCGAGCGATGCGTCGCAAGCGGCCACGCCGGTCAGCGGCAAGCTGCGCATCGTTCGCAAGGCGGGCGGCAGGGAAGAAACGCTTATCGAAGAAACGCGCGTCATCGAGCCCGGCAAGAGCGTGCTGGCGCTGCCCGAGAACATCGAGCACGCGAATTTCTATACCTACGAAGCCAGCTTCACACCGGACGATCCAGCCGATGATGCGCTTACCCAAAACAATCAGGCCACCTCGTTCACGCACGTGCAAGGCAAAGGCCAGGTACTGTTGATTGAGGACTGGGAAAATCCGGGCGAATTCGACCATCTTATCGAGCGGTTGCGCGACGAAGGGCTGGAGGTGGTCGTCCAGCCCAGCAATCGGCTGTTCACGTCGCTGCCCGAATTGCAGACGTATGACACGGTGATTCTGGCCAATGTGCCCCGCACCAGCGGCGACGACGCGGCCACCGTGAGCAGCTTCTCCGACGAGCAGATTCAGATGCTCGTGCGAAACACGGAGGAACTCGGCTGCGGGCTGATCATGATCGGCGGGCCCAACAGCTTCGGCGCCGGCGGCTGGACGAACACCGAACTCGAAAAGGCCATGCCGGTCGATTTCCAAATCAAAAGCGCCAAGGTCATGCCGGTCGGGGCGCTGGTGCTCAATATGCACGCCAGCGAAATCCCCAAGGCCAACTATTGGCAGAAGGTAATTTGTCAGGAGGCAATCAAAGCGCTTGGGCCGCGCGATTATTGCGGGCTGGTTTACTTTGGCAGCACCGATACGTGGCTGTGGGGCCAGTCCAAGGGTGGAATACTGCGGGTAGGGCCGAACCGGCAAACGATGCTCGCCCGACTCGATCGCATGACGGTGGGCGACATGCCGGATTTCGATCCCGGCATGAAGAAGGCGGCCACGGGATTCGCGCTTTGCAAGGACGCGGCCGTCAAGCACATGATCATCGCCAGCGACGGCGACCCGACGCCCCCCAGCCCCAGCACCGTGAAGGCCCTCAAAGACGGCGGCGTTACTGTCACCACCGTAGCCGTCGGCGCTCACGGCCCGGCCGGCAGCGTGACGTTGCAAAAGATCGCCAACGCCACCGGCGGCAAATACTTCGTGGTCAACAACGCCAACGCGCTGCCCAAGATCTTCCAGCGCGAAGCGCGACGCATCGCCCGGCCGTTGGTGTTCGAGCCGAATCCGCCGGTCAGTCCGCGGATCACCGCCCAGCACGAAATCGTGCAGGGAATTGCCGACACGATTCCACCGGTCAGCGGCTTCGTGCTCACGACCGTGAAGGAGAACTCGCTCGTGGACGTGATTCTCACGTCGCCCGTGCCGACCGAGTCGCAGAACGCCACGATCCTGGCCGCCTGGTCGTATGGGCTTGGCAAGTCGGTCGCGTTCACCACCGACGCCGGCCAGCGCTGGACCACGCCGTGGACTGGCTGGGATCAATATGATCGCTTCTTCAGCCAGATGGTCCGCTGGTCGATGCGCCCCACCGGCGACACGGGCAAGTTCGCCGTCGCCACCGACGTCAAGGGCAGCAAAACGCGCGTCGTGATTTCCGCGCTCGACGACGAAGAGGAGTTTCTCAATTACCAGGCGATGAACGGCACCGTGATCGGGCCCGACATGCAGCCGATTACGCTCGACATCGAGCAGACCGGGCCGGGCCGCTACGTGGGCGAGTTCGACTCTTCAAAGCCGGGCAGTTACATGATTATGGTGATGGCCGGCGACGCGACGCTCCGCACTGGCGTGAACATCGGCTATTCGGACGAGTTCCGCGACCGCGAGACGAATACGACGCTGCTCGAGCAAATGGCCGAGCTGCCGGCGAAACGCGGCGAGCGAGGCAAGCTCATGCCGGCGCTGCCGCAATTGCCGGAGGACCGCGAGAAGGCACAAAAGGCGCTCGAGCCGCAGCTTGCGATCGATCCGTATCGCCGCGACTTGCCGCAGGCTGTCGTCAGCCAGGACATTTGGCCGTGGCTGGTGCTCGCGGCCAGCTGCATTTTCTTCGGCGACGTGTTCGTCCGCCGCGTGCAAGTCGATTTCCAATGGCTCGCGCCGATTTGGGAGCGTTTCGCCGTCGTCGTGCTTGGCCG
>JAKEIB010000311.1 GCA_022614705.1 Planctomycetota bacterium | reverse complement strand
GTCGAATAGGCGCCTACGCTCATGGCGCGCGCCTTGTCCCATGATATTATGTACTTGTCCAGGCCAATGTTGCAGATTTATTGCGATGGGCCATATCGTCGTCGTGAAGGCGGGCTCGTGGGCTGGCTACAGCCTGCTGTGGCTCGTTCTGGCCAGCGTGCTGGTCAAGGGAATCTGCGTCACCTATCTGATGGGCCGATATACGGCCGTGAGCGGCGAACTCTTTGGCCCCCGCGTCGCGCGGATGCCCGGTCCGCGCGGTTGGCTGCTGCTGACGATCATCGCGCTCGAGCTTGGCGCAGCTGGCCCGTTGTGGGCCGCCATCGCGCGACCCAGCGGCGATCTCATGTACTTCTTGTTGGAACGGCTGATCGCGCAAGTGAATCCGAGCGTGATGCCCAATCTGCTCGGAATCTCGCCCGATGGATGGAAGTCCCTGTTCGGTACGGCATTCGTGCTCGTTGCGCTGTTGCTCGGCGCGGGTGTATCGTTCGCGTCGCTGGAACGTCAGCAGGTGATTATCTGCGGCGTGCTGGTCGCCGGCACGATTGCCGGAACGCTGATGGTGCGGCCCGATTTTCTGGCCGCGCTTCTCGGTTTCCTCCGCGTGGGATACGTGCCGCCGATTCCGGATTGGGCGCCGGCCGACGTCCGCCAGCAGCCGCTGCTTACCATGACCACAACGTTCGGCTACGTCGGCGGCACGGTGATGTGTTACGTCGCTTATGCGAACTGGATTGCCATTCACCGCTGGGGCCTGTGCGGCAGCTCGGAAATCGATTCCATTCGCAAGCGAGCCGCCGCTGGAAAACCGGGTGACTATTTGCCCAACGACTCGCGCGACGCCAAACGGCTTCGCCGCCTTCTTGCGCCGCTTCGCTGGGACATTGGCCTCGGAGCCACGGTGCTGCTCATCGTTAGCGCTTCGTTCATGCTGGCCGGTGCGGCCGTGCTCTATCCGCGGCTCAAGTCCGGCGAGCTGAAGTCGGTGTTCGAAGGCTGGAGTCTGCTTACCGAGCAAGGTGCGATTTGGGCCAACATTCATCCGGCGCTAGTATGGGTTTACTATGTGTGCGTGCTGGCTGCATTGTGGGGCACGCTGCAGGCGTATCCGCAGATTTATGCCCGCGTGACGCACGAGTTCCTGACCGCCATCTGGCCGAAGCGGCAGATATCGTATGGCAAATTGCAGCTCGGGATTTGCATCTACGTGCTGTTGGCAACAACCTGTTTGGTATGGAGCAATGTCAACTTCACCACGCTCACCGCGATCGTTTCCTTCCTGGCAACCAACGCCGGCATAGCGGTCGCTATGTTCGCGGCGCTCTACCTCAACTTCCAATTGCCGCCGCTGTATCGTACCGGCTGGTGGATGCTGTTGGCCGGAATCATTTCGGCGATTATTCTCGTGACGATTAGCGCGATAAGTGGATGGCAACTATACTGCGGTCTCTCAGGTGATTAGACAGCGATCGAATTGCGAGTGGCGGGTGCCTGGGGCAACGCCCCAGAAACCCTGGCCACTGGGGCGTTGCCCCAGGCACCCAATACACGAGCATTGATCGCGCTCTTGCCGACACGGTCATGCCGGCCCGATGGGCGTCGCCCCCGCTGGCGGCGTGCCCTTGCCGGCGCGGACGTAGCCGGTTCGGCCGCGGGCATACTCGTCGGCCGCCGGCAATTCGAGCATCACGTCTGCGTCATTATGCGACGCTTCGAAAAGCTTCTTGAGAAACGGCCGACACCACCCGCAACCTGTCCCCGCGCCGTGGCAGTCCGCCAACTGGCTCTCACGCTGCGGCCGCTCGACGCGCAGGAAGTTGACCACCTTCCGTCCGGTGACGTGAAAGCACAAGCATAATTCGTCGTCTGGTTGCATCGTTCACCAAACAGTTTGTTTCGATGAACGCAAAAACTGTCGTACGCGCCAACATGGGACTCGCGTATACTCAGTATATGGTGTTATCCTCAAATAGCAACGAAGGAAGCGAGCCCCACGGCCCGCTCTGGTATGGCGAGCAAGATGCCAACGGCGTAGATCTCTCGTTGATTCGCGAAAACTTGAAACTCACACCTAGTGAGAGATTGCTGCGCGGCGACCGGGCCCGCCGAAGCGCCTTACGGTTATTGGAGTATGGCCGACAACAGCGCAAAGCCGACAACGGAGCAGAGTGATCTTGAGAAGATCTCGGCGATTCTCTTGCGCCACGAAGTTGAATTTCTTGTTGTTGGTGGTCAAGCCGAAGTTCTGATGGGTAGTCCACGTGTCACTTATGACACTGACCTCTGCTACCGACGCACGCAAGCAAATTTAGAACACCTCGCAAGAGCACTCGAGGAGATCAAGCCGAGTCTTCGTGGAGCGCCACCGGACCTGCCGTTTGTGCTCGATGCTCGTGCACTCGCCTTCGGCAACAACTACACGTTAAATACTTCGATGGGGCCCGTCGATCTGCTTGGGTGGGTCGAGCCGTTGGGAAACTATGAATCCCTGTTGCCAGCGAGCGAAACGTACTCCCTAGGCGCGATAGAAGTACGAACCATTGGCTTGGATGATTTGATTCGCATCAAACAGCACATCGGCCGCGCGAAGGATCGAGAGTCGTTGCTCCAGCTGCTGGCGATTCGCTCGTTGCGCGATGAAGGAACAAGGAGCTAGCCCGATGGCCCACGGCATATCTGTGGTCGATGCGCGTAAGCCCGCCGCCGTGGGCCAGGAGGCCACGTTGCACGGTTGGATTCGTACGCGGCGAGATTCGAAGGGCGGCTTTAGTTTCTTGGAGCTGAACGACGGCTCTTGTCTCGCGAACATCCAGATTGTCGCCGACGCGAATTTGCCAAACTACGAATCGGAGATCAAAAAGCTATCGCCCGGCTGCAGCGTCACGGTTCGCGGCGAAGTGAAGGCCTCTGGCGGCAAGGAGCAGGCCACGGAGATTCACGCCCGCGAGATCATCGTTCACGGCTGGGCGGATCCCGACGAGTACCCGCTGCAGAAGAAGCGGCACTCGTTCGAGAAGCTGCGCGAATGGGCCCATCTGCGGCCACGCACCAATACGTTCGGCGCGGTGGCCCGCGTGCGGAACCGCATTTGTCGCTCGATTCATGACTTTTTTCAGGAGGAAGGGTTTCTGTACCTGCACACGCCGATCATCACGGCCAGCGACTGCGAAGGCGCCGGGGCGATGTTCCGCGTTTCCACGATCGACCCGTCCGAAGCGCCGCGGACCGAGAAGGGCGACGTCGACTTCACGCAGGATTTTTTTCACCGCCCGGCGTTTCTCACCGTGTCGGGCCAGCTTGAAGGAGAGATCTACGCCACGGCGCTCGGCAAGATTTACACGTTCGGCCCGACCTTCCGCGCCGAGAACTCCAATACGACGCGGCACCTGGCCGAGTTTTGGATGGTCGAACCGGAGGCCGCGTTCTTCGAGCTCGACGACAACATGGCGCTTGCCGAGCGATTTCTCAAGCGAATCTGCCGCGACGCGCTCGCCGATTGCCAGGAGGACTTGCAGCTGTTCGCCGAACACGTCGATAAAGCGGTGCTCGATCGGCTCGAAAACGTCGTCGAACGCCAGTTCCGCCGATTGTCGTACACGGAAGCGATCGAGCTGCTCAGGGCATCGGGCAAGTCGTTTGAGTTTCCCGTCGAGTGGGGCCACGACCTGCAGGCCGAGCATGAGCGCTATCTTACGGAAGAAAAATTCACAGAGCCGGTTGTGCTGTATGACTACCCGGCCGCGATCAAGCCGTTTTACATGCGCGTCAACGACGGCGGCAAAACGGTACGAGCAATGGATGTGCTCGTGCCGGGCGTCGGCGAAATCATCGGCGGCAGCCAGCGCGAGGAACGGCTGGACGTGCTCGAAGCGCGGATGGACGCACAGGGCCTCAACAAGGCCGACTACTGGTGGTACCTCGACCTGCGTCGCTTCGGCACGGTGCCCCACTCTGGCTTTGGTCTCGGCCTGGAGCGCATGGTTCAATTCGTGACCGGCATGGCCAACATCCGCGACGTCATCCCCTTCCCGCGCACGCCGGGGAATGCCG
The DNA here is from genome assembly GCA_022614705.1 of Planctomycetota bacterium. Classification (GTDB taxonomy): domain Bacteria; phylum Planctomycetota; class Planctomycetia; order Pirellulales; family Lacipirellulaceae; genus JABDGM01. The sequence goes on along the minus strand of JAKEIB010000311.1, from coordinate 17,627 downwards.
AATTTTGACGATCGGGCGCCCTGCGACCCGTTGGGTCGCGGCTATTGTTTAGAAAATGACCAGCCGTGCCACGAGCACGAAGATCGGCGCAGTGGCGACGAGAATAGCGAACACCGCGTAACCTTGCGGCGGTTTCACACGCCGGGAGCGCCACACCACGGGCATTAGCGCCAGCGAAGCCGCGCCCATCACGGCCGCGGAGAGTAGCATGATGGCTTCCAATGCTTTGGCGGCTTGCGCGTCGGGATGACTACGCGCGTAAAGATGCGCGGCGATGACGACGAGGTCCGCAACCAACACACCGGTCACCGACGATGTCCATGCGATCGTCACAGCCTCGCTGGCCCGGCTTTCGGTGGACTCGCGCGCGGCATTCGGCCGTGTGCGCTTTTGACGAGGCCGGCTAGGACGTTTTGACATAGCACCGCCGGTCGTGATGGTTGTAGGAACGGTGATGAGTTAGAACCATCGTACCGATTTGCGTTCCGTCCGCCAGCGGTTGCAACGGCCGGCGCGTAACCTACGTTTACATTGGCGAACGACACCGTCACAAGCGGACGGACCCGCTTCGCAACCACCTTTTCCCACGCACTTTTCCTTTTCTGCGGACAGAATCCTTTGCGGACAATCGGCGGGTCAGCCCGTGCGCCCCTCGGTGCGCGTGCGCTCTCTCTTCCGGTTCCACGCCACGTTGCGCGGCAATGAGCGACACTTTTTCGATCCATTGTGAAGCAGTTCGCGGCACGTTCCGGCAATGGCAGGCGGAACAGGAGCCAATTGCGGCGCAATTGAGCGAGTCTTTGACGGCGCTGTCGGCGTACCAGTCGCATCTGGACGAATGGCAGCGGCAATTGGCGCACGAGCGCGACGAGCTTCGAGGGAAGCGAGAGCAGCTGGAGCGAGACCGCTCGGACGCCGGCCAGAATCAGTCGCATCTCGCTGAGCTGAGCGCCGCCCGCGACGAAATCGCTACGCTGACCGCAAGCCTTCGATCCAGCACCGAGGAGCTTCCCAGCGAGCGGGAACAGAGTGAGCAGAACCAATCGGCGGCTGCTCAGCATCACACACGATTGATTGAAGTAACGTCGGAGTTGAACGCCGCTCGCGACAAGATCGCGGCGATGACGTCGATGTTGCTGGCGCGCACCGACGAGTTGCGCGCCCTCGACGTCCGCCGCACTGAAGTTTGCAGCGAGCTCGAGCACTCGCGGGCCCGAGAAAAGGAACTAAAATCCGCGATCGAAGCGCTCCGGCAGGCGCGCGAAGGGGAACGCACGCAGTGGGCAGACGAATCGCGGCATTTGCGCGAGGTGGCAGAACGCCGCCTCGAAAGTGGCGAAATGGCATCGCAATCCGAAACGAAAGTCGTACAACCACAAGTGACCGAGCGGCCCGAAGTAAAACGTGTTGAGCGCACTCCGGATAATCCGGTGTTCGCGTCCGTGATGGAGCAATTCGGCAAGCTGCGTCAGCAAAGGGCGATGGATCGACCCGCATCCAAAAAGGCAAGGTGATTTATCATGACTCACTGGCGTCGTTGGTTTACCGGCAATCAGGCCCAACAAGCAGCGAGCGACGACGAGCTTGACGGCAAAGACCAAGCCGCCCGTCAGCGCTCGTCCCGAGTCGCGCGCGCGCTGCATGGCTCCGAACATAGCGGTGCTCCTCAGAGCATCGGCGCCTTTGTGGACGACCTACTTTCCAACGATCGGTACGCGCTGCTGCTACGGGCCGAAACCAAGCAGCACCTCACGCAGTCGCAGATACTGCGCGCGGTCCGGCAGCTCGACGAAGCCATGGCGCTCGTGCCGGCCGGCCGTGTGCTGCTCGGCCAGCTTGCCGAGCAGTCGCATTCGGTGGGCGGCGGGGGCGACGTCGATCCAAAGTTGGCGGCGCGAAACTTGGTGGCCGTCGAGCCCGCATATCTCGACCGATACTGCGTCACGAACGAGCTATACCAGAAATTCGTCGATGCGGGCGGCTACGAGCAGCTCGAATTCTGGCACGAGGAGGCGTTGCCGGCGTTGCTCGATTTCGTGGATCGAACCGGCTGCCCCGGACCGCGCTATTGGTCCGATGGCCGGCACGCGGGCGGCGAGCAGCAACTGCCCGTCGTCGGCATCAGTTGGTTTGAAGCTTGGGCCTATGCCCGCTGGGTGGGCAAACGCTTGCCGAACGATGCCGAATGGACCAAAGCCGGCGCCTGGCCCGTCGAAACGGCGCCGGGCCGCATCGCCCAACGACGCTATCCGTGGGGCGAATCGTTCGATGTTCGCCGGGCCCACCTGTTTGGCTCCGGCGCCCAGGGCCCGGTCTCGGTTGACGAGTTTCCCGGCGGCGTAAGCGTGGGCGGCATTCATCAGTTGATCGGCAACGTCTGGGAATGGACCGCGACGCCGTTGGCTGAATTGGGCGACCCATCGCTGCACGTTTCCGAATCGGTCATGAGCATTCGTGGTGGTGCGTTCGACACGTACTTCGAAAACCATGCCACGTGCCACTACCAGAGCGGCGAACACGCACTATCGCGACGGCCAAACATCGGCTTCCGGCTGGCCCTGTCCATGCGCGACTTGGAAGCGCCGATAGCTTCGGCGCCGGCTCAACCCGAAACGGAAACCGTACCTGAACAACCGGAAGCCGAGCTGGCCGCCTGCTAAAGCTCGCACGACCTCCGACCTCTGACCTCCGACCTTTACAACGATGACACACCTAGCCCAACTACCGATTGAAACGTACTTGCTCGCTCAACAGGCCGCGCCCATCGAATGCCTCGTCTGCGATCAGGAAAACTGCTGCTCCGCGGCTCGCTGCCGCAACTGCTCCTCGCCGATGAGCCTCGCGCACCAAACGCAATCGGTGAAGAAGCGGCCGCACCTGATCGCGGTGATCGGCGCCAGCGGCGCGGGTAAAACCGTATACCTGGGCATGCTGATGGACATGTTGACCCGCCACGTGAGTCTGCTGCGGTCCACCACCCGCGGGCCGATGTCGATTTCGTTGCAACAAACCACGACGACGGCGCTGGCCACCGGTTGGTTTCCGGAAAAAACGCCGGCCGGAGCCGAACATTGGCACTGGGTGCATTGTCAATTCGATTGCCGGCGGCGCCGTCGGCCGCTGGAACTGGCGATTCCGGACGTGTCCGGCGAAGCGCTGGCGACCGAAACCGAGTGGTCGGGCCGATATCCGGCCATCCGCTCGCTGTTGGCGAAGTGTGCCGCCGTCATGGTGTTGGCGGACGCCGAGCGGTTGCAGGCCGGTGATCATGCGCAAGATTTCGTCACGCTCAAGCTGTTGTCGCTGATCGGCGAGCTGCGCGACGAGCAAGCGCAAAGCCGGCGGCAGCGCGGCGTCGAGCGTCGGCCGCTGGCGCTCGTGCTTACGAAGGCCGATCAGTGCGACCGCCTGCACAATAACCCCCGCGACTTTGCCACGGCTCACGCCGGCGCGTTGTGGAACGATTGCCGCGAGCGGTTTCCACGGCACGAGGCGTTTGCCTGCTCCGTGGCGGGCGCGACGGCCTTTCGCGACAACTACGGCCGCAAGCAGCAGGTTCCACTGCGAGTCGAACCGCACGGCGTCATCGAGCCGTTCGGTTGGTTAATGGCGGAGTTAGACGAGAATTGGAACAACCCCGGAATGGCCGCGCGGTTTTCCTGGCGGTAAACCATTGTCGTGCGCGGCTTCCGTTAGGTTGCCCCACTTAGCCGCCGGTCAATGACCGGCGGCTAAATATGGAGTGTGCGATGTCCCCGAATGATCCCAGCGAATCGAACGAGGCGTCGACGCCGGAACGCAAACCTGCGACCGCGGCGTTTGGTCCGCCTCATCTGCACCATGTAAAGCACGAGCCGACAGACCCGGACGTGCTCGCGAAGCTCGAGTGGCTCGACGACCTGATGTTCGAGGCGATCGACGGCGACCCCACGGCATTGGAAACCGCGATCGATGCCTGGCAAAAATCGCTCAACGAGCTGGGGCCGGACGCACTCGAAGAATCGCGGCTCCAATATCTGCGCCGCGCTCAGAGCGTGTGGAACGAGCTGCGAAATGAACCCAACCATCCGCCGCACAAAGTCTTCGCCGCCATCGAGGTCATCTCGCTGCTGGCCGTGAAAGCGTGGTGAGCTTTGATTCGCATGTAGCTGAACACGCAACAGTTCAGCCGATCGTTACCCTGTCTGAATTCTTGCGAATTCAGCTACGGGTCAATCGACTTCCGGCCTCGATCGACTCCAAGAACCGGCGGAACAGATAGTGGCTGTCGTGCGGCCCCGCGGACGCCTCCGGATGATACTGGACGCTGTAAGCAGCCACTTCGCGGTGCGACAGCCCTTCGATCGTGCCGTCGTTAAGACTGCGGTGCGTTACCTCGAGGAAATCCGGCAACGACTCCTCGGCCACCGCGAAGCCGTGGTTCTGGGACGTAATTTCGACGGCGCCGGTGTCGAGATTCTGCACCGGATGATTGGCGCCGCGATGGCCGAACTTCAGCTTGAACGTTTTCGCGCCACAGGCGAGCCCGAGAAGTTGGTGCCCCAAGCAAATGCCGAAGATTGGTTTCTTACCCAATAAACCGCGGATTGTGCTAATCGCGTATTCCAGTGGCTCGGGGTCGCCTGGACCATTGGAAAGGAATACACCGTCCGGCTTGTGCGCGAGCACTTCCTCCGTGGTCGCTACGCCCGGCAGCACTGTCACGCGGCAGCCCTGATCCACCAGGTGCCGCGGGATGTTCCACTTCATACCGTAGTCCAGCGCCACAACATGTGGAGCTTTCGTAGCGACAGGCGGCTCGCCTGTCGGCACTACGGCCGGCGAGCCGCCTGCCGCTACGTTTCGCAAATGCGTCCACTCACTTAGCGGCTGGTGCCACTCGAACGGTTGATCCGGCAGCACTTCGCGCACGAGATCGCGGCCCACCAGGCCGGGGCATGAGCGCGCCTTCGCCACCAGGCTTGCGTCGTCGAGATCAACCGTCGACAAAACTCCCTTCATCGCCCCACCCGAGCGCAGTCGGCGCACCAGGGCGCGCGTGTCGATCGATTCGATGGCCACGATGCCCCACTGCTGGAGATACTGGCTAAGACTCTGCTCCGCGCGGAAATTGCTCTGCGTGCGGCTATGCTCGCGGACGACGAAACCCGCCAACTGCGGCCGGCCGCTTTCCACGTCCTCGGCATTCACACCATAGTTGCCGATCTGCGGGTAGGTCATCGCGACGATTTGCCCGCGATAGCTAGGGTCGGTGAGAATCTCCTGGTAGCCGGTCATCGACGTGTTGAAACACACTTCGCCGTCGACTTCGCCATCGGCGCCAATCGAGGTGCCGACGAATACGGTGCCGTCTTCCAGTGCTAGTTTGGCCGGTTTGGTCATGGCGACATGAAGCTCAATTCTGTAGCTGGCCTCTTTGAGGCCGGCAACCCGCGTAAAAGCCGGGGTCACAGACCCCAGCTACAATCTCAGTGAATCCCTTCGCTTGCCAGCCAGCGTTCGGCATCGAGCGCCGCCATGCAGCCCGTGCCCGCCGACGTGATCGCTTGCCGATAATAATCATCCGCCACGTCGCCGGCCGCGAATACGCCCTCGACGCTCGTCAACGTGCGAAACGGCTGAGTCCATTTGATGTAGCCTTTCTCCGTCAGTGCGACTTGCCCCTTGAGCAATCCCGTGTTGGGCGTGTGACCGATCGCTAGGAACACGCCGCTGGCGTCGATCTGCTTTTTGCCATTGTCGATAGTGCTATTCAGTCGCACGCCGGTGACGCCGTCCTTGTCGTTGCCGAGCACTTCGTCCAGCGTGTGGTTCCACTCCAACTGAATCTTCGGATTGCCGAGCGCCCGCTCCTGCATGATCATGCTGGCTCGCAGCTTGTCGCGGCGGTGAACCATGTGAACCTTTGACGCGTATTTTGTCAGAAACGTGGCCTCTTCCACGGCCGAGTCGCCGCCGCCAACGACGACGAGCGGCTTATTGCGGAACCGCGGCAACGCGCCGTCGCACACGGCGCACGCACTTACGCCGCGATTCTTGAACGCTTCCTCCGACGGCAGACCCAGATAGTTTGCGCGAGCACCCGTGGCGATGATCAGGGCGTGCGCCTCATGCGAAGTGCCACCCAGCGTTCGTACGACAAATGGCCGGCGCTCTAGGTCGACTTCGACCACGTCGTCGGTGACGATTCGCGTGCCAAAGTTGATCGCCTGCTGCCGCATCAGCTCCATCAACTCCGGCCCGGTGACGGCATGCTTCCCTTCATGGACGTTCATGAATTGCAGCCGGTCGGGGTCGATCGCCGTTTCCAAAAACGTTTTCAAATCGCCGGCGGGAAAGCCGGCGTAGTTTTCGACCTCGGTCGTCAGTGCCAATTGTCCCAGCGGCAGCGTGCCGGACAGTCGATTCTCTTCGGTGATTGCGCCTTCAAACACCAGCGGCTTCAGCTCGGCCCGCGCGGCATAAATCGCCGTCGACCAGCCCGCTGGGCCGCTGCCCACAATAATGACTCGCTCCGCCACAATTGCTCCCGCATCGATTTGAAAAAGGTGAGTTGGCAAGAATTATAGGGCGTAACGCGCGCGTGGCCAACGGCTCGGCTTGCTCCGTTTTTCTCACGCCGTTATCGTGAATTAATGTGAGATTTGTCATTCTGAGCATAGCGACGAATCTCTTAGGGCAGATCCTTCGGTCGCAAAGCCTCCCTCAGGATGACAGGGGTTGGCCGCGCGGGAGTGAATCGCATGAGTCTGTTGGCGATCGTGGCAATCACCGGGGCGGTGCTGATCGCCGCCTATTTCACCTACGGACGGTTCCTGAGCCGATTCCTCCAGCTCGATTCGCGCCGGCCAACGCCCGCCGTCGAACTGCGCGACGGCGTGGATTATGACCCCATCGAGCCGAAGTTTCTCCTCAGCCAGCACTTTTCGGCGATCGCGGCGGCCGGGCCAATCGTCGGGCCCATTCTGGCCGGAATTTATTTCGGTTGGCTGCCCGCGCTGCTGTGGATCCTCATCGGTTCAATCTTCATCGGCGGCGTTCACGACATGACGGCCCTCACCGCGTCCATCCGCCATAAAGCCCGGTCCATCGCCGAGGTGGTGCGCGACCACATGAGCCAGTTGTCGTACATCTTGTTTCTGATTTTTATTTGGCTCGCCCTGGTGTACATCATCGTGGCGTTTGCAGATATCACGGCCGGCGCATTTCTGGTCGGATCGGAAGAATTGCGCATCGGCACGGCCGTAGTGCCAGATCCGTCGGCGGTCACGGCGGAGACAATCAGCGAAAGCGGCGGCGTGACGGGCGGCGCGATTGCCACGTCGTCGCTGCTCTATCTGGCTCTGCCCGTGATCATGGGCCTGTTGCTTCGGTACACGCGGCTTTCGCTCGGTTTGGCCACGGTGATCTTTGTGCCGTTGGTGGGCGTCGTGATCTGGCTGGGGCAATTCGCGCCGCTCGATTTGGGGCTAATCGTCCAGCACTTTCGGCCCGGCCAATCTCTTGCCGAAGCGGACGTGACGGCCCGCAAGATTTGGGACGTGCTGCTGCTCGCATACTGCTTAGTCGCCGGCGTGGTGCCCGTATGGCTGCTGCTGCAACCGCGCGGCCATTTGGGCGGCTATTTTCTGTACGCGGCGCTACTGGCCGGCGTGGTGGGCGTCGTGTTCGGCGGCTTCACCGTGCAGTTCGACGCGTTCAAAGGATGGGATGCGACGGGCAAGGGCGGCGAAACATTCATGCCGTTCCTGTTTGTGATAATCGCCTGCGGCGCGTGCTCCGGCTTTCACGCAATGATCGCTTCTGGCACCACGTCGAAGCAGCTCAGCCATGAGACGGACGCCCGGCCGATCGCCTACGGCGCGATGCTGCTCGAGGCCATGGTGGCCACGCTCGCCTTGGCGTGCGTGATGATATTGCCCGCAGGTTCTAAACTGCTCGAACGCGACGCGAACATCGTGTACGCCCACGGCATCAGCCAGTTTTTGAACGTGCTGAACATACCGACGACGTTCGCCATGGCGTTCGGACTGATGGCATTCACCACGTTCGTGTACGACACGCTGGACGTTTGCACGAGGCTGGGGCGATTCATTGTGCAGGAGCTTACCGGCCTGCACAACTGGGCCGGGCGGCTGCTGGGCTCGGCGCTCACGGCCGGCGTGCCGCTGTTTTTCGTGATGCGTACGACGCTTAACGCCAACGGCGAGCCGATCGCCGTTTGGAAGGTGTTTTGGCCGCTGTTCGGGGCCAGCAATCAATTGCTGGCGGCGCTCACGCTGTTGGGCGTCACGGTCTGGCTTTGGCGCACGCGGCGCAGCCCGCTCGTGTGGCTCATCACCGGATTGCCCACGGTCGTCATGTACACCATGAGCACGTGGGCGCTTGCAAAGATGACGCTGCCCAGATTCTTCGATGCGGCAAGCGGTCAATTCGCGATGCCGACCGACCCCGTGCCGTGGGTGGGCGTCGTGCTAATCGTCCTGGCCGCATTGATGCTCGTCGAAGCCGTGCGTGCGATCGTCGGCTCCAAGTCGCCGCCAACCGCGTTCAAACCGGCGTTGGCGTCATCGCTCTAGTGCCCCCTTCAATTCACCCAGTGATTTTCCGAAAGCGATGCCTGCCCGCCTCGACGACAACGAGAGCATTCAACAACTCGACCTCGCCGTATTGACTTAGCACGCGCAGCAGTTCGTCGTGGGTCGCGTGCAACACTGTAGGAGCGATTCGCAGATAGATCACGCCGCCATGGATGGATCGGGCAAAGATCAAACCTCCATAGTCTCGGTCTCGTGTGAGCAGTATCCGTTTGTCTTGGATCGCCGTTTGGAGAATGGCGAGATCGGTCGCTTGAGAAAGTCCCATCTCGCTAACCGTCGAAACATCGTGCCCGCGATTTCGGAGCAATGCCAACGTCATCGCGTAGACATCTTGATCGGCGAGCAATCTCATGAATTCGTGTTAGCCAAATGGATGTCTTCCAGGGCTACGGCGTCGATCGCATATTGAACGCAGGTGCGAACGTCCTCCACGCTCAAGTCGGGATAATAGCTGTCGACAATTTCACCAAAACTCAGTCCTTCTCGGACCAGTTCCAGCACGTTTTGCACCGTGATACGCGTGCCAGCCACGCATGGCTTGCCAAAATGGACGGTCGGATCGACGGCAATTCGATTGTTCAAGGTTTGTTCTCCTTTCGAGCAATTATACCACAACGCGATGCGAAAGGAGAAAACGGCTATGTAGCGATTCAGCCGATAGTCCCGATCACCTGAATGGCCTTGCGCCCCTTAAATGCGCCCGGTTGAGCATGAAACTTCGGCCGGCCCTCGACCGACACGACGAGTGGCCGTTCGACATCTTTCTCCGTGGCGATGATGTCGCCGACTCGCAGTCCAATCAGGTCGGAGGTTGAAATGTTCGTCTCCGCCAGCTCGACGACGACTTCTACAACCGCGCCGTTGAGCTGATTGCTGATGCGCTGGATGTTCTCCGGCGTCGCTTTTTTCGTGCCGTAGCTTACCCAGCTGTTGGCCGACAATCGCGTGGCGATTCGTTCGATCGAGTTAAACGGGATGCACAGATTCATCATGCCCCGCGCCTCGCCGAGCGTCAGCTCGAAGCTGATTAGTACGACGACTTCGTTGGGCGGAACGATCTGCACTAGTTGTGGATTGCTCTCCACGCGATCGATCGACAGGTTCAAATCGAGAACATTCTCCCAGGCGTGTTTCATCTCTTTGCAGAATAGATCGGTAATCCGCGAAACGAGCCGCAGTTCGATCTCCGTGAGTGGACGGCGGGCGGGCGGCGCCGAGTCGCTGCCGCCGCCGAGCAGTCGATCAATGATCGGGAACAGCAGCGATAGGTTGATGTCGAGGATCAACTGCCCTTCGAGCGGTGCAGCGTTGATGAGGTTGAAGCACGTCGGGTTTTCCAAACTGAACACGAACTCGCTGTAGGTGAGCTGATCGACGCTCGTGAGCTTCAGCTCGACGATCGTGCGTAACAATGCCGACAATGCGGCCCCGAAATTGCGTCCGAAAGCTTCGTGCATCGTCTGCAGCGAGCGCATCTGCTCCTTGCCGACGCGTTCGGGCCGCTTGAAATCGTACGGTGAGATCTTGTCGCGGTGCCGGATGCGGCTCGTGGCCGCGTCGGCGATTGCCTCCGTCTCGCGCTTATCCATCGCGCCGAGCAGACTTTCGACTTCCGCCTGGCTAAGAACGTCGCCACTCATCGTGCACTCCATTGCAGTTGAGGTGTCAGATGTCGGGCCTCGAATTCTGACACCCGACACCCGACACCTGACACCTATTCTCGTACCTGTCCGTCTCCGTACACCACGTACTTGTAGCTGGTCAATTCTTCGAGGCCGCAGGGGCCTCGGGCGTGGAATTTGTCGGTGCTGATGCCGATCTCGGCGCCGAGGCCGAATTGCCCGCCGTCGTTGAACCGCGTGCTGGCGTTGACCATCACGGCGGAGCTATCGACTCGCTCGACAAACTCGCGCGAGGCTTTGGCATTGCCGGTGACGATCGCGTCGGTGTGCTGCGAACCGTAGCGATTGATGTGTTCGACCGCCTCATTCAGCGACCCTACGACACGCGACGAAATCACGGGGCCCAAGAACTCTGCCGCGTAATCCGCGTCGCTCGCCGGATTCGCTTCCGGCACGAGCTCGCAGGTTCGTTCATCGCCGCGAATCTCCACGCCGCGCTCGGCGAGCGCTCGCCCAATCAAGGGCAGAAACTCGCCCGCCACGTCGGCATGCACGACGAGCGACTCGGCCGCGTTGCACACGCCCATGCGTTGGCACTTGCTGTTGAGCACAATTTCCCGGGCCATGTCGAGGTCGGCCGCCGCATCGACGTACACGTGGCAGTTGCCGGTGAAGTGCTTGATGACGGGCATCTTGGCCTCGGCGGCCACGCGGCGAATCAGCCCCTCACCGCCACGGGGAATGGCCAGGTCGATGTACTGCGGCATGGCCAAAAACTTGCCTACCGCGGCACGATCGGTCGTGTTAACAAGTTGCACTGCATCGGCCGGCAACCCGACCTCCTCGGACGCCTCGTGCAACAGGTCCACGATTGCCTGGCTGGAGTGAATCGCCTCCTTGCCACCGCGAAGGATCACCGCATTGCCCGACTTCACGCAAATCGCCGCCGCATCCGCCGTCACATTCGGACGCGACTCGTAGATGAAGAACACGACGCCCAGCGGAACGCGAACCTTGTCGATCCGCAGTCCATTGGGACGCTTCGTTGAGCGCATGACCTCGCCAACAGGGTCCGTCAATTGTGCAACCTGTTCGAGTCCAACCGCGATCTCCTCGACGCGCTTCGGCGTGAGTCTTAGCCGATCGATCGCCGCATCGGTGAGGCCGTAACCGGGCGCTGCGGCCAGGTCGAGCGCGTTGGCCTGCTCGATTTGAGAGACGTGCTCGCGGAGCAATTCGGCCGACCGCCGCAGCCACTGATCCTTGACGGGCGTCTTGATCAACGCCAGGCGCGCAGACGCCCGCTTGGCCCGCGCGGCAACGTCCGCGCAGTAGCGATCGAGATCGAGCTCAGCGGCTACAGCCATGGATGAAACTTTTATCGGAGCCGAACCCTGTAAGTATCGTCAAAATACGGACTTGGGTCAACGTTGGCTCGCCGCGGCAACAGCGTATCTACCGGCTTTCTAAGCCGCCGGACGCCTCGAAGGCTGCTAGCGCCTGGCGAACCGCACCCACGTCGTGGACGCGGACAATTTGCACGCCCTGCACTGCCAGCGCGAGCGCGGCGCCGACCGTCGCGTTCGTGCGATCGGCTTCCTTGTCGCCGATCAGCTTGCCCAAAAAACTTTTGCGCGAGTGGCCGACAAGGAGCGGACAACCTAGCGAGTGAAAGGTTCGGCAATTCGCCATGAGGGCGATGTTGTGCTCGTGAGTTTTTCCGAACCCAATGCCTGGGTCGAGGCAGATTCGTTCGCGCGAAATCCCGGCCGAGATTAGAGCGTCGCGCCGCTGTCGAAGGTATTCGCGCACTTCCTTTACCACGTCGTCATACGTCGGGTCGTCCTGCATCGTTTGCGGAGTGCCTTGCATGTGCATCGCGCAAACGCCGGCGGCCGAGTCGAGGGCCACCTGGACCATTTGAGGGTCGCCCTCAAACCCGGTGACGTCGTTGATGATTTCCGCCCCGGCATCAATGGCGGCGCGAGCAACCGACGCTTTGCTCGTATCGATCGATATGGGCACGGCCACCTGCGAAGCGAGTCGCTCGATCACCGGCAACACCCGCCGAAGCTCTTCATTGGCGGCAACCGGCTCAGAATACGGCCGCGTGCTTTCGCCGCCAATGTCGAGCAGGTCGGCCCCGTCGGCAACCAATTGCAGCGCGTGACGGGCCGCAGCGTCCGCGTCGATGAATTGTCCGCCGTCCGAAAAACTATCCGGCGTCACATTGACGATGCCCATCACCAGCGGCCGCCGCGGAATGCTGAGCGCACGCGTGCGAAGCTGCCACAAAGATGCCCGGCGGTTGCTCACGTATTCACCTAGCAGTAGCGTACGCAGCAAAAGAGCGAATGGCCACAAAAAGCACGAAAAGACACAAAAACGAAACAACACTTTGATGGCCAATGGTTGCTGAAGATCGCTCTGGTTTTTGTGTCTTTTTGTGCTTTTCGTGGCTACCGTTTCTTCCGATGTTCCAACCGCGCAAGCCCGGCCGCGCCAATGTAACCAGCATCCCCACCGAGTGACGCGAATTCGATCCGCACCGTCTCGCGCAGTGGCTCGAGCAGGCGCGGGCGAACCACGTCGCGAATCGTTTGCAAAAACTCGCGACCTACCGGCCTCTCGTTGCCGCCGAAGGTCATCGCGCCGCCCAGTAGAACGGCGTCCGGGTCAATCGTGTGAATGAACGACACGATGCCAATGGCGAGCCAATACCCGGTTTCCATGATGCACTGCCGGGCCACTTCATCGCCGCGTTCCGCTTCCTCGGCAATCACGCGTGGCGTGATTTCTTCGCCCGTCGCGCGGCGTTTGGCGAGTGACGTCACGGTCGAACTGCCCAGCGCCTCGAGCGCCCGGTCGACCAGGGCCGAGGCATTTGCGTAACTTTCGAGCGAGCCACGTTTGCCGAGCGAATCTATCGGAGCATCATCGGCCGGATTCACGAGGATGTGCCCACACTCGCTTCCGCAGCTATGCTCGCCTTCGATCAGCGTGTCGCCGACAATGATCCCGCCGCCGATGCCCGTGCCCAGCGTGAGGAGCACAAGGCTGTGATACTGTGCCCCGGCCCCACACCAGAACTCGCCATAAGCGGCCGCGTTGGCGTCGTTGGCAAATGCGACGGGCAAGCCCGTGTGATGACTTGCTCGATCGCGAATCGGAAAATCCCACCAGTCGGGCAAATTGCCAGGTCGCAACAGCATGCCGGCGGCGATGTCCATCGGTCCCGGCGTGGCGAGGCCGGCGCGGGCAACATCGCTCATCTTCACACCCGCTTCTTCGACAAGCTTTCGAACCACCTGCCCCATCCGGCTGCAGGCATCTTCCGCGCCTTTGTCCTGCTCTGTGCGAATGGTGTGATACGCCAGCGTTTGGCCGTTATCGTCCACTAATCCGAACTTGATGTTCGTGCCGCCGACGTCGATGCCGACAAAGAACGGCTTCTGAGCGGTAGCAATTGTTGATTTCTCGGCGGCCATAACTTTTTGGCATTTGGGACGCTAGCGGGTGTCAGGTGTCAGGCCTCGAATTCTGACCCCTGACACCCGACACCTGATGAATATAGGGTGTGGCGATTCATCGGGCAATTATCGGGCCGAATATCGTGACGAACGTGATGTCACTCGGTTTCCGCCCGACGCAGCTCCGTCGAGGAAACGTCGGCGCTGAACTCCGATTCGGGCACCTCGTCGCACAGCGCGCGGAGCGACGCTGGAATCTTCACGGTCGACAGCGGCGCGAAACGTCCCTCCAGCGTTCGGCCAAATACGAGAAAGCGGCACCCGAGCGTTGCGAGTTCCGCGATCGCCGCATCGCGCTGGGCCGTGTCACTGCCGTAGTAGCTGGGATCGGCAACGCGCTCGATCGTATCCGCGCCAACCACGAACGTGCAGCCCGGCGCCAGCCGCGCCTTCTCGACGAACGTCGGAGCACGCGTTAACAACACTCGTCGGTCGGCGAGTTGTTCGAGCCGGTCGGCGATTTCAATGAAATCCAGCGAGGGCTTGTCAACATTCGCGATCGAGAGCTCGAACGTCACGGGACCGCCGCAACGCTGGGCCGCGATCTCGGCCATGCGTTCGTGACCCCGATGCGGTGGATTGAACGCTCCGGGAAACAGTACCGCACGTCGAGTTGTTTCGTCGCCCGCGGGAATCATCACGGTCGCCCTGCGGCCGAGCAGCAGTTCTGTCCATGAATCCGGCGCGCGCTGCTCGCATCGGTCGGTTTCGATTTCGATAGATGTTGTGATCGACCGCGGCGTGCAAACCTCGCACGCCTCGGCAATCGCGCCGAGTATAAGCTGCGCAGACACATCCTCCTCGTCCGCCCGAGTCCCTGTGCCCGTTGTAAAACGGCACGTCGCGACGACCGTCGTCGTCGCCGATTGCCAGGCAACGTGAATCCGATGCGATCCGCGTTTCGGCCGATTGGTGGCAAGGCTGGCCGTGGCGCCGATGCCGCATAGCGTGTGCGGCTCATCATCCGAGAGTTCGCGGGAACGCTCGAACGACCGCATGGCCATCGCGCGAGCCGTCGCCGCGCTGCAATATTGGTCCACCGGTCCGCCCAACCAGTCGTGGAGTGCCCTGGCCGAATATGGGACCACCGCTTCGAGCACGGACGCCGACGCACCCGGCATTTGCAACAGGGCTGCCACCGCGCCGCTGCCGCCGCCCGTAATCGACAACACGAATCGCCGCCCGCTGGCGTGAATTTGCTCGATCAGCGTCTGTCGGGCGGAATCGCTCATGCAAATCAGTCTATCAGGCATGGGCCCCAACAAAATCGCGGATGTAGTTTTTTGGCAACGTGACTTGTCGAAATCGGAGCGACTTGAGGCGTTTTAGCAACGCGATTCGAACCGAAGTGGCCGTGCAACCCCGGAAAAACCTCATCGGCGCCGCGACGGCATACCGGTTGCGAGACACACCCACGCCGTCCATCGCGCCGCCCGCTACCGGTTCAGCTTCCATGGCAGAAGTTGTCGAAATCAACGATATCGAAGAGCTGTCCAGCTATCGAATGCTGTGGAACTCGCTGTTCGCGGCCACGCCCAAGGCCAGCTTCTTCCTTACGCTCGATTGGCTGGAGGCATGTTGGCGGCACTTCGGCCACGACCAAAAACTCCGCGTGCTGATACCGTACGCCGCGGGCCAGCCGTTGGGCATCCTGCCGCTGTGTGTCCGTCGTGAAAAACATCGCCTCAGCACGGTTCGCGTACTCACCTATCCGCTCGATGATTGGGGCACTTGGTACGGCCCGATCGGTCCCAATCCGGCCGCCACGATGATGGCCGCGATGCGGCACATTCGTCGCTCGCCGCGCGATTGGGATATGATCGAGCTACGCTGGGTTGCGGGCGACGCGTCGGCGGGCGGCAAGTCGGCCCGCGCCCTGCGTGCCGCCGGCATGCTCAGCCAAAAGACGGAATATCAGTGGACGTCGATCATCGATTTCCCGAATGACTGGAACGAATTCCTGGCCAGCAAATCGCACTCGATTCGGCGCCAGTTTCGGCGCACGATTCGCCACCTGCTCGACAGCGGCCGCGGGGAATTCATTCGCCATCGGCCCGCTCCAGCCACGGAAGGCGACGGCGATCCAGGCTGGGACTATTACGAGATGTGCGAAGCAGTCGCGCGGGTCAGTTGGCAGGCAGGGGTCACGCACGGCAACACGCTCACGCACGACCGCGTGCGGGGCTTCTTCCGCGACGTCCACGCCGCCGCGGCACGGCTCGGCATGGCCGACATCAGTCTGCTGGTGGTCGATGGCCGGCCCGCTGCGTTCCTGTACGGCTACCACTGCCGCGCTCACATGTCCGCGCTCCGCACCGGCTTTGACCCTTCGGTCAGCGGTCTCGGCTCCGCATTGATGCTTCACTCGATTGAAGACAGTTTTCTCCGCGGCGACCGCTCGATCGACCTCGGCCCCGGCGAGCGCGAACACAAACGCCGCGTGCGGACGCGCACCGAATCGACCTACCGCCTCACGTACACGCCGATCGACTCTTGGCGCTCGCAGGCTGTGCGATTGACTCGCTGGGCCAAGAGCCGCTGGGCAAAATCGCAAACGGCGAATTCTTTGGCTCAACGCGTCTCCGTTGGAGTGTAGCAGGCAGCGGGCACCCGGCAGCCGGACCACCCTTCGGGCGGTGCCCGACCGGGTGTCGGGTCGGTGTGCCGTTGCCGTCGCAAGTGCATAGTTATGCGCGTCAATTGTGAGCTCACTGCGCAAAACCTTCTAGACCCCCGAGCGCCAGATGGTTTTGCACGAAGCCTTCCGGCGAGCGACGACCTAACTCGTTGCCTTGCAAGCGGGTACGTTTCGCGCGCCAAAAGGGGTCCCACACTTCTCGTGCAAAACACTTGAGTTTTGCGCATCGCGGAACTAATAAGTGCCTGCGAGGCAAGCGCCGTCGAGCGCAGCGGTCGCGCATAATTCGCCGAATTTACGTCCGTTCTCGCGGGCTTTCTGCCTGACTGACGGCTGAGAACGGATAGTTGTCAGCTCTGTTGTTCAATTATCAAAGAGCGAGTGTTGCGCCGAATGTAGCAAATTATGATACATTTGTCTACTAGTGTTATTGGCCACCAGCAATTGAGTATGGAGATGCCATGACGAGTTGCTTGGCAGTTTAATTCGCGGAGTTTGTAATTGTTGCGACTGGAAATGCGAAAAGACGCTTTGCGTTGTGGGCGATGACGGTCTTGCCGCCTTCGGCAAACCCAACTACTTCGAACGGAGAGAGGTATTGGCCATTGTCCGCGCCTGGGAATGGCCACGTCTTTCCCTGGCGATCGATCAGGTGCCAAATCCATCCAGTACGCTTGCCAGTCTTACGCGGCAGACCAATCGCAAATAATTCGCAGCATGGAGCGGGGCGAAGCGGCGGAGTTCCCGAGAATTCTGGATCCTTTGGGTCCACCTTGATTCGCCAAACGTCGTGCTCAGGTCCGTCGCCTTCTGGGATAATTGTTAGATGTGCGCCGGTGATCAGATCAGCGGTCCACGATTTTGACCGAACACCGTCTTGGCCGCAGCGAAAGAATTCTCCGCCGCGCCCTGTAAAAGCGATCTGCTCACCCATAAACCGGCCGTCTAGTTTTCGCTTCTCGCCAGAGTCGAGATTCATCCGGAATCCTTCCCAATTGCTGTAGTGGTCAAAGCCAATCTGGTTTCGCCAAATGACGAAGCGTTCGTCGGGGGACCAATCCAGTTGGAATCCAAACGATCTCGCGGGACGAAATTCTTCGAAGCGTTTGATGATTTGAAACTCTTCATCGGTAATCACCAACTGTCTTGTATCTTTTTCGATTCCGATCCAGCCTTCGCCCGACGCCGAAGGAATTAAATACAGAAACGGAGTGGCTTTCGGCTTGTTAGTGGCGAT